>NZ_JBFRGC010000004.1:0-338585 GCF_052115145.1 Paenibacillus sp. 2TAB26
ATGGTAAAGGACCTGAGTTTACCTCGGAACTGGAGCAAATAAAGGCGGAGAATCGGTTCTTAAAGCAACAAATAGATGTGCTAAAAAAGTACAAGGAAATGGAAAGGAGTTGTCACCAAAAATCATAGTTGAACAGGTTGAGTTGATTCACGGGGAAGTTACGATCACCAAAGCTTGTGCATGGCTGGGTGTGCCACGTGCTACCTATTACCGATGGAGAGCAAAAAACRAAACTCGGCCATTGGAYAGCATGGTTGAAGAGATTCGAGAACTCTGCACTGAGCATAAATTCCGTTACGGATACCGAAAGATTACTGCACTGCTTCGAAAAAAGCACAAGATTAATCACAAGCGCGTACAACGAATCATGCAATGTGAGCAGCTTCAATGTCGAGTCAGAGTCAAGAAACGAAAGCATACAGGGCAGCCTGCTTATGTAGCTGAGTACCTRTTAAAGCGGCAATTTCAAGCTGAAGCACCGATGCATAAACTCGTCACGGATATTACGTATTTACCATTCGGYGGAAAAATGATGTACCTATCGAGCATCCTCGATTTATATAACGGAGAGATCGTAGCTAGCAGTCTATCCGATACGCAAGATACGGACTTTGTCCTGGATACACTTAATCAATTGCCAGCTGTGCCTGGTGCGATTCTCCATAGCGATCAGGGCAGCGTCTACACGTCCCATGGGTATCAGGAAGCTGTAAAAGGAAAAGGCATTACCATGAGCATGTCCCGCAAGGGAACGCCCGCTGATAATGCCCCCATTGAATCGTTTCATTCCACACTAAAGTCTGAAACGTTCTACCTCGAAGGGTTGACCCATACAACGACTGCAATCGTTGAACAGACCGTTCGAGACTACATCACTTACTATAACGCAATTCGTATTCAAACGAAACTAAAGAACCAGTCGCCGATTGATTACAGGCGACTGGCCGTTTAAACTTGAAGGTGTTTTGATCCCTGTCTCACAAATGGGGGTCAGTCCCTTAATTGAATGCCTCCGCCGGTTACGAAAGCATCTTCAATGGATAAAGAGCCATACACTCTAATCGGAAAATGTTTGATCAGCAGCGAAAGGGCTATCCAGTCCTGTTTTGGAATATTGTCATAAGTAAGGCTATCCGGCAAACCTGCCTTTTGAAGCAAGATGGGTATCATTTTTTCCGGCAAATAACCTTTAAGGACATTTTTAATCGTTTTTTTCGGTTCAAGCTCGGAAAGTCTTAGCGTTTCCTTATAGACCTCGTCTTTGCTTTTATCAGGCACTAAGTCAATCGCAACCTCAATATTGCCCGTCTTAAATTGCTTAAGAGCTTTCACTACAAATTGACTGCATCTTAGCACAATCGGTCCGGAAATACCGAAATGCGTAAATAGCATATCGCCTTGATGCTCAATAATCTGCTTCCCTTTCGGGTTCCAAACCGACAGTGCAACGTCTCTCAGAGATAGCCCTTGCAGCTCCTTGCTTACAATGAAGGGCTCATTTGACGTAAGCGGAACCTCAGTTGGAAAAAGCTCAGTTATCGTATGCCCGGCTTTTTCTGCCCATGCATAACCGTCGCCAGTTGAGCCGGTTTGGGGCACGGACTTGCCGCCGGAAGCTACAATGACACTGCGAGCACGGAATGTTTCACCAGCTTTTGTACGCACGCCTGTGACCCTTCCATTGTCATACATGATATGATCGACAGGAGCGTTCAGTATGATTTTGACACCTTGTTTGCGTACCTGGTTAACAAGCGTATCTACCACCGTTTTAGCTCTATCTGATACGGGGAACATGCGCCCGTTATCCTCTTCCTTTAAAGCAATGCCAAGGTTTTCAAAAAAGGCGATAATATCCTTGTTATTGAAATTGGAGAATGTACTGTGAAGAAAACGCCCATTACCGGGAATATGCTTGATCAGCTCATCCAGTTCTTTATTATTCGTTACATTGCATCGGCCGCCGCCGGATATGCCGAGTTTGCGTCCTAATTTATCGCCTTTGTCTAGGAGAAGCACTTTAGCGCCTTCCTTGCTTGCAGCAATACCCGCCATTAGTCCTGCGGAGCCTCCACCAATTACAATTGCATCATATTGCATTGCTTTCCACCTGCTATATTATTAGTAGTATTATAATACCACAAAAGAAAGGCGGCGTTTGAATGCTGCGAGATGAATGGGTCATAACTGGTGCTAAGGGGTCGCAAATATTTTTGCGGGAATGGACGTCAGAAACGAGAGCGACAAAAGCTGTCGTCTGTCTCGTACACGGGATGGGGGAGCATGGCGATCGTTATGGACATGTAGCTGCTCAGCTTACTGCTGCTGGCTTTGTACTTATAGCGCTGGATCAGCAAGGCCATGGCCGCTCTTCAGGCAAACGGGGGCATCTGCATTCACTTGGAGCAGCTGTAAGCGATGCAGCGCTTATGATTGAAGAGGCTGGCAAACGGCACCCGGGAACGCCGATCTTCTTATACGGCCACAGTATGGGCGGCAATGTAGCGCTTAATTGTGTGCTGCGACTTCAGCCTCCAATTCGTGGACTCATACTGACAAGCCCTTGGCTTCGGCTTGCATTCAAACCGCATCCAGCTGTGGAGTGGTTTGGACGCAAATTGGCAGCGGTTGTCCCGAAGATGCACCAATCTACAGGCTTAAATCCTGCCGATTTATTTCGTCCTGGCTATGACCTTGCTGCGCCAATCGTGGAAGATCCGTTATGTCATACCAAAATTACTCTCCAAACCTATATGGAGATTACCGCTGCCGGCGAGTGGGCGATCGCTCATGCATCCAGCCTGCAGGTTCCACTACTGCTTATGCACGGCACTTCTGATCGCGTAACATCCTTTGAAGCAAGCGCGCTTGTTGCTGAGCGAATCGGAGACCAATGTTATTTTAGACGCTGGGATGGCGGGTATCATGAGTTGCACAATGACGTGGAGGGGAAAGAGGCTGTTCAAGAGCTAGTTTCTTGGCTGGAAGAACAATTGTAAATAGATGTATTTTATGTTTTAATCGGATTAATAGATTGTTTCAAATAGTAAGCTATTTCACGTAAAAAACATAATATGGAATAGATTCAGAGCGTAGTAGGGGGATCGGACGTGACGTCTGTGTTAAAGGAATTGCTCTTACAATTCATTGTGTCCTTATTGCCTGTTTTCGCCTTTCAGCTTTGGTATGACAAAGACCAAAGATGGAAGGGAATACCTATTTTTATGAGCCTTTTTTGCGGTGGATCGATGGTATTGTGTATGGTGACTGCTCCTGATTTATTAGGTTATGAAGTCGATTTTCGTCTCATTCCTTATGTAATAGGATCTCTCTACGGAGGCGTGCCAACATTAGCCGTCTTAACCGTCATCTACATTGCAGTAAGAGTATCTATGCTCGAAGGCAGCTTGGAAGTCATTAACTTTATCATTTTTGTCATTGGTTTTGTTCCGCTGATGTTGTATGCGATTCCATCTTTCCAGCGTAACTCTGTTTTAGGCAAAGAACAGAAAAAACGCAGGGGCTTAGTGATCATGTCCATTTTGATCCTATACTACATTATTTCCGTTACTGGAATTATGTTATTTAATGGTATTTGGTGGTCGGATGTGATGATTTATGTGCAGTTGATCTCTGTTTGTGCATCATTAATGGCAACCTGGCTCTCTATCTTTATGATCGAAAATGTTAAGGAGAAGCAGCAGCTCTATGATGAAGTGAAACGAATGTCGGTTAATTATAGCAATGAAGTGGAGAAGCTTCAGCAATTTATAGATGAGACTTCTTTTGGGGTAGTCATTGTTGATCGTGAAGGCAAAATCACACATTTTAATGATATAGCCAAAACAGTTCTCAGTCTGCCTTCAAAGGATTCGGAAGTGAAGGACTTGCTTGGCGCCTCCTTCCCGCTTATTTTTCAAGACGGACATGGCGATGTTTGCATAAAGCTGCTTTCTCAGGCGTTAAACGGCAGGAAGAACACACTCGTTCCGTACGTTAGCGGCGATAAAATGCTGCTCTTGTCGACGATTTCGATGCGTACATCGGTTAATGCTGAAAATGCAGGCGCATCACTTATCGTTCAGGATGTAACGGAGCTTCGTCAACTTCAGAGTGAGGTTGGGCGAATGGAACGATTAAGCCTGATAGGTCAAATGGCTGCAAGCATCACTCATGAAATACGCAATCCGATGGCGGTTATTCGCGGCTTTGTCCAATTGATTCAGGAGCGCAGTCCAAAAAATCAAGAGGAATACTTTCAGATTGTGATCGATGAGCTGGATCGTGCGAATATGATTATTAGTGATTTTCTATCGCTTGCTCAAAATAGGGAATTAGCCATGGAGCTGACTTCCCTGCATGATGTTGTTAATGAACTTATACCGCTGCTTAGTGCGGATGCGAATTTGCGAGGCCAATCTATTGAAGTGAGCCTTTGCGAAGATATACCTTTAATTATGATGAACGACAGAGAAATTAAGCAGCTATTTCTTAATATTGCCCGTAACGGAATGGAAGCTATGGGTAATAAGGGCTCATTACATATTAGTACTCGTAATAATGGAAATAAAATTGAGCTGCGGATTGCCGATCAGGGTGTCGGTATACCTCCAGAGCAAATGCAGCATTTGTTCGAGCCTTTTTTCTCGACGAAGACGCAAGGAACAGGGCTTGGCCTGCCGTTATGCCTAAGCATCGCTGAGCGCCATAATGGCCGGATTGACGTTGAGTCGAAGGAAGGTGAAGGTACAGCGTTTATCGTTACTTTCACAGTGCCGGAGGAACGCGCGAGTTGAATGAAGGAGCATATTAGAGTGGAAATGGAAATACGTAAGTTGTTAGCAAACGAACAACCCCCAATGGAACTGCTCTTGTTAGCTGATCCTTCGATTAAGCTCGTAGAAGAATACATAAAACGCGGGGAAGTTTTTGTAGGTGTTATAAGCAATGAAATTATTGCAGTATTTGTACTGCTGCCAACAAGGCCCGAGACGATCGAGATCGTAAATGTAGCAGTAGCCGAGTCAAAGCAAGGCCAAGGGCTTGGAAAGCAAATGGTACTTTATGCGATTTCATATGCAAAGCTTCTAGGCTACAAAACGATTGAAATTGGAACGGGCAATTCAGGGGTCACCCAGCTTGCATTGTATCAGAAATGCGGCTTTCGAATGACGAGTATTGACCGAGACTTCTTTGTTAGACATTATCCGGAAGCGATTTATGAGAACGGAATACAGGTTGTTGATATGGTTCGTTTATCTCAGGATTTATAAGGAAAGCGCCAGCTGCGCATACTACCTCTGAAAGATAACCGGCAATTGCGGTTACATTTTATGACGAGAGGAGCGCTCACAATGACGCAGCATAATGAGGTAAAAGGTCGTTCGGCTGAGCAAGCAAAGCAGGCTAAAAATAATACGGCTGCTGACAGCAAATCACCCGAATCCGCTGGTTTTGACAAAAAGCTTGATGGACCTAATCGTCCTTCAATTTAGTGCGGAGGTGTTCATATGCCAGATCATGAGCACAAGAATGAAGATGAAATGCTTAAAGATGATCCCGCTTTAGATCCTTTTGAAATCGAATTTCTGCCTCAGTTTCGCGAAGGGCGAGGAAGCCGTGCGCCGTTTGTGAACTCACACGGCATCGTTATAGGCGATCATGAATATGAGTCTCCGGATTCACCATTGTCGCAGTGGAGCGAGGAAACAGATCCAGCTGTAATGGCTGGCGATGAATGGGTGCATCCTTTTAAGGATGTAGGTTTTCTAACCGCTGAAAATCGAGATATTTTTGAGGAGGGCCTTCAGCCGCAAGGAGGAATATTTACTCATCCTGACAAAAATGCGGCATTTGGTTTGGACAAGCCGAAAGACGCTCCTGTTTAAGCTGAAAAAGAACAGCCGGAGTGCGAGCGCTCCGGTTGCTTTATTTTGACTACGGAAGGTATAATAGTAGCTAAAATAAAGTAATTAAAGGAGTGTGTTTCGATGTCGATGTCATTCGAACGATACATGTTAGATATGGTGCAGCCTATGAGAGACGATCTTACTCGAATTGGTATTCAGGAGCTTCGCACACCTGAAGAAGTAGAAGAAAAATTGCCAAATGCAAAAGGTACGGCGCTTGTTGTTATCAATTCCGTTTGCGGATGTGCAGCAGGCCAATGTCGTCCAGGCGTGGCTGATGCGCTTCAACACGATATTACTCCTGATCATTTATACACTGTATTTGCAGGACAAGATAAAGAAGCAACAGCAAAAGCTCGTGAGTTTTTCGCTCCATATCCGCCATCTTCCCCTTCAATCGCTTTGTTGAAGGATGGAGAGCTAGTACACTTTATCGAGCGCCACCAGATCGAAAATCGTTCCGCATCGGACATTGCAGCCGATCTGACAGACGCTTTCGATCGGTTTTGCCGCTAATTAGGAAGGTAACTATGAGCTTACAACAATCCATTATTCAAAGACTTGGCGTTAAGCCGCAAATCGATCCGGAACAGGAAATTCGCAAACGGGTTGATTTCTTGAAGGAATACGTAACGAACTCGGGAACAACGGGTTTGCTTATTGCGATTAGCGGCGGAATTGACAGCGCAGTCGCAGCGGGTCTTTGCAAGCGGGCAACAGATGAGCTTAGCGCTGAAACAGGCCGCGAGTATATGACGCTTGGCGTATTTCAGCCTTATGGCGAGCAATCCGATATTGCGGATAGTTATGCAGTAGCGGAAGCGTTCCAGCTAAAGCACCGCGCGGAGACGAATATTGAAGAAGCTGTGGATGAAATCGCGATTGAAGTGGAGCATAGCTTTAAGTCGTTAGGCATTCCGCGTCATTTGAGCCGCGGCGGCAAAGGCAACGTGAAAGCGAGAACGCGGATGGTTATGCAATACGCGCTTGCATTCGACCTTAATCTGTTAGTCGTTGGTACAGATCATGCATCTGAAGCGATTACAGGCTTTTACACGAAATGGGGCGACGGAGCGGTTGATGTTACTCCGCTTAGTACGCTTAATAAACGGCAGGTTCGTGAGCTGGCCTCCCATATCGGCGTACCGCAAAGCGTGCTCGACAAAGCGCCAACGGCAGGCCTATGGGACGGACAAACCGACGAGGGCGAGCTAGGCATCACTTATGGTGATAACAGCGACTATCTCGAAGGCAAGTCCATTAGCGACGAGGCTCGCGAGAAGCTTGAAAAGCAATATTTGAAAACCGAGCATAAGCGCTCCCCGATTCCGGGTATTTAATGAGCTGCTTTAAGCTTCGAGCAGTAAAAAGACTGTCCCTTGAACCGAGAATTCGGCAGGGGACAGTCTTTTTTTGTTGCAGTGGAGCAGCATTTGATTAGCTAAGCGGACGCCAATGATGGAGGAGAAACGGCTGGAAGATAGAATATAGTAGTTGTGAAAGGAGCTGAATGCCATGAATAATACGAAGTTAATCCTTGTTGAAGGATTGCCCGGATCAGGGAAAACGAGTACGGCACGTTTTGTGAAGCAGCTATTAGATGAACAGAATATTGCCAATCGCTTGTTTTTGGAGGGGGATTTGGAGCACCCAGCCGATTATGATTCCGCGGCTTATTTTACAGAAGAACAATATAAGCAAATGCTGCAAAAATATACGGAGCAACAGCAGTTAATCATTAAGCATTCCGAGGCTAAGGCGGACGGATATATCGTATATTACGGGAAGCTGCTAAAGGAAACAGATTCGATTAATAGTGAATATTTCGGGGATTATGATGTATATAACCTCCCTTTGGAGAGGCATCAGCAGCTCATTATTGAAAAGTGGAGCGATTTTTCGAGACAGGCTATTAACGGGGATGAAGTGTACATAATGGAATGCTGTTTTTTGCAAAATCCGTTAACCGTCATGCTTGTACGAGACAATTGTTCCGAGGTTGAAATATCGACCTATATTCATGAACTGAATCGCTTGATTAAGCAGCTGAATCCGGTATTGCTCTATTTGTATCAGGATGACTTTAAACATGCATTTCCTGCAATAATTGCTGAACGGCCAACAGAATGGCTAAACTTTATTACTTGGTATTACACGGAGCAGGGCTACGGCAAAAGTAAAGAGCTCAAGGGAACTCAAGGTCTTCTCGAGGTGCTTGAGCTGCGAAAGACTTATGAATTAGCGATACTAAACGAGTTGCCGATCGATAAAATGCTGTTTAATAAAAGCAGCTTGGACTGGGACAAGATCCACAGCCAAATCCAAATCGATCTGCAAAATCGTTTAAGCAGGTGATTATCAAATGAAACCGAGAATACGATACGCGATTGCGGTTGTTATAACGATGGTGCTTGGCTACAGCTCAAGGAGCTTTGCAGATTCGCTGCCTGGGTTTGTTGCAGAGCATTTTGGCGATGCGCTTTGGGCATGCATGATTTATTATGGCTTCCGTACCATAGGGGTGCACAAAAACTTGTTTTGGGCTGCTGGCGCTAGCCTCATCTTTTGTTTTGGCATCGAGTTTAGTCAGCTCTACCAGGCGGATTGGATTAATGAGATTCGCAGGACGTTTATTGGAGCTTTAGTGCTCGGGAGCGGTTTTTTGACCGTGGATTTGATCAGGTACAGCGTAGGCGTTATGTTTGCCATAATTGTTGATCGATATTTTATTTTTAAAAAGTAAGAAGACCCTTCCACCGAAACGCGGCGGAAGGGTTTTTGATTTATGATTCAACTTGACGTACAACTGTCCAGCTCTGGGCAGCAGGCTTTAGCACAAATTTAAATAGGTGTTCTCCAGATTTCTCAATAGCAACCATAATACCATCTTGAACAGGTACGATATGATGAATTTCTCCACCCGGTACAAGTTCGGCTGCCAGCGGCGTCAAGATGGGAATGAGAGCTTCCTCCAGCCAGCACCTTTCTTGATACCATTGTGGCGGTGGTAAATCAGAAGGATAACCATCAATAGGTAAATCAAGTTCAAGAGCCATTTTTAGGGGATCGGTTGAAAGCTTACGGCCGGCACCTATCGCTGCTACGAATCGCAAGCACAGCTCAATGGTACGGAGAATTTCTTCATCATTCACTGAGCCATTTGCATAACGAATTTCCACCGTGCCTATATCAAACCAAGCCGCTGTGTTTATTCCACAACGATGAGATTGCGGACGTCCTACATGGAGAACGGCTTCATCGCTTGGATTTGCAATATAGCTCTCACGCATGTCTGGAGTAACGGGCGGGCAGAACAGCAGTCGGTGCTCGCTCGTATTCAATAGCGCTTGAATCGTTTGTTGATATTCCAGTGCGGCGTCTATAAGCGGGAGGACAGCATCTTCTCCCCATGGTTCGAGACCAATATGAACATGGAGTCCGCAGCTCCAATTGGCTGTTGCTCCTTGTTCCCTCAGCCTGTTTAACATGATCTGAATTTGCTCACGGTCTTCCCACAAGATCGGAGGCGGCTTAAGCTCACTGCCTGATTCCATACCTTGTGCATCAATTTGCCGCTCATCCAAAGAAATAACCCAACCAGGCAGCAGCTCCAAGCTTTCTGGATTTCCGCCTACAAACTCAATTTCCACGCCAAAGCGCAGCTCTTTCCAATCAACGATTTTTGGCCACATTGCCATCATCCTCTCCATTTATATAAGCTTCATCATGTAAAGAGAGGAGTCGAGGCGGACCACGAGATTAACGAGGGATTTTTTTTCTGAACATAAAATGTCCTCCTTATTCGAAAAAATGATTGTAGTTTTGAACTAAAAAAATAATGAAGAGGTATCTCTTATTATTCAAATTATATATGATTAGAAGAAAAAAGGTAAATTGAGGAGATTCGTATAATGAGCTTTACAGCTAAGCAAAAAGAGATTATTCAAAAAATAGCAATTGCAGCCCATAACCAGCCATTATTAAGCAGCGGTTTATGGTTCCACCACGATTTACGCGATAACTTTTATTATGCTTCCTATTTGCTTGCAGCTGCAGTTGATAACTCAGAACAACTGCCGTTTGAGAGAGAGGCTGCTAAACGAACTGCGGAATCTGTGCTTCTAGAGGTGCTTGCGCTGCAAGATCAGGATGTAGAAAGCGATACTTATGGACATTGGCCGCTTAGACTAGAGGATGTTCCGAAGGACTCCAAGCCAAATACGTTGCCCGTAGAGCTGATGGGGAGCTTGATGGCATTTTTTGCGAGACGCTATAGGACGTTTTTTAACGAACAGCTAATCCAAGCATTTGATACTGCCCTTATCCATATTTATCGAAGCGGCTTCTACCATCATAAAAATGTATTTGGTCATCACGATGCAAAATATACAGCTGCAAAGCTGATTTTTGGACAAATGTTTGCCGATGCTGATTTGCTGGAGGATGGTCGCAGCAATCTTCAGCTTACATTAGCCCATATTCGCAAGTATGGCATGTCCGAATACAACAGCTTGCCTTGGTTCTGGCATTGGGTGCAGGCATTCACTTGTGCTTGGTACGAAATAAAGGACGCAGCCATTAAACAAGAACTCGCCGATGTGCTTGATTTTCTCTGGAATGAGCGAGCTGCATTCTATTTGAAAGGCGCCTTTGTCGGTGCTCATTGCCGCGGTCAGAAGCATGACATGCCGCTTGATAGCAACGTTCTGCATGATTATGTGCAATTCGGTGATTTCGAGCTTCCAGAGCAAATGCCGCGGACGGAGTATGCAGGATTTTTATTTTACGAGGCGCCTGAAACAGCTCGTCGTACAGCGCTTAATCATAGTGAGCCAACTGAGGTGAAAAAGGCGATTACGAAGCTAACGGATGAAGGAGCAAGCATGCTTCACAGCTATGCCTACATTACATCGGATTTTGCAGCGGGCGGAATGTGGGAGCGATTCTCGGAGTTTGACAATGAGCAGCATCGCTGGGATATTTCTTTGCCATTGGGACTGCAAAACGGCGTGAATCAACTCTACTTCTTCCATCCGGCAGAGGCGAATGCGGTTGAAGATTTGCGGCATCAAACCGAGTTTACGGAAGTTCTTTATTACAAAAACACAATAATGGCTCTATATCCGATTCCTCCAGACAAAGACAATACGATTATCGGGTTATTGCCATGTATGGATTGGCAGCAAGAGCCGGGCATGCTTGTTGGTCAGACAGAGAATGTGTTTTTGGCGGTTTATGTCATGCAGCCTTATGAGCTGGAACAACGTTCGGATCGCTCTATCGTGACGAGCAAAGGTTCGGAAAACGGCGTAATTGTCGAAGTAATCAGCCATAACGATGCGTTGAAGAATGGCATAAGCAGCTATGAAGAATTTGTGGAACAGGCAAAAAACAATAGGCCAGCTTGGTCTGCTGAGGAAAGGCTTAGTGTGAAGTATATGAGCCATGATAAGAGCGTACTTGAGCTAAATGTTGATGGAGAAGGCAGCAGTGAGAAATTAATCAATGGCCTTTCAGTTGATTTTAGTGAATATAGAACTTAAACGAGTTGCGTATCGTTTCAGACGGAAGGAAAGCTACACTTTCCATAATTGCATAGTCATGATTCACATATCGTTCACCACTATATAGCTCTAACGAGTCATGTGATGCAGCTCCCCCATTGATACAATTTGGACAGTGAATCCAAATCGATGGGGGTATTTTTATGAAGCTTAAGAAAAAAATCGCAGGAGTCGCACTGGCAGCTATGTTGACTCTAGGAGCGGCGGCTCCAGTATTTGCGCATGACGGTTGGTCTCAGACGAGTGCACCAATCGTAGCGCCTGGTCAAGTTTCCTATGTTGAGCTTATGTATGGAAACCACTCCAACGAGCACAAGAGCTATCGGTTGGAAGGGCAGTGGGGCAGCACTTCAAAAGTATATGTGACTACGCCGGCAGGGCAGAAGTCAGATATTACAGGCACTCGTTTCTACACTGGAGAGCCAGCTACGGAAACAACGCCAGCGCTAAATAATTACTTTGTTGCGTCATTTAAATCAAATGTTCCAGGCGCGTATATTATATCAACCGAAGCAGACAGCGTGTACAAAGGTGCAGACGCTGCTACTCGTACGCTGCGCAGTGCCAAATCATTCGTAGCGATTAGCGATATTCCTGTTATTGATCGGGTTAAAGCACTTACAGGTTTCTCTAAGGAAGTAAGCCCGGATCGAGCGGAGCTCATCCCTTTGTTCAATCCTGCTGCAGTTACACCGGGTGAAAAAGTGTCGATTGAGCTGCTTCTAAAGGGCAAACCGCTTACTAATACAGCCGTTGATATTATTCGTCGCAGCAATTCTGAAGCAGTGGAGCTGAAGACCGATGATAAGGGCGTGGTTTCATTTACGACGGGTGCTGCCGATTATTACTTAGTACGTGCGAAGCCAAGCACTACGGAAGCTAAGGAAGGCGAATACAGCGCAACAAATTACGAAGCTACAATGACTTTCACGGTTCAAAATAAATCAGTGAAGCTCCCAGGCAGCGCCGTGTCTGCTAAACCACAAATTTACGTAAACGGAAACGTAGTAGCTGTAAGCAGTTTGACCGTTTCAAACGGTACGACGAAAGTAGATGCAGCGTTCATTAAGCAATACGTAGACGCAGCATATAAAGGCACAGGTGCTGTAACCCTTCGTTCCGCAGCTGAGGCAGCTGGTGCTTCTGTTGAATACTTCCCTGCCGTAGGCGGTAATCAAGCAGCTGTCGCCATTTATACGAAATAAGGATTGCAGATGAAAAAAATAAGATTGATATTTGCAATAGTAATAATATGGGCATGCCTGCCGAGCTTCGTCTCGGCGCATGCCTATATTGCGCAATCGACACCTTATGGGGATGCGGAGCTGGCGGAAGCTCCGCCTGCCATTCGAATAAAATTTACAGAGAAAATCGATACGAAGCTAAGTAATATTTCACTAAAAAGCAGTAGCGGCACTGACATTACTGGCAAGTTAAGCAGTGATGATGATCTTACGCTTGTTTATACCATTCCTAAGCTGGATAAGGGCATTTATGAAGTAAGCTGGCAGGTGTTATCGCTTGATTCTCATATAACAGACGGTTCCTTTAAATTTGCGGTAGGCGTGAAGCTTGAGGCTGTGAAACCGGATGATACGGTTTCACTGGACGGTGCTTCTGCTGGTAATACAGGGAACAGCTCTGGAAATGAAACAAAAGTGACTGACAAACCAGTAATTACAAAGAGTCCAGAGCCCACAATTAAACCTAAGCCTACAAAGAAGCCGGATATAACGCCTACGCCATCTGCATCGCCCACTCCGACTGCTATAGAAGTCAGTGAAGGGACGGCAGCTACCCCGTCTCCCACGATTTCAAGCAGTGAAGAGGTGGAGACAGCAGAGCCGGATACAAATACAAATACAAATACAAAAGATGTTGATGCGGATGCTGTGGAAGATGATAATGCTGCTCCGCAGATCGAACAGGATACGGCTAATGATCACAGCAGCCATAGCAATCACAGCGGCGACAGTGGCGCTGGAGAGGCCGAGCACGATCATACGGGTGGCCAAGGCTTCATGGTGCTGATGCGCATACTCGATATTTTGACGGCTGTTATTCTCGCTGGAATATTGTTTTTCCGATATGTCATCTGGAGAGATGATGAATCTAAGGCACCGTTTGGTTTCTCCGTCCGAGCCGAGAGACTAGTGATGGGAGCCGCGGCGCTTATTTGGCTGGTTTCCGGATTGCTTCGCTTGTCGATGCTTGCAGACCAATTCGGCGGTGTATCCATCTATGCACTAGCTAATGGAACAATGATTGGAAAGATAGCGACATTAAGAGTTGGGCTTGCTTTAATCGCACTTCTTCTCGCATTTGCCCCTATTCGGGAGAGACGATGGGCGAATATGATTAAATGGATAGCTGCAGCGGCATTGATAGTGAGCTTCCCGCTCACAGGCCATGCGAATGCTGCTTTAACCGATGTCGTATTTGGAATAGTGACCCATACGGTCCATATGTCTGCTGCCGCAATATGGTTTGGTGGCCTTGCGGGTTTGCTGTCATTAACTTTCCATAGAAATGCTGTGGAGCTCTTGAACCAAGCGGCTGTGCGTTTCGCAAAGTGGGCGCTGCCAAGCATGATCGTTATTTTGATTAGCGGAATATGGCTTTCGGCTGCTAGGCTCTCAGAATGGGGACAATTGCTCACTACAGCGTATGGCAAGCTAATCCTCGCCAAAACCATTCTCATGCTGCTTGTCGTCGTCATTGCAGCACTTCATAAGCTCGTATTCATGCCGCAAATCGCGAAAGCGAGCGCCGCAAGAGGTTTGCTAGTTGGCATCCGAATTGAGATGCTGCTTGCTGTTGCTCTATTCGTGCTGGCAGGCTGGTTGTCGACAACTTCTCCGCCGGAAGCACGCGTGGAGTCAAAGCTGGCTGAACCGATTTATTGGCATGTGATGGGTGAGCAGGCGCATATGAGTTTGCGTATTTCGGAGAATGATCAGACTGGGGATCAGGCTGTACGCCTTGATTTGTGGCTTCCTGAAGATCAGGGAACGCCTTTATCCGCGGAAGTAGCTGTTAAGATAGACTCGAATCAAGCGGAAGCGGAAAAGGAAACCGAGCAAGGAAACAAAATTGTAATTCCGCTGGAATTGCAGCCGATGGGGGAAGAGATGTTTGAATTTCCAGGCTTTACGAAATATACGTATCGTTCATCAGGTGAGTTTATCGATGATCAGAAAAAAGGGTTAATTACAGTTGATGTAAAAGACGAGAAAGGAAACAATTTCCATTATGAGCGAGCGATAGGCGACTCTCTAACGGAATAGTTGTTACTGCAAAATAAGAGGGAAAGACATGTCCATGCTTGACTTCGCTTCATGCTTCTGCTAATCTCACCATCAGGGAAAAGGCGGGTGTTAGCATGATCATCGGCATCGGACATGATTTATCAGATATTACAAGAATCGCGAAAATAGTGGATGGCCGCACAGGCAGAAGGTTTTTGGAGCGGGTGCTGTCTGCGGGCGAGCGAGAGCTGGCTTCGGAGTATACAGGCGAGCGGCTTTATCAATTCACGGCTGGACGTTTCGCTGCGAAGGAAGCGGTTGTGAAAGCTTTTGGCTGTGGAATAGGGAATATATTAGGATTCACAGACATCGAAATTTTGCGGGGAAGCTGCGGCAAACCCGAGTGCAGCTTAACGGTGGCAGCTTGGAATCGCCTAGGCTTTAGCAGAGAGGCTGTTCGAATTCATGTTACGATTACACATGAACGAAAGCTTGCTTCCGCTTTTGCTGTTGCGGAACGGATATCGGAGTAACCTTTTGCCTATACTTGGAATGTAATATACCAAGTTAGCTAGTCGAGAGGGGATGTCGACAATGAAGGAGCAGCGGCTGCAAAAAACGAATCGTCGGTTTAAAACCGGACAATGGGTTGAATTCGACGGGTTGTATTCAGACGATTGGGGCGGAGATCTAGTGCTTGTACAGGGTGATTTATTTCCGATGCATCCCCAAATGGGTGAAACGCATTGGACCTACGCCGGCCAAGCGGCACTTCATTTCATGAGCTCTCCAAAAATAAACGGCCATCATATCGGCTATTAAGCGAACATGAACAAGAAAAAAAGGATGCTTGAGCAGCATAATCTGCTCAGGCATCCTTTTTTTTCGCTAAGCCTTTGTTATTTTTTGCTTGCCAACCAATTAGAGAGCCCAGCAATTTCTTCAGCAGTCAGACGCTCTTTAAAAGCAGGCATCGAGCCTTCGCCCTCTTCAATCTGTTTCGTAATATCAGCAGCACTCATGCGCTCTCCAACTTTTTGGAGATTTGTTGCCGGGCCTACTCTGCCTTGAAGCCCGGTTCCGTGACAGCTGACGCAATTGGCCTTATAAACCGAAATCACTTCCTCCGGCCCGCTAATCGCGTTGGTTTTCTCAGTCGAGCTGTTCTCCTTGCCTCCACAGCCCGCTAGCAGTATCACAGCTAAAAAGAATGTTATTGCGATAGAAAAACCTCGGTTCCGATTCATATATAGCAATCCTTTCATTAATTGTTTATTATAGAAGATTCGGTCTTGTTCAGGGTCTTCATAAGACTTCCATATGAATTTGAATCGTTAGTTCGTATAATAGAGAAGATGTTAACCACTAGAGAGAAGATATAACTATTATATCTCAGTTTTACTTATAGGAGAATTCATGAAACCGACAATAGAAAGTATTTTGCAAAATCAGTTGAACAACATTCAAGCCGAGGTTATTATGACTGCCTATAACGAATTTGAGCCGGGCTGGTTCGAGCAAAAAACCGAGCCAGATTTTTTTCGTTTCGGTTATACAGTCAAGGGAGAAGCCCGGCTTAACATACAAAATGACACCTATTTCGTACAGCCGGGTACTCTTTATTTTTTGCCAGCGGGTACAAAACAATCTTTTGGTACAGAGGGAAATGAGAAGCTTGGGCTTTATTGGTGCCATTTCCGTTTGGAGCTTAGCGATTTTCAAGTTATAAATGCGCTGCAGCTTCCGCCATTTGTTTATGTGAAAGACAAAGAAATGATGAAAAACCTTTTTATAAAAATGAACGAATATCAGCATTGTAAATCGATTACACGAGAGCTGCGGTTAAAGTCGGTGCTTCTGGAGCTGCTTGCCTATTATTTAGAAGAAAGCCATGTGCAGAGAACAACATTTCAGCAATCGGATTTTGAGGTAAAATGGAATGAAGTGCTCGCCTATATTGAAGCAAATTTGCATCAGAATATACAAATTGAGGAGCTAGCAAAGTTTGCTTTTCTTCATCCAAACTATTTCATTACATCCTTCAAAAACATCATGGGCTGTTCGCCGATCCAATATGTGACGAATCGCCGCATCGCGATAGCAAAGCAGCTGCTTATGGAAACAGAGCTTCCTGTAGCCGTTGTTGCGAAGCAGGTTGGCATGCAAAATCATTATTTATCTCGGCTGTTCAAAAGATATACAGGCATCACGCCGGTTCAGTATAGACGGATTGGAAAAAATACCGGAACCAATCGAAAGACGCTTACAACAAGAATGAACGAGGAGAAAAGCTAATGGGAGAAATAGATGTAAAGACGTATTTTAGCACAGAGCTGCTAAATTGGTATCGGCTTATCAAACGCGATTTGCCATGGAGGATTAATAAAGATCCTTACCGGGTATGGGTATCTGAAATTATGCTGCAGCAGACGAGGGTAGACACTGTCATTCCCTATTACAACCAATTTATGAGTAAATTCCCCACAGTACGAGCGCTTGCTGAAGCTCCTGAGGAGGAAGTGCTCAAAAGCTGGGAAGGACTCGGCTACTACTCGCGTGCCCGCAATTTGCAAGCAGGTGCCAAAGAGGTCGCTCAGCGTTATGGGGGAATCGTCCCAGATGATAAAGCGTCCGTTGCTGGATTGAAAGGCGTTGGCCCTTATACTAGCGGAGCTATTATGAGCATCGCATTTAATCGTCCAGAGCCGGCAGTTGATGGTAATGTGATGCGTGTGCTCTCGCGATATTTTTGCTTGGAGGATGATATCGCAAAAGCTTCTACACGAGTAGGCATTGAGAAGCTGGCTGCTTCGCTTATTCCAGAAGGCGCCGCTGGTGACTTCAATCAAGCGCTGATGGAGCTGGGTGCTCTCGTGTGTACGCCGAAATCGCCAAGCTGTTTGCCTTGCCCTGTAATGGAGCATTGTGAGGCGAGACTAGCAGGCAGAGAAATGGAATTGCCGATCAAGACGAAGGCGAAGCCTCCTCGTCCAGAGTTTAGGGCGGCAGCGATCGTTGTTGGCAGCGGAGAAAATGCCGGCAAAGTGCTCGTAAGGCAGCGTCCAGCTACAGGCCTTCTCGCCCAGATGTGGGAGCTTCCTCATTTGCTGCTGCCGCCGGATAAGGTGAACTGGCTGGATGAAGCATCGCCGAAGGAGCAGGGCGAGCTCGCCGAGATGATCAGCCGCATGCTTGATGAGGACACAGGACTTCTTATTCGTCCGCGCAGCTGGTTTACAGATGCTGATCATATTTTTAGTCATATTCATTGGAAAATGCGTTTTTATTTAGCCGATTTGGGTGAAACGCCTTATTCAGCTGTAGACGCAGACATCGCAGCTGCATCGGACAACGCAGCTATTGCTGCGGAGGCAGCGTCCTCTTATGAAGTGAATCAAAATGCGGCAGCTATAGATGTTTCTACTGAGGAACATAATGAGCAGCCGGGCACTTACCGATGGATTTCAAAGGAAGATATGGACACGCTGCCGTTTCCGAATTTATTTTTGCGCATTTTAAAGCAATTTTGGGAATAAATGATTATAAGAGTCGGAGGAGAAGCAAATGAGCAATATGCTGGAGCTGCTCTTGCAGCACAAAATCGTAGCCATTTTACGAGGAATTGAAGATCGGCATGCAGATGATACAGCGCAGGCTTTAATAGACGGCGGCATTCATATGATGGAAATTACAATGAACACGGGCGGAGCAGCGGCTATGATAGAGCGTTGGCGTTCGAAGTTTGATGGAAAAGCTGCAGTAGGTGCCGGCACAGTAACGGATGTAGACCTTGCTAAGGAGGCTGTGGCGGCAGGTGCCCAATATCTCATATCGCCTAACCTAGATGAGGAAGTTATTGCATATGGCCGCGAGCACGGCCTCTCTGTATGGCCCGGTGTTATGACACCGACTGAAATTGTGAAAGCTTGGAAGGCAGGAGCGGATGCTGTAAAAATTTTTCCAATGGGCACGCTCGGCATAGGTTACTTGCAGGAAATTCGCGGACCTTTAAACGATATTCCGATGATTGCTACTGGCGGAGTGGATTTACATAATATTGCAGATTACTTTAAGGCAGGAGCAAATGCTGTTGGAATGGGCAGCAAGCTCGTTAATTTGGAATGGGTTCGCGAAGGGAAATTCGCTCAAGTAACGGAACGAGCACGGCAATTCGTAGATATCGTAAGCAAGTTATAGAGCAAGGAGGTTATCTCATGGATGTTGTCTTATGGATCGTTATCATCTTCTTTATTATTGTTTTGCTGCTTGCAGCGCTAATCTGGCAAATGGGCGCGCGCAGCCAGAAGCCACGAAAGATTATGAATGCGGAGACTCCTCTTGTCGACACGCAGTGGCAATCCTTAACGTTCACTAATCATGGCTCTAAGCTGGAAGGCTGGCTGCTTCAGCCTGCTTCCAACGACTTGTTAAAGGACGGACTTGCGCCTCTTATTATTATTGCGCATGGCTGGGGGTCGAATCGGACGAGAGTGCTTAGGTATACGCGTCCGATTTATGAAGCAGGGTTCGCTATATTGATGTATGATGCGCGCAGCCACGGCAACAGCGATTCGATTTCTGCGCCTTCCGCGCTCATGTTTCGGGATGATGTGCTCGCTGCTCTTGATACAGCCAAAAGTTTGCCAGGTATGGATCCAGACCGAATTGCCATACTAGGTCATTCTCTTGGCGGATTTGGAGCGCTGCTTGCGCTTGATCAAGGCATGAAGGTGAGAGCGGTCGTAACGGATTCAATGCCCGTCCATTTCGATACGATGATGAAATCGGAATTGCGACGCAAAAAACTGCCGCTTTTCCCGCTAGCCTATCTGATTCCGATGATATGGCTAATTCGTTCACGCATATCGTGGTCGCAGTTTAAAGAGGCCAGCATTCCTGCTGTAATAGCTAAACATGCCGGCAGCTCCGACATTGGCCGTACACCGATTATGATGATTCATTCGAATGGTGATGAGTTTATTAGTGCGGAGGATCTGAAGCAGCTGAAAGAGCAATTGCCAGATCATCTGATTCAAACACTGTTCGTATCGACCAAAGGACATAGCACTTCCGAGCAAGATTCTAGCTTTTGGGAGAAGGTTATTCCTTTTTTGCTGGAATCCATGGAGTATGCTTCTATCAAAAAGGAAGCCCGCGGCACGAGGCTGCAGGCTTCAAGAGAGAATATATAATAAAGGGGGGTCATGAATTTATTATATAAGCATAAGATGAAACCAAGATGAGAGAAATATTACAGTTTGATTACAAGGCTGCTAACGTATAAGCGGGCATCCCTTCTAGTTGAAAATATAAATGTGAAGAAGTTTCCGATAAATGGTCGCTTTCTTTCACTTATTGTTAAGGAGGTTCGAATGCGTAGAGTAGCTTCTAAATTGTTGGTGGTTGTTGTTATCGTAGTAGCTGCATTTTGTCTTGACCTCAAGCTGGATTTATTTCCGGCGGCAGCAGAGTCGGAGGAGGTGGCCGCCTTGGATGAAACGAATAAGATGGAGCGCTTGGAGCTCGAGCTTGCTAAACATTTCAAAGCCAGGTCCGAGCGGTTTTCAGTGACATACACGGGGGACAAGCAGGAACTATCGAAGAAAATGACAGAGGTCATTCGTGCTGCTTTAAAGCATGATGATTATTCAGCCTACATTCTTGAATCCTACATCTACACCATTCGCAGCTGGGGAAATAAATCGACGATTGCTCTGGAAGCCAGATACCGCGAGACACTGGAACAAACGGCAGTTGTAGATCGCACCGTTGCAAAGGCGCTCCAATCTATAATAGAGCCGGGAATGAATGAGCATGAGAAAATAAAAGCCATTCACGACTGGGTCGTTAGCCATGTGGAGTATGATAAAACATTGAAGCATTACACTGCTTATGATGCGGTGACACTCGGAGAAACCGTGTGTCAAGGATACTCATTGCTAGGCTATAAAATGCTGAAGCAAGCGGGACTGACGGTTTTAATCGCAGAGGGTACTGTGAATACGGGCGAGCATGCATGGAATATGGTGCAGGTAGACGGTGTTTGGTACCATTTGGATCTAACCTGGGATGATCCGGTCGCAGCAGCATCAGCAGGAAGCCAAATCACGGCACAAAAAGTTTCGCCAAGCGAGAGTACGATTCGTTATAACTATTATTTGAGAACGGATGAGGAACTGCGCGTTGATCACCAGTGGACTAGAACTTATCCTGCTGCAAACGTCTCCTATGCGGATACGATTCGTGAGTTGGAGAAGCAAGGGGTGCAAACGGAGCGCAGCCGCTTCAGCAGGCTGAAGATCGCACTTGGCCTGCACTGGCTTGAACCGGAATATACGGTATCAAGCTCAGCGCAGCTGAATCAAGTTATACAATCGGCGCTTGATTCCAAGGCAGGGAGCCTGTCATTCAGATATGAGCAAGGTGATCAATTCCCAGCAGCTTTAAAGGCTGCCTTCAAACGTATAAACGTAGCAGTTGGCTATCGGGCAAGCTATGAGCCTTATGCTGGCGATCAATCACTTCTTGTTAATCTTCAGCTGGAATATACGAAATAATAGGATGAGGTGCAGAGGGCTGCACCTCATTTTGTTCCAATAGGAAAGGGGGTGCATTTCTGCACCCCCTTTCCTATTGGAGTAAATCAATTATTGCTCATTTTTTCTCGCTGCGGTCATTTGCTGCCATACAGAGCCGGCGGCTTCTTCACCGCGTTCAATACGTTCAAGCGCCATTTTGGCTTGAAGCTGAATTTCAAATTCATTATCGTTTGCGGCTTCACGCAGCGCATCGATCGCAGATTCATCTCCTGCTTCATAGAGGAAGCGTGCCGCGCGCCAGCGGACAAGCTTGTTTTTGTCACGGAGCGATTCAATCATCGGTCCAACCGCAGCGGGATCACCAAGATCAGACAGCGTGTCGCCAGCCGTCCTTCTAACGGATGTTGAGGAATCACGCAGCGCCATAAACAAATACGGCAGCGCTTCAGGCGCTCGCAGATCGCCAAGATAGATAACGGCAAGACGACGAATGGATGTGTTCTCATCCTTTATCGCTTGTGCAAGCAAAGGCAAACCTTCTATAGCGGAAACGTATCTCTCCAATGCTGCGTAACGAACCTGCCAATCCGGTGAGGCGAACTGCTCTTGCGCTTGTTCAAAAGTTAGCGGAGCTGGCCTTACGACAGCTGGAGCTTCTCCTTCAGCACCAGCATTCCCTTGCTCAATAGCTGCTTGCACAAGAGTGTCCAATCTCTCACTCGAATAGGAAGCTTCCAGCTCGCGTACAATTTCAGCTGCAATTTCCTCGGGCTCTCCGTAGCGAACGCCAAACTCCTCCAGCTTGCGCTCGCGAATCATGCCAGAGCCAGCGGCAAGGTTAACTGCCTCGCCAAACTGTGGCGGAAGCGCTGAACGTGCCTCGATGTCTCCCATTCTTACGCGCACCTGCATCGGAATGCCGCGATACATTTGAACGAGCACCTGTGCTTCGCCAAAGCTAGTTGAAGGTCCTTTCCCGCCGCTCTCGCCGTTGTCGCCATCAGCAACCTTCTGCAGCAATTGTCCTGCTTCAGCGAGTATAGCTGCCCAATCTGCTCCAGGCTTGCGGTCAAGCGCAATAAAGTCAGCTGTACGGAATAAGCTTTTCACTCCGTTTATTTGCAAAAGCTGCTGAAGCAGCTCAGGAGCGTCGCTTGCTTCACTCGTTTTGTAGGTGAGTCTGCGTCCGCGAGGGAGCATCTCATCGACGTTCAGCTTCATGGAATTGGGACTCGGCGTTGGTTCTATTGAAATTAGTTTCATAAGGAAACCTCCTGGGCTAATTGATATTTAGACGCTCATCTGCTTCATTTATGTAACAAATGCTGCGTCGAAAGCGTAATCTTATGTGTAAATGCTTTATAACCAAGTGTAACTGATTTTATGTTAGGATGCGAACGATGAAACGAGAGATTGTCTCTAATTCACATTTCTGGATAGACTGTCATACGGGTGCGTGGATGATTTCGCATAAATAACATATTTGCATTGAGTACCGCTGGCTTGGTATCTTAATAAAACAAGAAATGAATGCGAAGGAGGGATGGACGGTTGAAGTTAAAACGATTTGCTAATATAGATCCTATCGAGCAGCACACTTCAATGAAGCAGTTCAAAAGATGGCGTCAGGAACGCATTCGCAAGCTGAGAATGAAAGATTATTCATTCACCGTTCCGAATGTTGAACCTGACATCGCATACTTGGAAAATAACCGAAAATGGCCTTCTATTACTTGGGTAGGGCATTCCACTTTTTTTATTCAATTCGGTGGATTGAACATTATTACAGACCCTGTATGGTCGACTCAAATGGCATTTCAAAAAAGACTTTCAGCGCCAGGTATCAAGGTAGAGGACGTTCCGCCTATTGATATCGTGCTAATATCGCATTCTCATTATGATCATTTAAATATAAATTCGCTGCGCAGACTGGTTGGCGCTAGACAATTGCTTGTGCCTGCAGGACTAGGTGCCAAGCTTCGCAAGAAGGGCTTTCTTAGAATTAAGGAGCTGCACTGGTGGGAATCCGTTATGTATAACGGCGTAAAATTCACTTTTGTGCCTTCACAGCATTCGACTCGCCGCAATCCATGGGATACGAATAGCTCGCACTGGGGAGGCTTTGTCATTGAGCGTCCAGCATCACGCAGCGAAAAGCTTGTAAGCCATGTTCGTGATACTTTTGCGGCTAGTAACGGAATGGAATCAGCTGCAGAGTCGCGAGCGCAAATCGCAAGCGCATCCGAGCCGGCAGCTGCTCGGAGTTGTCCGTTTTTTAGCGGTGCAGCATCCGTCGAGCGGCCAATCATATCTGATTTCCCTACTATTTATTTCGCAGGGGACAGCGGTTATTTTCAAGGCTTCAAGGAGATCGGCCGCCGCTTCCCGGTTGATGTAGCGTTATTGCCGATTGGAGCTTATGAGCCGGAATGGTTCATGGCGCCGCAGCATATTACGCCGGAGCAAGCGCTCCAAGCCTTCGATGATTTGGAGGCCAAGTGGTTTATTCCTATGCACTATGGTGCGTTTAAGCTTGCGGATGATACACCTCGTGAAGCGCTCGATCGCTTGGAAGCTGAACGTAGAAAACGATGTATTTCTGACGAGCGAATTCTAGTTCTGCCGCATGGCGAGACATGGCGTATGTCCGGGAAATAACAAACGAGGACAAAGGTTTGCCAAATTCGAGCAATGACGAAGGTAAGCGAAACCGTTATACTTGCTAAGTATAAGTATGCATAGTGGAATAATTTTAGGGAGCTTAGGTTTGCATGCGCAAATCTAAGCTTATCTTACGAAGCAAGGTACCTATAAGGAGGAGCAAGGAATGATTCATGCAAACATACGTCTAGGCGTTATCGGTGCAGGTGCAATCGGTAGTATACATATGCAGACATTCAATAAAGTCGAAGGTATCGATGTTGTTGCTGTAACGGACGCTTACCTTCCGCTTGCTGAGCAGCGTGCTGCTGAGTACGGTATTGAAACGGTTCATCCTAGTCCTCAATCACTGCTAGAGGATTCATCGATCGATGCAGTTGTTATTGGTGTGCCTAACCAATTTCATGCCGAGCTTGCTATTGAAGCACTGAAGCAAGGCAAGCATGTTCTACTGGAGAAACCGATGGCCATTGATTCCGAAGCAGCGCGGCTAATCGTAGAGGAAGCTGAGAAATCAGGTAAAATACTAATGATGTCGCATCAAATGCGCTGGACTGGACTAAGCCGCGCACTTAAGCAGCGAATTGATAACGGCGATGTAGGCCACATCTATAACGCAAAGGCAGGCTGGTTCCGCAAAAAGGGCATTCCCGGCTGGGGCTCATGGTTCACTCGCAAAGACCAAGCAGGCGGCGGCCCGCTGATTGACATCGGAGTTCATATGCTCGATCTTTCGCTTTATCTCATGGGCAATCCGAAGCCTGTTTCCGTATACGGCTCGACTTATGCAGAATTTGGTCCTAACCGTCTTGGTACAGGAACATGGGGTACGCCAAATTGGGACGGGTACTATGACGTTGAGGACCTTGCCTCGGCGCTTATTAAACTTGATAATGGAGCAACCTTGTCGCTTGAGGTAAGCTGGGCAGCACATTCAGCCTTCCTGCCGGAAGATCCATTTATTCATTTGATGGGAACAGAGGGCGGCGTAGCGATCATTGGCAATAATGGGAAGTATGTTACGCATGAGAACAATGAAGTCGTTGAAAGCGACATCACTCCGCTAGAGGGCGAAGAGGATCGGATTCTAATGAGCCGCCATTTTGTCGATTGCATACGCGAAGGCAGGCAGCCGATTACGTCTGCACTTTCGGGTTATACAAATAACCTTATTCTTGACGCAATATATGAATCATCCCGCACGGGCAATGAAGTTAAGCTGAAGTGGGATTAATCTTTTAAAAAAAGACATCACTGCTTCATAGTGTATTGCTAAAAACCTTCCCTAATGCGACAACTGTATCAAAGTCGCATGGAGGAAGGTTTTTTTATCGTGAGATCTATGAATTAAAAGTAATCCTCGTTGCTGGATTGTCTATCCAAATGCTAAGGCAAAGGCAAAAGAAGGTTCGGTTTCCTTGCATACTGTGGTATAATAGATCAAGATAAAGTGATTTTGTAGTGAAGGACGGGATTAAACGAATGATTAGTACAAGTGGCATAACGCTCCGTTACGGGAAGCGGGCGCTTTTTGAAGATGTTAGCATTAAGTTCACGCCAGGCAACTGTTAYGGCTTGATCGGCGCTAACGGCGCRGGYAAATCGACSTTTYTSAAAATATTRTCCGGYGAAGTTGAGCAATCGCACGGAGAAGTGCATATAACGCCGGGTGAACGGCTAGCCGTTCTAAAGCAGAACCATTATGAATACGACGAGTCCGTTGTACTTGAGACGGTAATGATGGGTCACAAGCGTCTTTATGAAGTAATGAAGGAGAAGGACGCTTTGTATGCAAAAGCAGACTTCACTGATGAAGACGGCATGCGTGCAGGTGAGCTTGAAGCTGACTTCGCAGACATGAACGGCTGGGAAGCTGAGTCTGAAGCAGCAGAGATGCTAAATGGACTTGGTATTACTCCTGACCTGCATGATAAGAAAATGGCTGAGCTAAGCGGCAATGAGAAAGTCCGTGTATTGCTGGCTCAAGCATTGTTTGGCACACCGAACATTCTATTGCTCGATGAGCCTACCAACCACTTGGACATTGAGTCCATTCGCTGGTTGGAAGATTTCCTTGCCGATTACCAAGGAACTGTTGTCGTAGTCAGCCATGACAGGCACTTCCTGAATACGGTATGTACACATATTGCGGATATCGACTTTGGCAAAATCCAAATGTATGTCGGCAACTATGACTTCTGGTACGAATCCAGCCAGCTTGCATTGCAGTTGATGCGCGGTGAGAACAAGAAGAAGGAAGATAAGATCAAGGAATTGCAGGCGTTTATTCAACGCTTTAGTGCGAACAAATCGAAAGCGAAACAAGCAACTTCGAGACAGAAGCTTCTTGAAAAAATTTCGCTTGATGATATTCGTCCATCTAACCGTAAATATCCGTTTATCCTCTTCAAAGGTGAGCGTGAAGCGGGCAAGCAGCTCCTGCTTGTTGATGGCTTGACCAAAACGATCGACGGCGAGAAAGTGATCGACAATCTGACGATCGCTCTTAATAAAGGCGATAAAGTTGCATTTGTTGGACCGAACAGCTTGCCTAAGACTTTGCTTTTCCAATTGCTTGTTGGTGAAGTTGAAGCGGATGCTGGCAGCTACTCATGGGGTGTAACAACATCGCAGGCTTATTTCCCGAAAGACAACTCACCATATTTTGATGGTGTTGATTTGAACCTTGTGGAATGGCTTCGTCAATATTCAAAAGATCCGGATGAAACCTTTATTCGCGGATTCCTTGGCCGTATGCTCTTCTCGGGCGATGATGCAATGAAGAAAGCAAGCGTGTTGTCCGGAGGCGAGAAAGTTCGCTGCATGCTCTCCAAGATGATGCTTGAGGGCGCGAACGTATTTATTTTGGATGAGCCAACGAATCACTTGGATCTTGAATCCATTACGGCTCTGAATAATGGTCTGACAGATACGGATTGTACGATTTTGTTCACTTCGCATGACCATCAGTTCGTACAAACGATCGCTAACCGCATCGTTGAAATTACGCCGAACGGTGTAATCGACCGGATGATGACTTATGACGAGTACCTTGAAAGTGCTGAGGTTAAAGCGCTTCGTGAACGTATGTACGCTGTTTAATTACTATAGAGCGTCAATCAGTGAGGATAGTCTCGCTGATTGACGCTTTTTTTTGTCTAGATAAGGTTATGAAATTTAGTTTAAATGTCTAGCCACTTGCTTAAGATAACCAGCATGAAGCTTTACATTAATGTCTATTGTAAAAGATACCGTTTAAGCTCGAAAGCAGCCATCTTATCTAAAGTTATGCAACAATTGGCATAAATAAAATGGACAAACATGCAAAATTTTAGGTTGATTTATGCGTAAAAGGGAGTTATACTACGTTTGAAAAGGTTTTCAGAAAAGCTTTTCAGTAAGCACTTTCATAAATGTGAAATATGACTCATTATAATAAAATTCAAACTAGCGCATGTTACATCATTCTTACTCATCAAGAAAGGCGTGCCATTATGAAATCGACTATACGCGATGTAGCAAAATACGCTAACGTGTCCATAAGCACCGTATCCCGGGTCATGAATGCGCCGGAAACCGTAGTGGAAGAGAAACGTATCAAGGTGCTGGAAGCTATTGAGGCGCTTCAATACCAGCCGAATGGATTTGCCAGAGGGCTGATTTACAAAAAATCAGACACGCTTGGCGTTATGATTCCGGATATAGAAAATCCGTATTATGCCGGCTTAATACGCGGAATGCAGGATGCGGCTGTTATGCTGAACCATAGTCTGATGATCTGTAATACAGACCGCGACAAGCAGCGGACGATCGCTTATGTGCAAAGCTTTTTTGAGAAGCAGGTAGATGGCATCATATTTACGAGTGATTCATTGCATGAAGAATATTACGAGGAGATGCAGCGCTATCGTCTGCCATTCGTTCTAGCTTCTACCAATGCTCCGGAGTATGATATTCCGTCTGTTGATATTGATGATGAGCAGGGTGCGTATGATGCGGTCAAACATTTAATTGAAGCAGGACATCGCCGCATAGGTATGATTGGTTTTCCTTTAGGAATCACAATCTCCGGTGAGCCGCGATATACGGGCTTTAAGAAGGCGCTTCAGGAATATAACCTCTCAGAAAACGAGAATTGCATTGAATTTGCTATACATCGATTTGAGCATGCTTATGATGCAGCTGAACGACTGTTCACTCGTTGTCCCGAATTAACGGCTGTTTTTGCAGCTTCGGATGAATTCGCGATGGGTGCGATTTCATATTTGCGCGACAATGGCAAATCCGTACCTGAGCAAATGTCCGTCGTAGGCTTTGACAATATCCGAATGGCTCAGATGTTTATACCTAAGCTAACGACGATAGACCAGCCAACCTATGATATTGGGTATCGATCCGTTGAGAAGCTGCATGAGCTGATTACAACTGGGAAAGTTGAAGTGCTCAGAGAGAAGCTTCCACATCATTTAATTGTGCGGGAGTCAACCAAGACCTATTCATCATAGGCGTGAAACGATAATACTTAGATTCGAATATTAATAGCGAAACGGCTTTGCCTCTAAATTTTGGCTTTGGTCGTTCGCTTTAACTCCTCTCTGAAAAGCTTTTCAGAGCAATGGAAGCGTTATCTATTTAAAAGATCTTGTTTTCGATACCTGTTGAGCATAAAAACAACCTACATTGGCACTTTAAAGGAGGTGAGGCAACAACTTGTTATCTGACGTTAATTTAACGTTTCAAAAGGGCCGAGTAAGTGTAATTTAATTACTGATTACTTAAACATGAAAGGATGAGGTCTATGTACACGAGAAAAACAAAAAAAGCATCGACTGTCTTTATTCTAACGCTAGCGCTTGTGATGACGATTACGGCTTGCGGAGGAAAAAATAATAATACAACGAACCAGCCGACAGAGAAGCCAGCAGAGGGCGGAACGAATGCAGGAGCAGGAGCGGGCGACAGCGCGCTGGCTAAAGCATTAAACGGCGATTTTAAAGGTAAAAAGGTTACGATGTTCGGTCCGTTTACGGATGCGGATGAAGTGAAATTTAACGAAAGCATTAAAGCGTTCGAAGATAAGACTGGAATCGACATCGCGTATGAAGGCTCTAAAGAGTTCGAAGCAACGATTTCGGTACGTGTAAACGGCGGAAACGCTCCTGATATTGCGGATTTCCCGCAGCCGGGTTTGCTGAAGGGCTTTGTGAACTCTGGTAAGGTAATTGATGTAAAATCATTCCTTAGCGATGAGTATTTGAAGAAACAATACAACCAAAGCTGGCTTGACATGGCTACGATGAAAGGTACTGGCGGAGACGTAATGTCTGGCATCTGGGCACGCAGCAGCGTAAAAAGCTTAGTATGGTACAACAAAAAAGCATTTGCAGAAGCAGGTTATACCGTTCCGAAAACATGGACAGAGCTTATGGCGCTGACTGATCAAATCGCGAAAGACGGCGATCCAGCTTGGAGCATCGGCATCGAGAGCGGTACAGCGACTGGCTGGCCGGCTACAGACTGGATGGAGGATATTATGCTCCGCACGACTACTCCTGAAAACTATGACAAATGGGTATCGGGTGAGCTTCCATTCACAGACCCTGTAGTCAAAAATGCAGCCGAAAAAATGGCTGAAATCTGGTTCAACGAGGACTATGTATACGGTGGTAAAAAATCTATCGCTACAACATCGTTTGGTGATGCAGTTAAGCCGCTATTCGATAATCCGCCAAAAGCATGGCTTCACCGTCAAGCCGGCTTTATTACAAGCTTCTTCCCAGAAGGCTTGACAGCTGATGATTATGATTGGTTCCCACTTCCAGCTATTGATGAGAAATATGGTCAACCAGCTCTAATCTCAGGAGATATTTATGCTATGTTTAATGATCGTCCAGAGGTTCGCGCTGTAATGGAATTCTTCACAACGGGCGAGTCGCTCAAAGCTTGGATTCAAACAGGCGGCGTAACAGCTCCTATGAATGATGCTGATCCATCATGGTACCCGAACGATCAAGAACGCAGAATGGCAGAATTCGTGAAAACAGCAGAAACGATTCGTTTTGACGGTTCTGACCTTATGCCAGGCGCAGTTGGCGCAGGTACATTCTGGAAAGGTATGACGGACTGGGTAAGTGGAACAGTAGATTTGGATACAGCACTAAAAGAAATTCAAGCAGGCTGGAAAAAATAATTGACTGCTGCTTGAGTGATTCGGGGGGCTTCTCGCCGCAAGGTGAAAGCCCCTCTATAATCAACGCAGAAAATGGTGGCTTTTACGAAGAAAGGTTTGCTTCGCAAACCTAAGTTTATGCTTACGAAGATAGGTTTGCTACGCAAACCTAAGTTTACGCTTACGAAGAAAGGTTTGCTTCGCAAACCTAAGTTTATGCTTACGAAGATAGGTTTGCTACGCAAACCTTGAAGGAGGATTCATATGGAATTACAGGCTAGGAAAGGCAATGCTCTGCGGCTACTGTTGTTATCCATACTCGTGCCAGTTATCAATATTGTCATTCACGGGGGCATATTTATACTTTTTCGCGACTCCAACCTTCCGCCTATCCTCAATGCGGTGTTTGCAGTCATATGGGGAGCAGTTGGTATTTATTCGATTTACTATTCGTTTAACTGGGTAGTTGAAAAGTATCCGGATCAATGGAAGCGGAGAATATTGCCTTTTGTATTTGTTGGCCCAGCGGTGCTGCTGCTTGGTTGGCTGCTTGTCTTTCCGACATTGCGGACGCTATATTTAAGCTTTTTTGATGCCGGCTCGGTCAATTTTGTCGGTTTCGCCAACTATGTAGCTGTATTTACGGACCGCCTGCTCATCATGGCGCTGCGCAACAACTTGCTTTGGGTGTTCTTTGGCACACTGGCTTGTGTTGGCTTAGGTCTTTTAATTGCGATACTTGCTGATCGAAGCAGCTTCGAGAAGCTGGCTAAGGGTCTCATATTTATGCCGATGGCGATTTCGTTCGTAGCGGCAGGTGTTATCTGGAAGTTTATTTATTACTATCAGCCAGGCCAGGAGCAAATTGGACTGCTGAATGCGATCGTCGTGAAATTTGGCGGGGAACCGCAGGCATGGCTCAGTATGATTCAGCCGTGGAATAACCTGTTCCTTATCGTTATTCTCATTTGGATGCAAACAGGTTTTGCGATGGTTATATTCTCAGCTGCGATTAAGAGCATCCCAGAGGATATGCTGGAGGCCGCTCGTATGGATGGCGCAGGCGAGGTTCGCATTTTTTTCAAAATCATGATTCCTTACATTGCGGGAACTTTGTTATCCGTTACAACAACGATTATTGTGTTTACACTCAAAATCTTCGACGTTGTTATGATCATGACAGGCGGACAATATGAGACGGACGTTGTGGCAACACAGTTCTATCGCCAGCTGTTTATGTACCAAAATGCAGGTTATGGTTCAACCTTAGCCATTGTGCTTCTCGTTGCTGTCATTCCAGTCATCATAATCAATCTGCGGCAGTTCCGTAGAGAAGGAGGGTTCTAATATGAGCAGGAACAAAAAATCCCGTAAGTCCAAGTGGCTCGTGAATACAGTGCTAGCTGTCATATGTCTCATTTGGACTATCCCGACGCTCGGTCTGCTCGTTTCCTCTTTCCGGCCTGCAGCAGATATATTATCTACTGGCTGGTGGAATATACTGCCTCATCGAGATTGGAGCACAACAGAGCAAATTCAGCTGCCCAAAAACACCGATCTTCGTGAGCCAATTAAGGTGAATGGAACAACGTTTACCGATGATCAGCTGCGTGCGGGTGTGGAGCTTAACGGCGAACGATTGATCTGGGAAAACCGGAGAGCTAGACTTCTGAACGTACAGGATAAGCAGTGGACGATCATTTCAAATTTTACAACTCAGAACTATGAGACGGTGCTGGGTGGAAAAACATATTCCATCACGATGCCAGATGGTACGACCAAGACAGAGAAGGGCAGCGGTATGTCGCGTTCCTTCTGGAATACGATTGCGGTTACAGTACCAGCTACCGTAATTCCGATTTTCATCGCATCCTTTGCAGCTTATGCTTTTGCTTGGCTAAAGTTCCCAGGAAGAAAGACATTGTTTGTCATTGTTATCGCTTTGCTTGTCGTGCCTTTACAGGTAGCGCTCATTCCGATTTTGCGCGATTATACATCGCTTGGACTGAACGGCACATACTTTGGGATCTGGCTTGCACATACGGCGTTTGGTTTGCCATTGATCACATATTTTATGTACACATCAATTAGTCAGCTGCCCAAGGATTTGTTCGAATCGGCATTTATGGACGGGGCAACGAATTTTACAATTTTCAGCAGGCTCATCCTGCCGCTATCCGTCCCTGCGCTAGCATCGATCAGCATATTCCAATTTTTATGGGTATGGAATGATTATTTGATATCCCTTATATTTCTCGGAAGCCAGCCTGAAGTGCAAGTATTGTCAATGAATATTGCAAACATGGTAGGCTCCAGAGGAAATGACTGGCATTTGCTTACAGCAGCAGCATTTGTTTCGATGCTCATGCCGCTCACCGTATTTTTTGCACTTCAAAAATACTTTGTTCGCGGGATGCTTGGCGGCTCCATCAAAGGTTAACAGCAGCAAAAGAATGGCGCAGCGTCTGGACACGGTGTCCCCTCGCGCGCCATTTGTTTGTATAGAGAGAAGGAGAGATTAGAGTGCAGATAAAACCGGCTTGGTGGAAGGAATCAGTTGTTTATCAGGTTTATTGGCGCAGCTTTAAAGATACAAACGGGGATGGTATTGGTGATCTTCGAGGTGTTATTGAAAAGCTGGATTATATTCAATCGTTAGGTGTGACAATGGTCTGGATTAATCCGTTCAATGAATCTCCAGACAAGGACAATGGCTACGATGTGTCTGACTATTATACGGTTATGAAGAAGGCAGGAACGATGGAGGACTTTGATCAGCTCGTTGCGGAGACGCATGCAAGAGGCATGAAGCTGATGATGGACGTCGTCGTTAATCATACATCGAATCATCATCCTTGGTTCATCGAATCTCGTTCCTCGATCAACAATCCAAAGCGTGATTGGTATATTTGGCAGGATGGTAGAGAGGGTGAGCCGCCTACCAATTGGCGTTCTTATTTTAACCCTTCTAGCTGGGAAATTGATGAGACGACAGGGCAATATTATATGCATTCCTTTGCGATCGAGCAGCCGGATTTAAACTGGGCAAACAAAGAAATGAGAATGGAAATCTACAACATGCTGCGTTTCTGGTTGGATAAAGGTGTAGATGGGCTGCGTCTTGACGCTCTAGCATTGCTGGCTAAGCCAAACAGCTTCAGTGATGTAGAAGATCCACATGACATCAGATATTTAACACACAATCCGGGACTGCATGATTATTTGCAGGAAATGAACCGTGAGGTTTTCAGGCATTACGATATGATGACGGTTGGTGAAATTGCGTTCGCAACACCGGAGACAGGTCCTTTGTTCGTTGAAGAGGAGCGTATGGAGCTGAATACGCTGTTCCATTTTGAAGTTGCGGATGAAATGCCGGAATGGGATATGGTTCGTTACAAGCGCATCCAGAAGCAGTGGGCGGAGGCTTTGGCTGGCCGAGGGTTTGGCTCGCAGTTTTTAAATAACCATGATCATACGCGGCAAGTATCTCGTTATGGTAATGACAAGGAATTCCGCGAGGAATCAGCTAAGCTGCTTGCTACGATGGTCCATACGCTTCCAGGCATTCCATACATTTATCAAGGCGAAGAAATCGGTATGACAGGCGTAAGGTATGAAACGATCGGCGATTATAAAGATATTGCGATGATTAACAGATATGTGGAGGAAGTCGGTAAAGGCCAAGATCCTGCCGCAGTGTTTCGTTCATTGCAGGCGCTTAGCCGTGATAACTCCAGAACGCCAATGCAATGGAATACGGAGCTTAATGCAGGTTTTGGCAGCGCCGAGCCATGGATAAAGGTTAATCCAAATTATGAAGAGATTAATGTAGAACAAGCCGAAAAAGATCCAAATTCGGTATTAGCTTTTTATCGGAAGCTCATTGCGCTTAGAAAGAGCAATCCAGTCATGGTTTATGGCGACTTTACAGATATAAGTGAAGATGATCCGAATCTATATGTTTATGTTCGAGAGCTGGAGGGAACCGAATGGGTTGTGCTTTTGAATCACGGAGAAGAAGCCCAAACCTTTACGTTCTCGGATTCGTTTTTTGGAGAGGAAGCTTTGAAGCTGAAGCTGGTGCTTGGTACGTATGAGAATACATTAAGCACTTGGAATGACGAAGGGCGAAGCATCGAGCTGAGGCCATTTGAAGCGCGAATCTATGAAGTAATCACCTAATTCAGCGTGAGCGTGCGATTATAAAGAAATGGTGGAGCAGAATAAACCCTGCCCCACCATTTTTTTTATTATGCGCTTAACGCACGCTTTCTTGCTTTAATGGCAGCTTGCGGCCTTTCCCGTAAGGGATGCAAAGGGGAGTGCCAAATATGGGATCTGCTGTGATTTGGCATTCCATATCAAACACGGTGCGTATAAGCTGTTCGTTCATAATGGCTTCCGGTTTGCCCTGCGCATGTATTTGGCCGTCTTTCACAGCTACAATGTGATCAGCATATCGGCAAGCTAGGTTAATGTCGTGCAGCACCATCACAATCGTACGATTCTCCTGCTCGTTTAAATCAAAAAGCAAATCAAGAATTTCGATCTGATGGGCCATATCCAAATAGGTTGTCGGCTCATCAAGCAAAATAGTCGGTGTGTTTTGGGCTAGCGTCATTGCTATCCAAGCACGTTGACGTTGACCGCCGGATAGCGAGTCCAGTGAGCGCGAGGACAGCTCGTCCATATGCGTCACTTCAAGCGCTTTTTTGACCATCTTCTCGTCTTCATGCGACCATTGCTGCAGCCAGCTTTGATAAGGATAACGGCCTTGCTTGACGAGCTGATGGACGGTTAAGCCTTCCGGTGCGATTGGACCTTGAGGCAAGATCGCTAGGCGCCTTGCGATTTCCTTGCTAGAGAGTTTGGCAATCTCATGGCCATCAATAAGAATAGAGCCTTCTTGCGGCTTTAAAAGGCGGGCAAGGGAACGGAGCAGCGTTGACTTGCCGCAGCCGTTGCTGCCAATGAATACTGTGATCTTGCCGGGAGGGATCAGCAAATCAAGATTATTGAAAATCGCTTTTTGTCCGTAGGATAACGTAAGATTTTTCGCTTGAATGGAGGACACGATAATCTCTCCCCTTTGCATTATTGTTTAATTAAAAACGCGCAGTGCGTTATGATCGGTTGCGATGGCGATACAATAAATAGATAAAGAACGGTGCGCCTATCGCTGCAGTGAAGACACCTGCTGGAATATCTAGCGGAAGGAACGCAGTTCTTGCGATAAGGTCAGAGAGCAGCAATACGAGCGACCCTATTAAAGCGGACACAGGTATTACGCCTCCATAAGACGGGCCAACAAGCTTCCGGGCAATATGAGGCGCCATAAGCCCGATGAAATTAATGGCACCACCTATAGCAACCGCAACACCTGCGAGTGCAACGCTGATGATGAGCAGTATCGTTCTTTTGATTTGCACGGAGCTGCCTACGCTTGTAGCAACCTCATCGCCAAGCTCCTGGACATTAAGATGCCGAGCGTAGATAAGCGCAATTGGAAACAAAACGACAAGCCATGGAAGCAAAGTCCAAAAGTCTCTGTCCCATGATACGCCGTAGATGCTGCCAGTCATAAAAGTAAAGGCTTTGACGGCTACCGCAGTAGGCGTGAAGGATGACGTAAGGATAAGCATGTAGGTAACCGCAGTTAATGCGGTAGCCATTCCGATCCCAATTAGGACGAGCCTGAGCGGCGTGATTCCTTTTCGGTAAGCAAATAAATAAATGAGGAACGCAGCGGCAAAAGCTCCAATAACAGCACTGATCGGCATGAACCGGATGCTTATATGCGAAAAATACAAAATGAATATAACGGTGCCAAGTGAGGCTCCGCCCGTAATGCCGATAATGTCGGGAGATGTCAAAGGATTGCGCACAATACCTTGCAGCAGCGCCCCTGAAACAGCGAGTGCGGAGCCTACCATTACAGCAATCAACACGCGTGGCAGACGAAGTGAAAAAATAATCATCGCATCTGACGAATCACCTTGTCCCACAAAAGTAAGTAAAACATCGATAGGATTAATGGTTTTGCTGCCAAGCCCAACACAAATGACGACTGCTGCTAAATTGGCAATTAGCAACAAAACAATCACCATTAACGTTCGGCGGTCAAGTTGAAAGGAGTGTTTGCGGCCCCTGAGTGTGATCCATTTATTCATATTAGGATTGGCCTCCTCTTCTAGCGATAAACACGAAGAAAGGAACACCAATAATCGCTGTCATGATTCCCACGGGAACTTCCTTCGGAAATGAAATATATCTTGATCCGATATCAGCAGCAAGCAGCAATATGCCGCCAAACACCGCGCAGTATGGAATAACCCAACGGTAGTCAATGCCAACTAAATAACGCATTAGATGAGGAATAATAATGCCAACGAAAGCAATAGGACCAGCCATAGAGACCGAACCGCCTGCTAGAAGGACAATAATAATTCCAGCTGCTAATTTGATATAGACTGTTTTTTGACCTAATCCAACAGCAACATCTTCTCCAAGCGCCAGTACGTTCATATGTCTTGCAAGCACGATGGCCGCTATCAAGGCAATACCCATATATGGAGCAGCGGCTGTAAAGATGTTCATGTCGCGTCCTGAGACGGAGCCGACAAACCAATAAAGCACCTGATCAAATGTCTGGCCGCTTGTAAGCAATACACCCAGCGTGAGTGAAGAGAAGAAAGCAGTCATAGCAGCACCGGCAAGCGTAACCTTCAGCGGTGTCAAACCATCGTTGCCGATCGAGCCAAGCGAGTAAACGAGAGTCACTGTAAAGGCTGCTCCTACAAACGCCAGAGTTGCAAAAGTCGTCATGCCGCTAGCTCCGAAAAAGGCAGAGCCGATGACGATGAAGAAAGCGGCTCCTGAATTCACGCCGAATATGCTCGGAGAAGCAAGCTGATTGCGGGTAATTCCCTGCATGAGTGAGCCTGCTACAGCTAGACTCGCTCCGACTGCGGCTGCGATAAACGCGCGCGGCACTCTTGCCGTTTGAATGATGAGCTGCTCCTGAGAGCCATCAAATGCGGTAAATGAAGCTAAAATCGTGCGCCAGCTAATATTCGTTACTCCAAATGCTATGCTGCAAACGATACCAGCAGCAAAGAGGAGCAAGCCGGTTATCAGCCCTATTATTTTCTGGGCTCGTGTATGTAATAATGTACTCATAATTTCCTCTTTCCTTGATGTCAATTGTGAAGGGTATTCATGATTTAGGACTACTAAAACATTTTAGGGGATCATGTACATAGTGTCAATGAAGTTGAAAATCATTATCAACAGTTATTGACTTTGTTTTATATGGCTGGTATAGTTTCGTTTGTAATAAAACTGAGAATGATTTTCAACATGAAGGGGAGAAAAAAATGTCTTATGTATTAAAGAAGAAATTTACTTGGACAGCATCCGCCCTATTGCTTGCACTAGCCGTAATTGTTTCGGGATGCGGCCAATCCGGTTCAAAAAATAACGAAGGCAATTCATCGGCGACAGAAGGAACGAACGCGTCGAAGACAGAAGACACGAGAGTAATTACGCATGCAATGGGCGAGACCAAAATAGAAGGCAATCCAACTCGTATCGTCGTATTATCTAACGAAGGAACAGAAGCGTTGCTGGCACTTGGCATTAAACCGGTAGGCGCGGTGAAATCTTGGACAGGCGATCCATGGTATGACCACATAAAAGCGGATATGGAAGGTGTTACCGTTGTAGGTGAAGAGAGTCAGCCTAACATCGAGCTGATTGCAAGCTTAAAACCTGATCTTATTATTGGTAATAAATTGCGCCAAGAGAAAGTTTATGATCAGCTTAAGGCTATTGCACCTACTGTGTTTTCTGAAACGCTTCGTGGTGCTTGGCAGTCTAATTTCATGCTATATGCTGATGCGATCGGCAAGAAAGCTGATGGCGAAAAAATCATTGCCGACTATGACAACCGTGCAGCAGACTTTAAAAGTAAAGCTGGCGACAAACTCAACCAGAAGGTGTCAGTCGTTCGGTTTATGGYGGGCAAAACGCGCATTTACTTAGAGGATACTTTTACAGGGATTGCATTCTCGAAGCTTGGAATTACACGTCCAGACAATCAAAAATATAAAGATACATTCGTTGAGGAAATTACGAAAGAACGTTTGCCGGAAGTAGATGCTGACATGTTGTTCTACTTCACTTATGAAACGGGTGATGGCAAAGGAACGAAGATGGAAGAAGAAATGTTGAAGGATCCATTGTGGCAAAGCCTTCAAGTTGTAAAAAATAATAAAGCGATTAGAGTGAGCGATGCGATCTGGAATACAGCCGGCGGCGTCATTGCAGCTAATCTAATGCTTGATGAAATTTATAAGATTTATGAAATTAACTAAATAGTCGCTTTTTAAAGCAGTCGGTTCTTATACCGGCTGTTTTTTTCTTATAATAACGGGTAAGTTAATTAGGATATGATCGTTCGAATCGATACACTGGATTGTTGCATGGGTGCATAAAAGTGCGCAGCCGGTAAACACTGTTTCTCTAGACCCACTCGGGTGCGCTCCGTTATGATACCGATAGGTTATTTGGATGGTTTTAAAATACATACTTTTATTGCTTGGGGGGTATTAAAGCTGAATCAGTATGATGAGATTAAACAGGGCGAGAAGGGTGCTTGGGTCAGTATAGGCGCTTATTTGGGATTATCCGCCATCAAACTCGGAGCAGGCTACTGGTTCGTATCTGGAGCACTCGTTGCAGACGGCTATAACAACCTTACGGATATTGTTGCGTCAGTAGCCGTACTGATTGGATTGCGAATTTCACAGAAGCCGCCGGATAAGGATCATCCATACGGACATTTTCGAGCGGAGACCATTGCAGCACTTATCGCTTCGTTCATTATGGCGACGGTGGGCATCCAAGTATTGATCAGTGCGGTAAAATCCTTGTTTGCTGCTAATCATCATATACCTAATCTAATGACAGCATGGATTGCTTTATTTGCTGCGGCATGTATGGGCGGGGTTTATATATATAATCGAAGGTTGGCCCTCCGAATTAACAATCAAGCTTTATTAGCGGCAGCTAAGGATAACTTGTCAGATGCTCTTGTGAGCATAGGGGCAGCTATCGGTATTATAGGATCACAATTTGGCTTGCCATGGCTTGATCCTGTAGCGGCAATAGCTGTAGGTATTATCATATGTAAAACGGCTTGGGAAATTTTTTATAGCTCTACGCATGCGCTTACGGATGGCTTTGATGAGAATGAGCTGTCCTCTCTAAGTTCAACAATTGCCAAAACGAAAGGTGTTAAATCGATTAAGGATATTAAAGCTAGAGTACATGGCAGTCATGTACTTGTCGATGTAATCGTTCAGGTTGATCCCGAGCTTACATTGATCGAAAGCCATCAAATAAGTGACGAAATCGAGCGTCGAATGAGTAGGAAGCATAACATAATGAGCATACATGTTCACGTTGAGCCCGATGAGCTAATCGAGAATACAGGGGCAAGTAAGCCGGAAAATCATTAAATCCAATCGGTAATTGTTGCCAAATGAGTTCAAAATCGAAATTTATGGTTCAAATGGCATGAAAGGCTGATTCTGCCAAAAGACCTACTCTTTACATGAAAATCATACAATTTAGTTGCAGTGATGGAGTAAATTTCAAGTCTAACTAGGTACTAAGGCATCCTCTTAATTGGGATGTCTTTTTTTTGTGTACATACGACGATTTTATGGTTCTTAAAACCTATTACAAAGAGGGGTTAAATAGGCTTTTTGGTCGATACTTGTCTAATCTAATCGAATTTACAATGAAGCAGAACCGTGAAACTTAAACTGTTTACACACCAAGGAGGCGTAAGGATTGCAACACAGCATGAAAAAAAGGATGGCAACAGCAACGTTAACGGCAGCATTATTGTTTAGTTCACTTTCAGTTCCAGCAGCGCTGGCGGCTCAGACAACACAAGCAGCAGAGGTACAATCGAGCGTAAATATGCGCACATCACCTTCGACATCAGCATCCATTATTCGCAGTTTAAAGAAAGGCGAACAAATTACGGTGATGGAGAAGGTTAATTCATATTGGTATAAAGTAGCAGATTCTTCGGGTAAACAAGGTTACATATCGACCTCATCACAGTATATTGAGCTTCAAACCTCGGTTCCTGCACAAGACGGCAATGCAGTCGCTCTATCTTCTGTTTCTTTCCGAAAGGCGGCATCGACATCGGGTGAACGCATTCGATATTTGAAGAAAGGCGAGCAGGTAACTATCGTAGCAAAGACAAACAGCTATTGGTATGAAGTGAAGGATGGCAACGGTGTTCGCGGCTATGTAAGCACAGATTCTTCCTACTTGAAAGTAACTGGGACTATTCCTGATGGGAATACTGGGGGGAACACGGGCGGCAATGGCGGCGGAACAGTTACGAATCCTGATGTATCAAAAGATAAGCAGGTTGAGAAAATCATAGCTGCAGGGATGAAGTATTTAGGCACCCCTTATGAATACAGTTCTGATCGCAACACGACGACAACTTTTGATTGCTCCGATTTCGTGAGACAAGCCTTTCTTGATGGCGTCTCTCTGAAGCTCCCGGCTGACTCTCGTCAGCAAGGTCAGTACGTAAAGGATAAAGGTTCTATTACGACCAACTGGAAGCAGTTGAAACGCGGTGATATCGTATTCTTTATGTCCTATAAAGGAACGAAGGCATCAGCCTATAATGGAATTGATAAATCTAAAGCTACGATTACTCATGACGGTATTTATTTGGGAGACGGCAAAGTATTGCATACGTATTCGAAAGAGGGGGGCGGCGTTACCGTCAGCAGTATTGAAGGTACACATTGGGAGTATCGTATTCTGTTCGGTGGAAGCGCGTTGTAACCTCAAAAAAGCCAGTTAGGATTTAATCCTAACTGGCTTTTTTACATCTGTATGAAATTGCTTATGAATCTATTTGAATTTTTGCATTATCGTTATGTTTAATTTGTTCGTTCTGGACTGCTTCAGCTTCTTTGTCCTCGAGCGCTTTCTTCTTGTTACGTCTCTTGCGAAGTAAAAGATAAACAATGAGAATAGGCACGGCTCCTAAAAAAATATACAAGGAAACATCCTTAACCATGCTTTCCGCAGCGCGTCCGTAGAAATAAAATAATGATCCAACAATATAGAACTTTAAGCCCCGGCCAATTGCTGCGTAACCGATTAATCTCCAAAGAGGGAAATTTAAGCAACCAGACAATATTGTAAATACTTTGAATGGAATAGGTGTGAATGAGCCGATAAGAATGGCTGCTTCGCCATTTTTCTGAAACTTATCCGTAGCGGCATCGATCCATTCTTTTTTTAGAAATTTATATAGAACGGATTTGCCCATAATCTTTCCCAAATAATACCCGACAGGTGTACCTAGGAGGCAGGCGATATAGCCCACAGTGGCCAGCCATAATGCTGTAGATGGATTGAGTATGCTCAATGAGACTTGAAGAAAAAAAGCAGGAATGGGAAATATAACTGCGTCTAGAAACGAATGAATAAACAATCCGAGTGGACCGAAATCCTTTAAAAAATCGACTACGGCTTGAAACATTACCAGGCTCCCTTTCCATCAACTAACCTGCACATAAAGCCTGCTTTTACGAAATATACCGTGTGTAAATTCCACTTATGCTAACATATGCTGCAGCTTGTTGAAAAAGCGCTTTAGCGCTTGATATTTTAATTATAGCATAATTTTTTCGCTTAAGAAGATGATACTTGTCATGTGTTTCATCTCCGCTTCTCTAGTTCCTCTAGACCAAGTGCTTAAGAACGAATACGTGATTACCTGCTTACAGGTTTCAACGTCTTTTTCAGAATATTCTCTCCCAGCATTTTCAATTCTTATGATTATTGATGATTTAGAAAAATTTACGTTGTTAGAAATAAAAAAAAGCTCGTTACGGGGGCCGTAAACGAGCGGAGATTACTACAAAGAATAGAGCGGCAGCAGTTACTCCCGAATTTGACGGCGAGAGACACCGCTTTGCTGTGCAGCCTGTATGACGCGTCGCCGTACTTCCTCAACGACTCTCGTGTTGAATACGCTAGGAACGATATACATAGGGCTCAGTTCTTCATCGCTTATAACGGAGGCAATGGCTTCTGCTGCCGCAAGCTTCATTTCTTCATTAATCGTAGCAGCGCGGCTATCGAGCGCTCCACGGAAAATTCCCGGAAAGCAGAGAACATTGTTAATCTGATTAGGATAATCCGATCTCCCCGTAGCAAAAACAGCGACGATATCCTCAGCAAGTTCAGGGCGTATTTCAGGCTCTGGATTCGCCATAGCGAAAACGATTGGATCTTTTGCCATCGTTGTAATATGCTCTCGCGTCAATATGCCGCCGGCCGAAACGCCTATAAAAACATCAGCGCCGTTTAGCGCTTCAGCTAAACCGCCTGTGATGCGCTCTTCATTCGTATGATTAGCATACCACTGCCACATAGGGTTGTCATAAACACAGTCAGCGGACAATATCCCAGCCCGGTCCACACCGATAATATGTTTTGCTCCTCCGGCGATCAGCATTTTTGTACAAGCGGTTCCTGCTGCCCCGATTCCGCAAATAACGATGCGAGCCTCTTGGAGGCTTCGATTTGTCAGCTTCAGCGCATTTAGCAGCCCTGCGTATAATACGACCGCAGTACCATGCTGATCATCATGAAAGACAGGGATATCAAGCTCCTGCTTTAACCTTTGTTCAATTTCAAAGCAGCGAGGGGAGGAAATATCCTCTAAATTAATGCCGCCAAAGGCAGGAGCAATGTTTTTGATCGTTGCAATGATGGTTTCGGTATCCTGCGTGTCGAGGCAGATCGGGAACGCATCGACATCGGCAAATTGCTTGAAGAGCATCGCTTTGCCTTCCATGACTGGCATAGCTGCATATGGACCGATATTGCCGAGGCCGAGCACCGCGCTTCCGTCGGAAACGACGGCAACCATATTTCTTTTTATGGTGAGCGTATAAGCTTTGGATGGTTCTTCAGCGATTGCTTGGCATACTCTAGCCACATCCGGCGTATAAACACGGGACAAGTCATCGCGGTTTTGGATCGGCGTTTTCGGCTGAATTGAAATTTTACCTCCAAGATGAAGCAGGAAGGTACGGTCGGATATATGAACGAGCCGAATGCCTTCTAATGATTTCAGCGCTGTCGTAAGCCGTTCTGCTGCGCCATGCTCCGATATTTTCACAGTTAAATCGCGCAAGCTTTTGTTTTTGTCTGTATGTATGACGTCTATGGCGATAATATCGCCTTTGGCTTGTTCGATTGCTGTAGCTGCTCGGCCAAACTGCGCAAGATTCGTATCAATTTCCAACCTTAAAATAATCGTTTTTCCGTCTGTCATCTCCGAACTCATTATAAACAGCTCCCTTCATCAGTTATACTATTTGGATAAGGGCATACAATTTATGCTTCATTCTTATTTTAAAAAGAAAACCGTCACTGCATCAGTCGCAGGACGGCGTTCGGACAACTCGTGGGGTCGTATTGTTGATTGCGTTTGGTAAGCAGGCTGTCTCTAAACTGGCCTGAAGCGTAGGGCTCATGGATAAGCTTGAACCACTTATCGACAGTATCGTTCGAATCGAGCATTTCTCCAAATCCGTTATTGATAAAATATTCGCAGTTCTCTTCTTCTTGTCCAGGAATCGGCTCATAAAACAGCATTGGAATTCCTTTGCTCATTCCTTCTGTGCAGGTCATGCCGCCAGGCTTCGTGATTAGAAGATCGGAGACATCCATCAGCTTGTTCACCTCGCGAGTGAAGCCAAGTATACGAATGTTAGGATGCTGAAAAAGGGGATCGGCAAGCATTTTTTCCTTCATCTTCTCGTTTGAGCCAACGCAGTAAATGAGTTGTGTGCTTTCCCGCCATTTGGTCATATATTCAAGGGCATTGTCCTCGTATAAAATTCCCCAACCGCCGCCCATTATGAGTACGGTCGGCATGTTTTTTAAATCAAATTGTTCTCTAATCTCTTCTTTCTCGTATGTATGCCAGAAGTTGGGGTGAACAGGGATTCCTGTTACTTCAATTCGGTCTGTTGTAACCCCTTTTTCCATGAGCCGCTCTTTCACAAGCTCGCTTGAAACGAGGTATTTATTGACTTCTTGGTTTACCCATGACCCATGTGCATCATAGTCTGTAATAAGCGTATATAACCGTATGTCTAGTCCTAGACGTTTGAGCCGAGCAACGACAGCATTCGGTACAGGATGGGTGCATACGATTAGTTCTGGCTTCAGCTGGGATATGACCTGTGACGTTTGGGTATAAAACACACGATGAAGCGCAAGCTGTGTAAAGCGGTTAAGCGACTTCTTATAGTTGCTGCGGTACATAAGACCGACCATCTTTGGTTGTTTGCTTACCGTTTTGCGATATGCAGATATAATCCACGGACCAAGCACCGGATTAAGGAAATTTCCTAACTCGATGACGCGGGTCTGAATCCCCGGACTTAATTGCTTGAGTCCGACAGCGAGCGCATAGGCAGCTTGGGTATGACCAGAGCCAAAGCCTTCAGAGAGCAGAAGCACTCTTTTCTTACGCATTCATTCCACCTACTTTTCTAATTCCATATTACGATGCAAGTGCGACTAACACAAGTTTTATCCGCTAGGGTTGCGAATAATGTGGTGGATAAATTATCCTAGAATGAAGATGTACACATTATTATTATATGTAACTAAGTAGTCAACTATATTTACATATATTTTACAAGCAAATATAACATAATAAAGTGAGGATGGTTCGATATGGAACGAAATAACCAGGTTGACGATAGTTTGAAAATAGGGGACAACGTAAGAGCTGAAATCCGCTCCGGTCATTATCTAGGTGAGCTTGTTGAAATTAACGGGCCTCGTGCTCTCGTCAAGGTTTTAGCTGTGTTAAAGCATCCTGAGCAAGGAGACCTGCATAATCCTTATAATCCAGACGTGCCTATGTTTCATGAGCGTCGTGCACTAAGCTTTACAGAAAAAACAAATGTTTTGCTGCGTGACGTAAAGCGGCATACAGGCATTATTCCAGAGTATAACGATTCTTTAAGAGCTGCCGCAGAAGCCGAAATTGCTTCACTGGATCGACTGCAGCGCTGGGCGGCTAAAGGCTTGGAGCAAATGCAGCAGCTCTTAAAGGAATATAAATAGCTTTATATTATTTATTAATGAAGACGGTTTTTAGAGTATCGCGATAAATCACTTGGAATTGCAATCCTTCTGATAAAGCGGCAAGCGGAACATATAACGTGCTTGCTTTGCCAACGGTATGGATGAAAGCAGGCGGTGCATTTAGTGCTTTAACTGTACCGTTTTCACGGAAAGAGGATTGTCCTACCGTTATATCCACCGCTCGATCGGCAACTTTTATAGTTGCCGTCTGAGCAGCGGCATCCCATTTGGTGGTAGCGCCTAATACGTCTGCAATGCTCCGAAGCGGTACGAAAGTACGATTTTGAACAACCATTGGTTTATTTGCGCTAATCATTTCTTTTCCATTAACGACAATAGCAAGAGCAGCCTCACTATCTTTTGCTCTTGGCTTAACGATACGATAATCTCCCCAAATGGCCTTCGAAAAGGATTTCCCCATTGCAGCATAACCCGCCCTGCTAGGATGTATGTCCCCTTTTGCAATTGAAGTATAGCTAAGCTCATTATCTATGAAGGAAGATGAGACATTTGCGATTTTAACATTAAATCCTTCTTTCACAAGCCGTTCGATTATCTGATTTAAGCGTTCCCGCAGCTGCTTGATGCTATCCTTCAGAAACAACCGGTCAGCCTCAGGGTAAAGAGGGAAGATGAGCGATCCTACCTTTAATGGAGGAGGTATTGGCAGATATTGATCTGCAATAATGATTTGGGCATTTGGCTGCTGAGAAAGCAGCAATCTTAGAGCTGGCTCAAGCTCCGTCTCGTAAGTGTCCAAAGCCTTGTCCAGCACAGCTATCGTCTCGGCATGATCTGCACCCTTATTTAGCTTGTCGAGAACAGCATACAAGTCGTTTCCGCCTATTGTCATTACGATTAGATCAGCTTCACTTAAGGAAGAGCGGAGCTGCGATGTTTCAGCAAAAATATGCTCTGCGCGTGGATCTGGCAGTCCGCTCTGAATATCAGAGCTTTTTACGCTGGCACCGCTCACAACGGCATCAATCCATCGATTTAATCCTGATGTTCGGAGCCCTAGAACCCCATAATTGATGTACTCTGCACGAAGTCCATGGAATAGAGCTTGTTCGTATACATGCTCTACGAAGCCATATGGAATGGATTGTTCGGTAAAGCCATATTCGTAGCCGGCAGTTAATGAATCACCAACCGCGACGATGCTGTAAGTGTGATCATCTTTCTTTTTGTCAACTACAGAGGCAGCATGAGCAGTAGGAGCGTTATTCCCGGCAGTGCTTATACTTAGTGGAGAGAAAATACCGGTTGTAAGCACGATAGCGATCAATACTGACGATGCAGCGCGAAACGCCGCTTTCCTAAACTTGCTATACAATAAGTACACACTCCTCTGTTAAAATAAAAGGAAATAAAAACTGCAGGGTATGCTATGATGATACTCCGCAGAGAATCGAAGCTAACGCCTTCCAAAACCATGTTCGATAATTGAATTTGTAGTAAAATAGTGCAAACTATTATGAAAATATTAAATTGATTCCGCTTTGGCCTAATGATAAAATAACAGGATAATCGCTATGACGCGGTAAAGGCCGGGTGTGGTCAATTAAACGTTAACGCTCTATAAGAGACGTTTCCGTTTAGCTTAGGAATGTCAAGGAGCAGGCCGGTGTGCCTCGCTGACTACCATTCTATGATAAAACAAGCCAAAAATGAAGCGTAATGCGTATTCATCGGTGCTTAATTTCAACACGTTCACGCTTACCCAAAAATCTTCTCATAGAAAGGTTGCTCACAATGAAAGAACATATTTTGGGATTGCCGCCGAAGCAGGGGCTCTATGATCCGCAGTTTGAGAAAGACGCATGCGGCATGGGCTTTGTGGCCAACATCAAGGGAATCAAGTCACACAAGGTCATTCGCCAAGCGCTGATGCTGCTCGAGAATATGGAGCATCGCGGCGGTCAAGGCAGCGAACCGAATACGGGAGATGGAGCAGGTATTTTACTTCAAATTCCTCATACATTTTTTGCGGCTGAATTAAAGAAGCAAGAAATTGTACTTCCCGCCGAAGGACACTATGCCGTAGGTATGATTTTTATGCCGCAGGATGAAGAAGCTCGCCGTGCAATTGAGCGTGAAGTGGAAACGATCGTTCAAGAGGAGAACCAATCGGTTATCGGTTGGCGTACGGTTCCAACGGATGATAAGAAACTGGGTGAATCCGCATTAGCTGTTAAGCCTTATGTTCGTCAATTGTTTATCGGCATGAACGACAGCCTCAAGGACAATATGGCATTTGAACGCAAATTATATGTTATTCGTAAGCGCGCTGAGCTTGCGATTCGTTATGCCGGCAAAGAAGGCGGCAATATGTTTTACTTCTCTAGCCTATCCTCCAGAAAAATCGTTTATAAAGGAATGCTTACGACAGAGCAGGTGCGTTCGTTCTATACCGAGCTGAACGATGAATCCGTTGTTTCGGCAATGGCGCTTGTACATTCCCGTTTTAGTACGAATACATTCCCAAGCTGGGAACGCGCTCATCCTTTCCATTATATGATTCATAACGGAGAAATTAATACCCTTCGCGGCAATGTGAACTGGATGCATGCCCGTCAAACCTTGTTTGCCTCTGAATTGTTCGGTGATGATATCGAGAAAATCAAACCTGTTATTAACCCAGATGGATCGGATACAGCAATGTTCGACAACACGCTGGAGTTCCTATTCTTGTCCGGTCGTTCGATGGCACATGCCGCAATGATGATGGTGCCAGAGCCTTGGTCCAATCATGAGAGCATGAGCGACGAGCGCAAAGCATTTTATGAATACCACAGCACATTGATGGAGCCATGGGATGGCCCAGCTGCGCTTGGTTTTACTGACGGCGTAAAAATCGGTGCGGTGCTTGACCGCAATGGTCTTCGTCCAGCTCGTTATTACGTAACGAAGGACGATCATATTATTCTCGGCTCCGAGGCTGGAACTGTCGAGATTCCGCCAGAGGATATTTTGTACAAAGACCGCTTGCGTCCAGGACGCATGCTGCTTGTAGATACAGAGCAAGGCCGCATCATTTCTGATGAAGAAGTGAAAGCGGAAATCGAGACCGAGCATCCATATCGCGAATGGCTGAATGAGCATCTTGTTGATTTGGAAGATTTGCCGGAAGCTCCTGAGCTGCCAGAACCAAACCATGCTACTGTTCAAATGAGACAGCAAGCGTTCGGATACACATTTGAGGACATTCGCAAAGTGCTTGAGCCGATGGCTGGCAGCGGCATGGAGCCTATCGCTTCAATGGGTTATGATGCACCGCTGGCGGTGTTGTCAGAGCGTCCGCAGCGTTTGTACAATTACTTCAAGCAGTTGTTTGCACAAGTTACGAATCCGCCTATTGATGCGATTCGTGAGGAGATTATTACTGCGACAGGTACAACGATTGGTCCAGAACGCAATCTGCTTAATCCGGAGCCAGAGAGCTGCCGACACATCAAATTGGATACGCCTATTTTGTCTAATGAGCAATTCGCCAAGCTGCGCCATGTGCGCCGTCCTGGCTTCCGTTCCATTACACTCCCGATCTTCTTCCCTGCAAATGAAGGTGAGACGGGCTTGCGCGCTGCGCTTACACAAATGTGTGAAGCGGCTGATCGTGTTATTGCGAAGGGACATAATCTGCTTATTCTCTCCGATCGTGGCGTCGACAAGGAAAATGCTGCAATTCCAGCTTTGCTGGCAGTAGCGGCACTGCATCATCATCTTATTCGCCAAGGTACACGGACAAAGGTTGCTATTTTGCTGGAATCCGGTGAACCTCGTGAAGTGCATCACTATGCATTGCTGCTTGGTTACGGCGTAAGCGCAGTTAACCCTTATCTTGCATTTGAATCGCTTGACGACATGATTAAGCAAGGCATGCTTCGCGGCGTATCGCATGATAAAGCAGTGAAAAATTATATTAAAGCAGCCACTAAAGGCGTTATTAAAATATTGTCCAAAATGGGTATCTCGACTATTCAATCCTACCGTGGTGCTCAAATCTTTGAAGCGCTCGGTTTGAAAGAAGATGTGATCAACGAGTACTTCACATGGACACCGTCCCGCATCGGCGGCATCGGTCTAGATGTTATTGCCGAAGAGACGTTGAAGCACCATAACCGCGCATTCGCTGAGCAAGAAGGCGGAGAGAAAGAGCTTGACTCTGGCGGTGATTACCAGTGGCGTAAAGATGGCGAAGACCATTTGTTTACACCGCAAACGATTCATACGCTGCAAATGGCTTCTCGTGCGAATGACTACAAGCTATACAAAAAGTTCTCTGCGCTTGTACAGGGCGAGGACAAAAAACATCTTACACTTCGTTCTTTGCTCAAGTTTAAGGAAGGTCGTCAAGCCGTTCCTCTTGAGGAAGTTGAATCACTTGAATCCATCGTAAAACGCTTCAAAACAGGTGCGATGTCATTTGGTTCAATCAGTAAAGAAGCCCATGAGAGTCTGGCTATTGCGATGAACCGCCTAGGCGGCAAATCGAATACGGGCGAAGGTGGAGAAGATCCAGCACGCTTTATACCAGATGCGAATGGCGACTCCAGACGCAGCGCGATTAAACAAGTAGCATCGGGACGTTTTGGCGTAACGAGCAACTACTTGGTTAATGCAGATGAGATTCAAATTAAAATGGCTCAAGGCGCTAAGCCTGGTGAGGGCGGTCAACTGCCTGGCCTTAAAGTATATCCTTGGGTAGCCGAGGTTCGTGGTTCCACGCCTGGCGTAGGACTGATCTCGCCGCCGCCGCATCACGATATTTATTCTATTGAGGATTTGGCAGAGCTTGTTCATGACTTGAAAAATGCTAATCCACGCGCACGAATCAATGTAAAGCTGGTATCTGGTGTTGGCGTTGGTACGATTGCGACTGGCGTTGCGAAAGGCCGCGCAGATGTTATTATGGTCAGCGGTTATGATGGCGGAACTGGAGCTTCTCCAATGGGCTCGATTCGTCACGCAGGTTTGCCGTGGGAGCTTGGTCTTGCAGAAACACATCAAACGCTAATGCTAAACAAATTGCGTGACCGTGTTGTTCTTGAGACAGATGGCAAAATGATGAATGGCCGTGACGTTGCGATTGCTGTACTGCTTGGAGCAGAAGAATATGGCTTCTCGACGGCTCCGCTTATCGTGCTAGGCTGCATCATGATGCGTGTGTGCCAATTGGATACTTGTCCAGTAGGCGTTGCAACTCAAAATCCTGAGCTTCGCAAAAAATTTATGGGCGATCCTAGCCATGTTGTTAACTACCTGCGCTTCATTGCTGAAGAGCTGCGTGAGATAATGGCAGAGCTCGGTTTCCGTACCATTCAAGAAATGGTTGGACGCGTCGATATTTTGGAAACGAAGCAGCTGCTTGAGCATTACAAAGCAAAAGGTATTGATCTCTCTGGCTTGCTGTACGAAGCTGATCTACCACAGGATGCAGTTCGCTACAATGTTCAAGAGCAAAACCATGGTCTTGAATTGTCGCTTGATATGCAGCAGCTCGTTCCACTTGCAAAGGCTGCGATTGAGAATGGCGAGCGCGTGCGCGGAACATTCCCTATTTTGAACACGAACCGTGTTGTTGGTACGATTCTTGGTAGCGAAGTTACCCGTAAATACGGTGCAGCAGGTTTGCCGGAAGATACGATTTCTTACCATTTTGTCGGAACGGCTGGCCAAAGCTTTGGTGCATTCGTGCCAAAAGGAATCACATTGTCAATCGAAGGCGATTCGAATGACTATGTAGGAAAAGGGTTATCCGGCGGTAAAATCATTGTAGCACCGTCACCAAAGGCAACTTTTGTGGCTGAGGACAATGTTATTATCGGTAACACAGCGCTGTATGGTGCTACTAGCGGTCAAGCCTATATCCGCGGTGCAGCTGGCGAACGCTTCGCTGTTCGGAACAGCGGCGCAAATGTAGTTGTAGAAGGTGTCGGCGATCATGGCTGTGAGTATATGACAGGCGGACGCGTCGTTATTCTTGGCCTAACAGGTCGTAACTTTGCGGCAGGTATGTCTGGCGGAGTCGCGTATATCTACGATGAGAAAGGCGATTTCTACAATCATTGCAATCTGGAGATGGTATTGCTGGAGCGCCTAGAAGACTCTGTAGATGTTGCTGAACTTCGTGGTTTGATTGAATCACATGTTAAGTATACAGAGAGTGCGATTGGTAACCGTCTATTGAATGATTGGGAAGCATCGCTTTCGAAATTCGTTAAAGTTATTCCTAAGGACTACAAGCGTATGCTTGAACAGATCCGCAAGGTTGAAGATACAGGCTTAGTGGGCGAAGCGGCACTTCTTGCAGCGTTCGAAGCGAACAAGAAAGAGCTTGCACGCGCAGGCGGCAAGTAATTCAGACTTATTTTATAAATCGTATATACGAGTAAAGGGACTGTCCCTGAAGTAGCTTCATTACTTCAGACGACAGTCCCTTTTGTTTTTCGACAAAATGCCACCAAATTAGAAGAAAGCCGCGCCCATTAACCGACATATTCCATCCGCGGACTCGGGTATAATGATGTTAATATATCTATCATTATTAGTAATTTATATGTAGTTGGTCAGAGGTTAAGAGATAAAGTAGAGATGGATAGCGGAGAGGGAGCTTGGGACGCAGCCGTCACTGTACTTGAAATAGATTTCTTGCTAGATGAATAGGCATTAATAGAAATGGAGTCCAGTATTTGAGCTGTAACAAGGATTGTTATTGCTATTAGGTATGATGGAGGAATTAAGCATGGCGATGAATTCAAATGATGCCTCGCGCAACCACATTAGGCTACGCTTTACAGAGGGCGTTAAGGCAGAGCTGCGGCTAATTAGTAAAGATGGACAATTGTTGACGTCGTCTACGACTACAGTACTTCTACTTAATTTAAGCCAAAATGGTTTATGCTTCTTATCCGGCTTGCAATTACCGATTCAATCCAATTATCTTGTTGAATTTCGAATGACGATTTCGAATGTGCAGATTATGATTCGCGGTCGGATCGTTTGGAATTTGAAACAAGATAATCAATTCGCTCATGGCGTGTTATTTGAATGCTCGAATACACTTCGCTCTCTTATTATTGGTGTCATGAACCAAGAAATATTAGAAAGTCAGCCACAGCAGAAAAAAATTCATTATTTATACAGCAGATTATTGAATACAAAACGGCTGTATTACAGTAGTTAACGATCTGATAGGAAGTAGAATTCAATAACAACTTAGAAGGGGGACATGCCTTGAAAATTATTTTGTTATCAGGCGGATCTGGGAAGAGATTATGGCCTTTGTCGAATAGTAGTCGAGCAAAACAATATTTAACTGTACTGGAGAGTCCAAACGGCGGCATGGAATCAATGCTGCAGCGTATATGGCGCCAGTTGGAAGAGTCGGATTTGCAGGAGCATTCTCGCATTTCGACTTGCCGTGAGCAGGTGGAGATTTTACAAAGACAGGTTGGTGTAAAAGCACCGCTTATCATTGAGCCTGAGCAGCGTGACACGTTTCCTGCGATAGCGTTATCCGCTGCTTATTTGTATTCAATCGCGGGCGTATCTTTAAATGAAACGGTCATTGTCATACCAGTTGATGCTTATGTAAGCTGTGATTTTTTCTCATGTATAAGAGGACTTCCAAAGCTGATCAGAGAAAGCAAATCTGAGCTGCTTATGGTTGGGACTAAGCCAAGTTATCCGTCAGAGCAATATGGATATATCGTTCCAGAAGCCAATCGGCACAGCAATGATGATGACAGCTATGAACGTAGAGTACATTCATTCAAAGAGAAACCGTATGAGGCTGAAGCTAATCAATTAATAAAAGGCGGAGCGTTATGGAATAGCGGTATTTACGCTTTCAAGCTTGATTATATGATTACTTTGCTCATGAATCGCAGGCTGCCTATCCATTATGATGAACTATATAAACAGTATACGAAAATTCCTAAATCAAGTTTCGAAATTGAAGTATCGCAAAAAGAAACCTCTCGTTCAGTTATTTGCTACGACGGTGAGTGGAAAGATCTTGGCACATGGAAAACATTATCCGAGGAGCTGGCCTTTGAACGACTAGGCATGGGCGAAATATCGGATGACAGCGAGCAATCCCAGCTCATCAATGAGCTGGACATTCCTATCTCCATTATTGGGCTTACGAATGTGATTGTTGCGGCAAGTCCCGACGGCATTTTGGTTACTAGCAAAAATGCGAGTAATGAGCTCGATGCGAAGCTTAAGCTCATGAATGAGCGTCCAAAGTATGAGGAGCGCAGGTGGGGACATTCCAAAATTGTTGATTCCGTTGTCTTGTCATCAGGAACTCATTGTGTTACAAAGCGGGTTTTTGTTGCAGCTGGCCAAAATATAAGCTATCAAATGCATTTTAAGCGAAGAGAAGCGTGGACCATTATCTCAGGAGAGGGAGTGCTAATTCTGGATGATCTGTACCGTCATGTTGAGCCGGGCGATACCGTATCGATTCCGGAGAGAACGAGGCACAGCCTGCGGGCAATTACGGACGTTGAGCTAATTGAGGTTCAAACAGGCAAACAGATTAATGAGGATGACATTATAAGGCTTGGAACGACATGGGATGAAATCACTAGTCAATTAAATAGTGTATAATATGCTGTTAAAGCATGTTTGGGATGGATTGCAAATCGACGTTATGATAGAACTTCTGCCATTTAACGCTTAATGCCGTTTTTAATGTTGAGGTTGATACAATCATTACGAAAGAGAGAGGGAGCGATCTATCGAATGATATGTTCAAAGGACCGTTTTTATTGTGTTAGTTGCGGGGAGATGCTTTTAAGTCCTGAAGCAGATATTTTGTTTCGAACAGGATTTTTCCGAGTGGTACATCCAATGGGTTATTGCTTAACATGCAGCGTGGAGCAGGATAGGCTGGATGCTATAGTAGGATCGCCGGGTAAGACCAGTAACTATGACTATAAAATGTTCCTTCGTGCAGATGCGAAAGTTGCCGAACATGTTATACAGCCCTATCGCACAAATGATAATGAGAGCCTCTGCCCTACAGTTTAACTGTAGAGTAGAGGTGTATTTTTTTGTAAACTACCAATTGTTTCCTTAATCGTTTATAATGAATAGGATTTGGATTTTTGAAGGAGGAGCACAAATATGGATCAGCCTATTGTTAAATTAAAAAATGTAACCAAAAAAATCGGCGGCAGAACGATTATTGATCGCTTAACGCTTGATATCCCACTTGGGGAAGTATTTGGTTTCCTTGGTCCCAACGGCTCGGGTAAAACCACTACGATTCGAATGATGGTTGGCTTAATGTCGCTCACAGATGGTGAAATTACTATTGGAGGACATAGCATTACGAAGGAATACGAAAAGGCAATTCGCCATGTCGGAGCGATTGTTGAGAATCCTGAAATGTACAAATACTTGAGCGGCTATGATAATTTAATTCATTATGCACGAATGATTCCAGGCATCACAGAGCATCGTGTTCATGAGGTTGTTAAGCTTGTTGGTCTTGAAGGGCGAATTCGGGATAAGGTGAAAACCTATTCGCTCGGCATGCGGCAGCGGCTTGGCGTAGCACAGGCTATTTTGCATAAACCCCAACTGCTTATTTTGGATGAACCTACGAATGGCTTGGATCCGGCAGGGATAAGAGAGCTTCGTGATTATTTGCGCATGCTTTCCAAAGAAGAAGGTATTGCTGTATTTGTATCGAGCCACTTATTATCTGAAATGGAGCTTATGTGTGATCGTGTCGCGATCATTCAAAATGGCAAGCTCATAGACGTGCGAACCATTAAGGGTGAGCATGCAGCTAAAGTACATAACCGTGTTGTTATTGAAGTAGACAGTCAGCAGGCAGCGATGGATGTGCTGTTCACATCTGGCTTTTCCGCGGTGCTTGAAGGCAAAGATGCCATAGCGGTTGAGACGGATAAGGAAAACACAGCTGCCATTAATGCTTCTCTCGTTCATGCTGGAATCAAGGTTTATGGCATTCGCGTACAGGTTAAGACACTTGAAGATCAATTTTTAGAAGTGACAGGAGGGGAACGAATTGGGTAATTTTTTGCCGCTTATTCAAAATGAGAATATGAAAATTTACCGTCGTCCTCGCACATGGGTGATGACCGGTATATTGGTTTTGTTAGTTCTGGCGATTTCTATTTTATGGGTAATATTCGGCGGTAGAGATGCTTCGATGTGGGATGTTGCTTTTATGGAATCCTCCATTTTGTTTCTGCTCGTTACGATCTTTACTGTAGTCATCGCTGCTGGCGGCGTTGCTGAGGAATTTACGAGTGGCACCATCAAGCTTTTGCTTATCAGGCCTTGGTCACGCTCGAAAATATTGTTGTCTAAATATATTTCGATCATGATATTCGCTCTTTTGCTTGCTATTGTACTGTTTGCTACGACGATATTCGTGAACTGGATTTGCTTCGGCATTAATGCGTCGCCGGATATAAAGCCAACCTTCGTTGGAGATGAAGGAACGAATCCATTTTCGTATATGCTTAAGTATTATGGCTTAACGTTAATTTCGCTTGTTGTTACCGTAACGCTTGCGTTCATGCTCTCTACTGTATTCCGCAGCAGCGGTTTAGCAATTGGTATGGCATTGTTTCTTCTTCTAGGCGTGAACAGCTTTATTGGTTTAATTGCGATGCTCGATTACAATTGGATCGATTATCTATTGTTTATTCATTTGAATCTAACGCAATACTTGGATGGAAATCCGATGAGAGAGGGCATGACCTTAGGCTTTTCGCTTGTGGTGCTCGGTGTTTATTATGCTCTTTTCATCGCCATTACATGGTATACCTTTAAGAAACGCGATGTTGCAGCTTAGATTTTAGATGAATTAAAAAAGCCGTTTCTATACATGCTGCTTCTTCGGAAGACATGCACATGTAGAACGGCTTTTTTGCTGTATTATCCTGCTTGGCGAGATTTATCTTTGGATTCTTTAATTACTGCTTCTTTACCGATGATGTGTGGTGGATCGGATTCTACTGGCACACGATTTTTGCTGTCAGCTGCTTGCTCCATGTAGCAGTTGCCATTCAGCTTGCCGCCATCTTGAATGATAAGTGTTTGGGTTGTAATTGCCCCCGTTAACGTGCCGGAGGAAGTAATGATTAGCCTCCCCTTGGTGACGATATCTCCGAACACCTTTCCTGCAATGGTAATATCACGCGCCGTAATATTCGAGCGAGCAAGACCGCATTCTCCAATGATGACGTCAGCTTTGCATTCGATATCGCCTCGGTGCTCCCCCTCAATGCGAAGACTTGCTTCACAAATTAGCCGGCCCTCGCTTATCGTGCCTTGGCCAATTAATGTATCAGTGGCTGCCAGACGCTTATGGTCCTTGAACATAAACATTAATCCTCCTTTATTAATGACAAAAATGGTAAAGGGTTAACAGGCTCGTTTTTCTGCATAATTTGGAAATGCAAATGCGGACCAGTGCTTCTGCCGCTCGATCCGAGCAAACCAATCTTTTCGCCTCGAACGACGGTGTCGCCTTCTTTCGCTTCGATTTCCTTTAAGTGCATATAGGCGCTTTGCAGGCCTCCGAGATGATCAATGATAATATACTTGCCCAGTGAGTTATTGAAGCCAGTGTCCGATACAGTGCCGTCTGCTGCGCTAAATATGGGATCTCCTAGCTTGCCAGTGATGTCTAGTCCAGCGTGGAAAGCCGTTCGTCCAGTAAAAGGATCTCTTCGATAACCAAATCCAGAGGTCAGCATTTTGGAGCGTGTCGGCCAGCCGGAAGGATAAGCATCAACGGAGACTCGCGTCGCTTGTGCGAGCTGCAGCGTCAACGTTAATGAATCCTCCATCGTCTCGACCATCCGTTGCAAATCGGCGAGATGAAGTCCTGTTTCCTGTGCGAGCAAAACAAACTGTTTGCTTTGCTTCGAATCGTTAAAGCTCCGATTTCCTGTTGAGGAAGTATCGGAAAGAATTTTTACAGTTGTCTCACTTTTGTCTATTGGCGTCAGATAGGTAGAGGTCTCAAGTTTGCTGCCATAGTTTGCGATAAATTGCTTCAGCTTTAGTTCGAGCTGCTGCAGATCATCGATTTTCTCTTTCATTTCATTTGCTTGCTCTGACAATCCGATTATTTCTTGCTGCAGCGAGACAATAGCTTCGTTTTTATCGGAAACGGTTTGGGCAAATAGTTCGTCTTGTTGTGACATCTGTTCTTCCAATTGGTTCATTTCATAGGCCGACTTTATTTGAAGCCCCGCAATACAGCCCGTAACCGCTATTACTACCGCTGTTGGAGCGGCAAAGACCGATCGCTTTGAAACGTGAAACTGTTTAACGGTTTTGTCAGCGCCGCGCAGCACGACAAAAGACCATTTTGGCTTCTGGACTCGTTTCAATAGACTTCTCCTTCCTACTTAAGATTGGCTATAAACGATCAGAACGTTCTATTGCTATTTATTCTTAAACGAAGTAAAACATGCCATAAAACTTGCGTGAAACATACAAGAAACTTGCGTGAAACTTGTATGAAACGAGAAAGACTGCCCGTCGCACATGAATTGTGCAAGCGGGCAGTCTTTGTAATACGAGATCATTACAACACTTTATTGTGCCGAAGCAAGCTCTATTTGGGCAACTGCTTCCTCAATACCTGGTGTCATTGCAAATGTACGTCCTTGCTGCTGCTCGGCTGGAAGTGAAGCTAGCTGACCGATTCTTCTTTTAACTTCGTTAGAGAGATCGACAACCTGCTGAGCATATTGATTTGCTTTAGCTTCATCCTTTTCTGTAAGTGCAGTTTGATTTGCTTTGGCGTATGAGGTTATCGCAGCTTCATATAGATTGATATCCCAAGGGAATTTTTTGACGCCTTCATTAATCGTTGCTAGGGACTCTTCAAAAAGCCCTTTTTCTTGCAGAAAACGATATTCCGACATTAGAAGGCTTCGATTATAAGGATCATATTTTCTGCCTTCTTTTACAGTACTAAGAGCTTGATCAAGGAATGTAGCGGTGTTCGTTTGCTTATAAGCCTGCTCCAGCCAGTCAGCTTTCGTAAGCTTATAATAAGGCTGTGTTGGTGAAGACTTAATGGCACGATCAAGTATAGGCAGAAGTTGTTCTAAAGAAGTTTGCTGCCCAACTGCCAAATCGATAGCTTTATTATAGTTACTAGTTGCGTTAGTTTCTCGAATCGCAATGACTAGAAGGAATATAGACAATAACGCCATAACCGCTGGATATGCGATTTTTGGCCAAGATTTATTAAGCTTACCATTCATACGTTCGATTATTAGCTTGTGGCTATATGGAGCAAGCATACAACCGAGAGAAATAAAGACGAGAGAGATAATATAAATATAGCTCATATCAAAATCGATCACACTGTGGACTAGCAGCGCCAAAGAAAAAATGAAAAAGACAAAATGGCTGCCTCTAAGCTCGGGATAACGAATAAAGGATCGGATGTATAAAAAATATACAAACGCGAGCAGTCCGACGACTGCTAATAGACCAAGCCAACCGCTCTCCACAAGAACTTGTACAAAGAAGCTATGTGCTTGTCTGCTCCAATAAGGGTTATTCTGATATTGCTCAAACATGGCTTGCCAAGCGCCGCCACCGCCTCCAAGCAGTGGGTAATCCTCAGCTACACGAAGACCGTCTTTGTAAAAGGTTAAACGTTCCAAAACGCTGTGCTGTTGGAGGTTAATATTTTCAAAGCGTGCAGCAATTTTGTCAGGAAGCAGGCCGCGAATAGCACTGCTGCCAAGAAGGCTGATCGCTGCTACAGCAGTAAGTACGATAGTAATGACAGGCACAGCCGCAAAAGACCATTTGTACGAAGAAAGCTTGGTAAGCTTCGTTTCTAGGAAATTAGCAGCTTTGGCATGGTAAAGCATAATAAGGCCAGTAACAATGAGTAGGCCGAGCACAAGTAATCCCCAGCCCTGCATAGGCAGTGAGCTGAACAAGGAAATTGTACTTGGCGCTTTCGTTTCAGTAGGTTGAACTAGTGTAGCTATTTTATCAGCAATCGTTGTTAGTTTTCCAAGGACAGCCATGGAAACCACTACAGATACGCCCATAAACACGATGTATGTAATTTGCTTCGTTAAGCGTAAGAAAGGCAGCACAATAAGCAGCATAACTGGAATAATAACAATTGCACCGCGTGAATATGTGAGCATGAATGAAATCCAAATCGGTACAAGCATGGCAGCATGAATGATTCTTGCAGATGGACGCACGCAGTGAACTGCATAATACAAACTAACTAGAAATAAAGCGACTAGGAAGCCGGCGTATGAGTTTGRGTATTGGAATACCGACGAAAGGCGGTAGCCGTCATGTGCAAGCCATAGCGCATCCTTATAATAGAGTTGACCAAAAAGGTTGAGTAAACCAAATAGAACAATTAAATAAGAAGAGAGCATAACCGCGTATTCAATCGTTTTGCGGGTTAGCTTATTTTCTGCAAAATACAGAGCGCCTATGAATAAAGCAGCAAGTAGGAAAAATACGAGAGTCATAAACTTCGCATAATAGGTTGAAACCGCCTGTAATGATGACAACCAATAAATGAAGGGAAGCAGCATGACGGCAATCGACAAAATTCCGCGATAACTGTTCATCTGTGAGTTGCGATACACATAAAATGCAGTAAAGGCAAGCATCACGTAACCGAAGATGAGTGCTCCATAAATAGGGCCTTCAAAGCTTAATTCGTAGCCGTTAAACAATGCTCTCTCATAGGGGAAGATGACTAGAAATAGAGCGATTCCAATTGCCCCAATCCACCTCAAAAGCGCAAAATCAGCATTTAAAGTGTTCGTATTCCTTTTTGATTTGTTCCGTGCACTCATTCGTATGTACTCCTCATCCATCGTTATGTAGATATGAAACATTTAGCTTTATTTGTATTTTAACAAATGGGGGAGTAGATTACTATATTAGGACAAGCGATTTGTATGTAGTTTACAAATTTGTAGAATATGAGGTTTTGTCGAAATAGAGAGGGAATCGGAAAAATTCTACAATTTATTCGGTCAGGGGCCCAGATTAAGGTATGATTATAGGTGGAATTTTGGTAAGATAACGAAGGTGGAGTAGATTTTATTGGAGGATTTGAAAAGAGATGAAGATAAGAAAAGCTATTATACCGGCAGCAGGTTTAGGAACCAGATTCCTACCAGCAACAAAAGCTATGCCAAAAGAAATGCTTCCAATTGTTGATAAACCAACCATACAGTACATAGTTGAAGAAGCTGTTGCTTCAGGAATTGAAGATATAATTATTGTAACAGGCAAAGGAAAAAGAGCAATTGAGGATCATTTCGATAGTAGTTTTGAATTGGAAAATAATCTTCGTGAAAAAGGGAAATTTGCATTATTAGATGAAGTACAAAGATCTTCTAATATGGCAGATATTCATTATATTAGACAGAAAGAACCAAAGGGGCTTGGACATGCTATTTGGTGTGCTCGTAAATTTATTGGTAATGAGCCTTTTGCAGTTCTGTTAGGAGATGATATTGTTCAAGCAGAGGTTCCTTGTCTAAAACAGATGATAAATCTATTTGAACAAAATGAATCTTCAATTATTGGTGTGCAGCCAGTACCATATAATGAAGTAAGTCGCTATGGTATTGTTGATACTGAATATATCATGGAAAGATTTTATTCTGTTAAAAACATGGTGGAAAAGCCATCTATAGAGAAAGCACCATCTAACTTAGCAATAATGGGGAGATATATTCTAACACCTGCAATTTTTGAAATTTTATCTAGTCAAAAAGTAGGGGCCGGCGGTGAGATCCAATTAACTGATGCTATAGATAAGCTTGGGAAAATTGAACAGGTATTTGCATATCATTTTGAAGGCAAACGTTATGATGTAGGCGAAAAGCTGGGATTTATTAAAACAACAATTGAGATGGGCTTAAAACATGATGATCTTGGAGAAGAGTTACTTGATTATATAATTGATCTTTATCACTCGAAATTTGTTCGATTATGATGATTGTATGTAAATATGCGTATGAAATGATCAAAATAATAGTTTTCAGTGAATTTTAATAACAATAAATGTATATGAGGTAATTTATGTTTGCTAAGAGATTTCAATTAATTCAAAACTATTTATTATCATTATATCAAGCTAGAACGCTTTTGTATGAATTTACAAAAAGAGATTTCCAACAAAGATATAAAGGGTCATTTTTAGGCGTAATTTGGGCAATGATCTCACCATTATTAATGCTAGCTGTGTATAGCTTTATATTTGTTGTTGTATTTAAATCAAGATGGGAAAATATATCAGAGAAAAGTGATTTATTATACACTTTAATGATTTTTTCTGGTTTAATACCATTTACCATTTTCTCTGAATCAGTTAACCGTTCTGTAAGTGTGTTAACTCAAAGTGCAAACTACATTAAAAAAGTAGTAATTAAGTTAGAAATTTTACCAGCAAGCATTGTATTATCCACGGCGATTAATAGTTCATTTTCAATATTACTTTTAGTAATTGGCAAGATTGTTTTTTTGGATACACCTAATGGTGTATTAATATTTGCTCCATTGGTTCTGTTTCCTACAATCATTTTGACTTTAGGAGTATCTTTAATTGTTTCAGCATTAGGAATTTATCTGAGAGATTTAGTGTATATTGTCGGACTTATCATAAATATTCTCTTTTATATGTCTCCTATATTTTATTCAACATCGCTAATTCCAGAAAGATTTAGAGTGTATCTTGAAATTAATCCTTTAAGTCCGATAATCAAAATGTATCGTGATATCTTTATTAATGGACAGTTATTTTCACTTACTAGTTATTTTGTAACATGTATAATAGCTATTTCGTTTTTAATAGTGGGATTAACAGTTTTTAATTTTTTGAGGAAGGGATTTTCTGATGTTATCTGATGAAACAGTTCTAAAGATAAAAGACATAAGTAAGTCATATAAAATGTATGATTCACCAGCTGCGAGATTGTTGGATTTTTTTGATAAAAAAGGAGCAGGCAGATTTGAAGAGTTTCATGCATTAGATAGCATTTCATTTGAAGTGAAACGTGGCGATACCGTTGGGATTGTAGGCAAAAATGGTTCCGGTAAATCAACGCTACTTCAAATACTTGCTGGTACTGTAACTCCTACTTCAGGTTCTATTGAGACAGTTGGAAAGGTTGTAGCATTACTTGAATTAGGTTCAGGATTTAATCCTGAGTTTTCCGGTCGAGAGAATGTTTATTTAAATGCAGCCATTTACGGAATTAGTAGAGAGGCAATACAAAACAAATTTTCAGAAATTGAAAAATTTGCGGATATTGGAGATCATATTGATCAACCAGTAAAGACTTACTCAAGTGGTATGTTTGCGAGACTTGCTTTTTCAGTTGCCATTAATATGGAGCCGGATATATTAATAATAGATGAAATATTAGCAGTAGGCGATGTTGCATTTCAAGCGAAATGTGTTTCTAAAATGAGGCAGTTAAAAGAAAAGGGAGTCACACTATTATTTGTAAGTCATTCAGTAGATTCGATTAAATCAATGTGCAATTCAGCGATTTTGCTAAAAAAAGGGAAGATGATTGAACAAGGAACAGCTGAGAGAATAACTAATCGATACTTAGCAATGGTTAGAGAAGAAATGAACGAAAATGTCGAGGATACTAAACCATTAAATAATGAGCATTTCGTTGAAGAAACAAATGCTCTTAAAGTTAGTGATACAAGTGCTTTTAAATATGGAACAGGAGAAATTAGATTTTTAAGTGCCTATATGAGTAATGAAAAAAATGAGTTAACAAAAGTGTACGAGTTTGGAGAACAAGCTACACTTGTTTGTGAAATAACTTCAGATATTGTTGCAGAAAATATAAATGTTTCTTTTTTGGTTAGAGATATTACTGGAGTTGATTTATTTGGAACTACTATGTTCGATGAGAATGTTACATTGATTTCAGTAATACCAAAAGAAAAAAAACAAATTAGGTTTAAGTTTCCAGTATCTTTGCGACAAGGAAGTTACTCTATATCTGTAGCAGTTAATGAAGTTACAAATCGTGATTATTCTGATACCTATTTGTATGAGCAAATTGATGGTATTACAGCATTTGAGGTTATCCGGAAGCTGGATCGTCCAGTGCATTATAAGGTGTATATTCCAATTGAAATAAAATTATAAGGGTGAATATTTTATGTCTAATAATATATATGAAAATGAAGCATGGTGGCAAGAAAATGGGTTTGATTGGGCAAATGAAGTTGATAAAAGAAGAGCTATGCAACCATTATATGGTATTCAAGAAGTTGTTTTGACCAGTATTTTTTCAAATATGCCAAAACAAACAAAGGTTTTGGAGTTTGGTGTGGGTTTCGGTAGGCATGCAGAATATTTAGATATGATCCCTAATGTTGAATTTTATGGTGTTGATCAAAGCCCAACTATGCTGGAGAGTTTAAAGGAACGTTTTCAAAGCCGTCAAGATTTAATTAACAGGATAACATTGATCGAACCGAGATCGAAGTTACCATTTCCTGATAATTACTTTGATTTTGTATATACAGTTTCAGTGCTAATTCATATACAACCGGAACATTTAAGTGGGATACTAGCGGAATTGGTGCGTGTCTCAAAGCATGGTATTCTCCATTTTGAGAACAATTTCATATCAAACTCTACTCTGCAATTTCCAGATCATAACGGCTGTTGGCAGCATTCAATTATAAAAGAATATGAATTAATAGGACAATCATGCACGTTGATGACTAAAGTATCAGATGAACAGGACTTATATTATACACAACTTACAGATATATGGCCTAAAGGTCATCTGGAAAATCAGGTTATGTTTTCAAGGCTTAAGCTAATGGATCAAAGGATTAGACCTAATATTTTAAAGTTTGAAGGTGAAGTAGGCTGGCGTACACAAGAATTAAAGATGCGTATTGAAAAAGAGATTCAAATGACATCTGAATTAAATGAGTTTCAAGAAAGAGACATACAGAATACGAAAGAGAAAGAAGCTATCAATAAACGTATTTTAGAGCAAGAATTAAAAATTAATAATTTAATTGATGAGAATAACGAAAAAACTGTTATTTTGCAAAATAAGATTACAGAAGAAACTCAGTATAAAGAGGAAAATCTAGTATTACGTTCTCGAGTCATTTATCTTGAATCCCGGCTACACGAGATTGAGTCGTCTCTTGCTTGGAGAATAATAAATAAACTTAGAAATATGGATCGTATCTATCGTTTAACAAAACCTTTGCGCAAAACACTTCATATTATAAGAAAATTAAAGAAAAATGATGTAGTTTCTGTAGACGTATTGCCTCAGAATATGATCCAAGAATCTAAAAATGATGAAATAAAGTATAAAGAATTGATTGGACTATTGTCAGCAGTTCCTTATGAAAAAAACATTTCTATTCACCAGCCAGAGTGGCTTGGGGTCACCAATTCTACAAATGAATTGTTTTCATTCGTAGTGCCGGTCAAAGAACTGCTTGATAGCAAAGAAATTAAATATATTGCTTCACTAATCAATAATAGAAAACCCCTTAGTATTACGTTTAGTGGTTTTGCAATTGGTTATTTTCAACTTGCTAAAATGTTGAAGGAATTAAATCCAAACTTATCATTAAAAATATTTTGGCATGGAAATACAACTCATATGTATGAGGATTACTCTTGGTATAGGTATCAAGAAATAATTCAACTTGTAAATGAAGGTATAATTGACGCATGGGGTTTTGCTAAACAGAGTATGGCAACTTTATATGAACGGAAAGGATTTCCAAGTTTTTTTATACTAAATACAGTTAATCTAGATAAAGAAATACTACGTAAACCTATTCAAGTTGAAGATAAGATTGTTAGGATTGGTGTTTATGCATCTGGAAATACGTGGAATAAAAATGCTTTTACTCAAATAGCGGCAGCTGCGCTAATTGATAATGTTCAAGTAAATGCAATCCCATACACTTCAAGGATGAAAGAGTTTGCTCAGCAATTAAATATTGATTTTAAGGGTATTGAGAATGCTGTGCCGAGGGAAGAGTTATTAAACCAAATGATGACTAATAATATTAATCTGTATGTAACATTTTCCGAATGTGCTCCTTTGCTTGTCTTGGAAAGTTTAGACATGGGGGTTCCATGCCTTACAGGTCCAAATCATCATTACTTTCAAGGAAGTCCACTTGCAGATTATCTAATTGTTAGTTATCCTGATGACCCGGTAGAAATTTCTAAGAAAATCCGGGTTGCTCTTCAAAACAAAGATGAAATAATTCGGTTATATCAAGAATGGAAAGTGGAAAATAATAGACTAGCGAAGCAAAGTATAGAGACGTTTCTTGGAGGAGAGCGTTGAAAAATGATTAAAACATATGTATTTGTTTCTTACGAACTTGCACCTATAAATGCAGGTGGCTGCGGTGTGTTTATTCATTATGCGATACAAGAATTATTAAAAAACAACAATAATCATATTATCTTATTATTAGATATGCCCAAGCATGAATGTGATCTTTATGAAAATAATTGCAAACAAGAGCTACCCAATTTTAACAATCTTACAATAGTTTGTCTTTCGCAGTTATTATTGGACGAGTCTGGCTGCGGTGAAGGATATGATAATGTTTTTTTGCAAAAAAGCTATCGTTTTTATAGAGGATTGGTAAAGTTAACTTCACTGTATTTAATTAACTATGTTGAATTTTTTGACTATGTTGGTATCGGTTATTTTTCTGTACGTGCAAAGCGTTTTGAAGGTGAATTTGCTCAAATAATTTTAACTATTAGGGCACATTGCACCATTGATCTCATGGATATGGAACAGATACCTAATGAATTAAATATCCATAAACTTGAAATGTATCAAATGGAGAAAAGCTCGATACAAAATGCTGATTTTGTAATGGTGCCTTCTAAGGCATGGAGCAACCTGTATATGGAGCGTTACGGTGTTAGACTAGAAAATTTAATTGTCTCTCCTCCACCCGTAATACCTTGGAATGATATAGAATACAGTGTTAATGAAAAACAACAAGATGTTTTATTTTATGGACGTGTATTTCAATTAAAGGGTGTTGACATCCTTGTAGATGCTGCGGTTATGTTTATGTTGAAGAATGTAAGTAACCAATCCTTATTTTATATAGTTGGTTATGACGGTATGGACTTATCAGGTCAGCCCTATCGTAATCAATTGTTAGCACGAATTCCAGAAGAGCTTAGAAATCGATTTGTATTCACAGGACAATTGAATCATAAGGAACTAGAGAAGGTTATTCAAAACGTCAGATTTGCGGTTTTTCCTAATCGTATTGAGTCTTTTTGTTATAGTATTCATGAGTTATATTCATTGGGCATACCTATTATATCTAATAACATACCAGCGTTTAATGATTACTTTCATCATGAAAAGAATTCTTTGGTCTACAATAATACTTCACTTGATCTTGTTTCGAAAATGGAAACACTGTTTTTAAGTAGTGAGCTAAGAAGTAAACTTAGTTATCCTTATTCTGTTATAAACAATGGCACATTTAATAGAACATATGAATCTATTTTTGAGGAAAATAATGATGATTTGAATGCAGATAAAGTTAATAAATATGATTGGAAATGCTCTATTGTTTTATTAAAAGATGAAGGAAATGATATTAGTAATTATCTTTCACTTTTAAATCATCCTGATGTAGATCAAGAAAAGTGTTACATTTTATCATTAGATCCACCAGGAATCCCCGTTTTGTTTCTTGGAGAAATTAGATTCGCCAAACGTTTCGATGGAAGTACTGATCATTTAATGTCGCTCATGCCATATGTTCTAACCTGTTACGAAGGTGATGTTATTGATCCATTATTCATTTCTGTTGCAAAAAGAATTTACTCAAAGTCTTCTGATCTTCGTTTTGTAGGATGCTATTACAGCGGAAATTCTAATATTTCACAGTTTGATTTGTATGAAAATCATAATTATTATCCTTATTCAAGATTGACTAGATCAATTGTAAGTATTGATGATTCATTGGCTAATCTTAGAGATGTCTTTGACAATCGAATGGGCAACTTGGGTGAGATGGAGTTGATAAATAAAAAAGGATATGTTATTCCAAGGGCATACATTGAGATTAGTTCAAAATTCCTTAATATAAATAAGGAGCAATCGGTCTATAAGCTGCACAGATCTACTAAAAATAAGACTTGGAACCCGAATATTCTTTATCCACTTATAAGACAAGCATCGGTTGCTGAAAGTGAGATCAAAGAAATATATATTAAAAATAATTTTAAAAGTTTCTATCATAAGTTAAAAAATAGAACTGATGGTATGGATGGATTAAAAGGAAGAATAGCTGTAAACGTTCTAAGAAAATTTTATTTTGTCGTAAAAAAACTTAGATCTAAAAGATAGCATTCTGGTGTAGGAAGTTGGTATGAAAAATAATGGAAGTTTGGTATGTAGAGTCAGCAAATTCTGAAGATAAAAATATGATGCCGGAAACTTTGGTTGAATGGTTAGATAGTCATGTGACCAAGGTTTTTTGTCATTCATCAGAAACAGATATTGGTGATTGGTTGAAAAGCAAATCAATATATAGATTTTCAGAAGATCAGGTTCCAGTAAATATTCAATTAGGAGAAGGCTTTGCTCGATCATTCTCATTGTCTAATTTAATTATAAAGTTACTAGGTGAGAAAAATACGGATTTAGTTAGGTCCGATCCAATTGTTTTATTTATTCATCAGGACGAGGTACTACCATACTTTATTTTGCAGCACATCTGGACACTAAACAAGCAACTTCATAATGTATTCGTTGTGACTTTACACAATAAGACACTATTAAATCAAATAGAATATCGATTTCCACAATATTGGCATAAGCAAATGGAAAAACAATGTATTTCATATTCACATGCTAATATAGCGTGGGATAAAGTAATATTAGATACTTTGAATCAAAATGGATATAAAGAAGTTATTTATTTTAATCCAATTAATTCTGTAATTTTTGATTGGGAAGCAAGATTAATGGAAATCATCAAGGAGAAACAAGCACATTCATCTAGGTTTCCTGTTAGTAGCAGCATACCTTTAAGGACAATATCTAGTATGGATAACAACGAATGCGAACTTTTAACAGTCATTATTCCATTTTATAACCTTGGATGCTTATTAACTGAGACAATTGAAAGTGTTTTAAAGAGTACATATTCAACGATTGAGATTATTATTGTTAACGATGGAAGCAATGACTCAGAAAGTTTAAAGGTATTAAATGATCTTAGAAATTTTAATAGTGTAGTAAAAGTAATCGATATTGAAAATCAGGGTTTAGCAAATGCACGTAATATAGGTGCACAGGCTGCTACTGGTAAATATATAGCGTTTCTTGATGCAGATGACATGATTCATCCTAGTTATTATACTAGATGCATTCAAATTTTAAATTATTATGTAAATATTTCTTTTGTATACTCCTGGGTTAAATTCTTTGGTTTAAAAGATGATGTTTGGGTGACATTTAATACAGAGTTTCCTTACTTATTAATGTCTAATATGCTAAGTGCATTCGCTGTTATTCGAAGAGAAGACTTTTTGAAATATGGGTTGAATAAACTCGAAATGGATAGAGGTATGGAGGATTACGAATCATGGATATCTATGTGTGAAAATGGTTGCGCGGGAGTAAGTATTCCCGAAGAGCTTGTATTTTATCGTATCAGAAGTGAGTCGATGTCTAGGAAATTTAACCGTAAAATAGTGAATGAATTGTACTCAAAAATCAGTAGTTTCCATAATGAAAGCTATGAGAAATACGGCAAGGAACTATTCAATCTGAATTATGCAAACGGACCAGGTTATTTGTGGAATAATCCTACAATATCATACCCTGGAATTGGATACGTTTCTGAAGAAGGGGAAATTACAAGTGCAAACAATCTTAAATATGAACTTATTCGTATGGCAAACTCAAAAAAAGGGAGATTAATAATTAAATGGTTGATTAAATTAAAAGTAAATAAATGGTTTAAATAGCGGAGTTAGGAATGTGATTACATTGTTGAAAAAAATAGCAGTGATTTTATTGTCAATTTCTTTTTCTTATTCATATTCAAAACTATTCATTGAAATGCATAATGAGTCTGTCTTTAAACATATTTTTATCTATTCTTATTTATTCTTGTTTGGTTTAGTAACCATAACTTACTTACTGAAAAAAAACAGAATGAAGCTTGTCTTATTTAATAAGAAAATAAAAATAATAATAGCTATGTCTTGTTTATTAATAAGTTCAATAGTGATATTGAAAATACCAGTTGATATGAATAAAGAATATGGTATTACCCATATTACTGTCAATGCAATAGGAGAAATGAATCCAGACTCAAAAGGTTCTGAGGTTTGGCTTACTGAGCTAGAAATTGATGGACAAATTTTCGTTTTAAGTACCCTAGATTTGCAAGGTAATTGGATAGTGAAAGACAAAGCAATAGTATCCCAAGGAACTGGTGAACCTTTGATATTAAATATATCAGCAAAAAAGAGTATTCATTTAAAATTTGGAACGCATGCTTGGTCTGGTAAGGTTCTAGTTTCGCACAATAATACCGAACAAAAAGTGGATTTATACTCTCCCGAAAGTGGAAAAAAAGAAGTTCTAATACAGCCAATTGGTAAAAAAATCAATATGTTATCTCGTATTTTAATTATTTCCACATTTACTATACTACTATCATTAATAATATTATTTCTTTCACTAATAATAAATAAGCGATTGAAAAGATACATAAACAAATTTAGGGGTTGAAAAAAATGAGAGTAGCTGTCACTGGTGGCTGTGGTTTTATTGGATCTCATTTGGTAGATTCATTAATTGAGAATGGACATGAAGTACTTGTAATCGATAATCTATCTACTGGAATTTTGGAGAATTTAAATCGTGATGCATTGTTTGTACATACAGATATAACTTCCGAACTGTCTAAAGAAGCACTGAATAACTTTCAACCAGAAGTAGTTTATCATCATGCTGCTCAAGTTAGTGTAATGCAGTCAATGAATGATCCATTGGCGGATGCCAATTGTAATATTATAAACACTCTCACTCTTCTTGAACACTGTAAAAAAGCAAATGTAAAAAAAATAGTATATGCCTCATCTGCAGCAGTTTATGGAAATCCACAATATCTGCCTATAAACGAAGAGCATATACAACTTCCGATTTCATATTATGGTATTTCAAAATATACACCGGAGCATTATATTCGAGTTTTTTGTGCTAATAATAAAATGAAATTCACTATACTTAGATATGCAAATGTTTATGGTGATCGTCAGGACGGTAAAGGTGAAGGAGGAGTTGTTTCTGTCTTCTTAGAGGCTTTAAATTCTGGTTGTGGTATAACTATTCATGGAACGGGGAAGCAGTCGAGAGATTTTATATTTGTAAAGGATATAGTTAGTGCAAATCTCACTGTTTTGAATCAAGGACATGACCAAATTTTCAATGTAAGTACGGGGCAACCTACCAGTATTAATGAATTATTTGAGATTATCACAAAATATTTAAATATAAATATAAGTCCAGAGTACATATCTGGTCGTGAAGGTGATATCGATCATAGCTATCTTGATAATACAATGATTACAAGTGCGACAACATGGAGATCATTATTTACTCTTGAGCAAGGTATTAATTACATAATTAATAAATCAAATGCTACAAGAAAAGTAGCGAAATAGAGAGGTATTTATGAGAAAGGTTCCATTCATTGCACTGACTATTTTTATTTCGGCAGTAATTAATCTTTTTTTTTATAACCATTTCTATTCGGATTTGAAGAATAAAATGAAAGAGAGTTATTTATTTATAATTGCTATATTCGTTCTAATAATTATTGTTTTTAGCTTTAATATTTTAAAATACTTATTACTTAAAGTGAATACTATGACTAGAAAAAATATGATAATACTAATATCATCTAGCTTATTTTTTAGTATTCTTCTTCATGTTACTATACCAATGAAAAGTTCAACTCTAGGCAAACAAACTTCGATTGAAGTAACTGTGCTATCTGAAAAAAATGATTTGGCCTCGGGAACTGAGGTTTGGTTTAACAGTCTATATAAAGATGGAAGTAAAGTCGATTGGGAAAATATAACTTTCAGTGAAAATTGGGTATTAAAAGATAATGTTGTGCAGTACGCTGTTCAAAGTGGTGAAACAATTAAGTGGGATGGAAAAGTTAATGGAAATGTTAGTTTAGAATTTGTTAATCATGCTTGGTCAGGCAAAGTGAGAATAAGCGTTGATGGAAATTCAGAAATTGTAGATTTATACAATGCTGAAGGGGTAACCAAAACATTCAATTATAATGTTGATGTTTCCTATATTCTTAAAGCATATAGTTTTTTTATAGATATTAGTGTATTTTCATTATTGTTTTTTTTACTCTTTATAGTATTAGAATATTTCAAGGTTTCATCTGATACTAGAAACATAAGTATAAAAAGAATACTGTTTTATTCTCTTCCGATCGCAGTTGTATATTCAATTTATTTCTTCACTTTCTTTCCAGCTAATATGAGTGAAGATTCTATAATTCAATGGGAACAAACACATGGTGGAGGATTTAACAATTGGCAACCTGCATATCATACATTAGTCCTTTGGATTTTATATAGTATTTGGTCGTCTCCAGCTATCGTGTCTATAGTTCAGATTTTATTTATGTCATTGACATTTGGAAGTATATTATATAGTCTAGAAAAGTTTGGATTAGATAAACGAATTATTTTTGCATTATTGTTTTTTTACACCCTGAATCCTGTAAATGGAATGATGTCTGTTACTTTGTGGAAAGATATACCTTTCGCAATAATGTCATTGATTCTCGTTTTTATGTTATTTAAAATTTATCAAACTAAATATATGTGGTTTAATACAAAAATAAATATAATAGCTTTTATTTTTGTAATAGTCAATATTGGTTTATTAAGACATAATGGGATTGTTACGGTAATTGGAGTTACTATTTTATTATCGTTTTTATATATTAAACAGTTTAAAAAAAATATCCTAATATTCTCTATCATATTTATCAGTATCTTAATAATTAAAGGGCCATTGTATCAATTGCTGAATGTAGTACCTGCTCCACCACATTTTACTTTTGCATTTCAACTACATCAAATAGGAACAATACTGCATGAAAATGTTCAACTAAATCCTGATGATAAAAAATATTTCGAAAAAATTTTACCAATAAATAATTGGAAAGGGGAAGATAACGTATTCACATATTCAAAGTATTCGGCTAATTATCTATTATTTCATCCAAACCTTAAAGCACAAGTCATAATAGACGACAAAATATTATTTTTAAAAAAATGGCTTAAACTTGTTATGAGTAACCCATCGATTGCAATTAATGATTGGAAAGCTATGACTTCTCTTGTATGGAGGATAAGTCAACCATCAGATGGTTATTTGTATACAGTCCCTAAAGGGATAATTTCTAATAAATATGGGTTAACACAATATAATAGTACATCTTTATTTAAAAATAATATTTTAAAAATTGTTGAGTTTACAGAGAAAAAAGATACGAACTGGTTATTTTGGAGACCAGCTATATTTGTATTTATTGTTATTTTGTTCGGATTCATTTTTATAAATAGAAACAAGGATCTGAAAGCAATTATAGTCATTTCTCCTGTGTTATTTGAAGCTGCAGGCTTATTAATATCAACACCAGCTCAGGACGCGAGATATTTTTATTCAGTTTCACTAATAGCACCAATCATATTTGGACTTTCTTTCATAAAGGTGCGACAACGTAATTCCGATGAAAAAATAAGATAATTGAGGGGTATATAATGATTTATGTATTGTTAATTCTTGCATTAGTATTTAACTTATTAGCTCAATCTCTTCTAAAAAAAGCAGTATTACAAATTAATGTGGATTCAATAAGTGTCGAATTTTTCACAAAGATTTTTGTATCTCCTTTGATATGGGGAGGTGCTATCTTTTATGGTGTTAGTTTCCTATTTTATATTATGGCACTATCGAGGGGGGAACTCAGTAGGATTTCACCAGTATCCCAAGCACTTACTACTGTAGGAGTAGTTCTTATATCTGTTATATTGTTTAACGAACCATTAACAGCCATGAAAATATTGGGGTTATTATTCTTAATAGGTGGGACTATTATTTTATTTATTTAGTTTGGAATAACATAAATATGAAACTTTTATTCGGGGGAGAACTTTTTGTCTATATTTGTTATTAGAAACTACGCTTGTAAAATATTTGGAGCAATAGGAGTCTTGCTTTTACTTTACATATTAGGAATCGTTGTTATAACTGGTTATAATGAAGCGCTGAATTTTAATGGTTTTTATGCTAATGGTTCATTCCAACTTTATAATCCTTTAAGGAGAATGAGCATTGGTGAGACTCCTGGAGTAGACTTTCAATTTTTTCATGGAATCGGTGTTTTGTTTTTTCATTATCCGATTTATAAATTGTTTGGTGAAAATTTATTTGCATCAGTATTTGCAATGTTTGTTGTCTCACCAATATTGTTTTTACTATCATTGGGTTTTGTTCTTAAGATGATATGTCGACGTTGGGATATCACTTTAGGCGTTTTGGCAATTAGTGTTATTTTTTCGCATTATTATCTTCTCCCTTTAATATATCATGGCAATTCTTTGTTAGGAGTTAGAAGTTCAGTCCCTTTGTGGATTTTGGGTTTTCTTCTCTGGAATCAAAAAACGGAAGTAATGTGGTTGAAAAAGAAATATGTCTTTGAAGGAATTGTTGGAATATTGCTTGCGGTGGCGTTTTTTTGCGGTAGTGAGCATGGTTTAGCGTCAGTTGTTGGATATGGCGTTTCTTATTTATTGGGTTTCAAAAAAGAAACTCTATTCAGTCAATTGAAAAGTCTGACGTTAACTGCCCTGTTTTTCTTAATTTCATTGTTTATGTTGTATTTCATTGTTGCAAAACAATATTTTTGGAAACCTATCAAATATGCATTAATAGATTTACCATCTGATCAATTTTGGTACTTTGGAGCGCCCCCAAACGATTTTATTGATTCATTTAAAGACTTCTTTTTATATCCTACAATATATGTCCCAATCATAGTGAGCCTTATATTACTGTTAATTATTCGTAGGAAGAGTTTACCGATTTCATTTGCACTTATATATGGTTTAGTAAGTACCTTCTCAATAATGGGTATATTTGCTGAACATTACTTAACGCCATTAATCAGAATTGAGTTTATTGTCATAGTTTGGATCATTTCTCAGTATAGGATGGTTTTTAAAGAGATAGGTCAAATAGTATTTATTTTAGTCATGATAGTTTGCCTATGTCTATTTTCATTTAGCGATAAAATGCCAACTATGTCAAACTCACTGAAAGCACTAGCATTATCTAATCAACCTAGTGGCATCGAAAGTGCTGAGGGTGTTTTCTATAGTCAAGATTGGTTTGAATTAATCAATACGTTTAATAAATATAAATCGTTCATTCAAACTGAACCATTATCAGATGCGAATTGGGAGAATGGGATAAATAGAAATAAACCATTATTTTTTCTTCCTTATTCAGATATTCTGTTAAATCGTATTCAAAATATGAAGACAATAACTTTTGCGTTCAGCGGAGAGAGAAATATTGTAAATGTATCAAGAGAAGGAAATTGGATGCATATTCTAGTAGATGGCGAAGCATTAAACCCAACTCTCGATGGTCATCCAAATAAAATAAGAATAGGTAGTGGTGGGGATAAAATATGGTCCACATACGCGAGTGTCTTAGAATACGAAACGGATCAATTTCATCCTGAAACTGACTATATCATTCATGCTTTAGGTAAAAAAGGAAGACAGCATTATGTTGATACATTTATCGAAACAAATCCCGATTTTGTAAGAACATTGAATAAATCATTCATATATGAAGAATGGTTGCAGAACAGTCATTGGGATTTTTATGAAGAGTTATTGTTACGTTATGAAGCTATAGAGCAAGTAAATACTGGGATGTTTTGGATGAAAAAGGAGAAAAGTTCTGTAAGAACTTCATTTCAAGAAGGCATATTAGAAAACGAAGAAGCTACGCTTCCAATTCCATACTCTGCTGAAAAACGATTGTTTACTGTTGAAATAGATTATACAGTGAAAAATCCATATAATTTTATACCGATTTTTTCTAAATTACCTCGTTACTTAGTGTATCGTGAGAATAGTATGAATAATTTTGGGGTATCTCTACCTCCTTACGAAACTCAATTTAAATTTCCGCTTTTAGTAGATGGAAACACTACACCAAAATTAAGCTTCAAGACTAGTTCTTTATTACCGGGTGGAAGGCTTGTAGTTTCAAAAGTTAAATTCAGAGAGATACTTTTGTCTGATAAGACCAAACAAATTTTTATTCCAAATAAGTAAATTATTAATTTTAAGGGGTTATTATGAATAAAAATAAATATGATTTTGCCATAATAGGAGCCGGAATATATGGATTATATGCTGCAAAGTTGCTAGGAGAGCGAGGGTTAAAAGTTGCCTTATTAGAGATGGATGCAGAACCATTACAGAGGGCTAGTTACATTAACCAAGCTCGAGTTCATAATGGCTATCATTATCCAAGAAGCGTATCAACAGCAGAAAAATCAGCCCATTATTACGAGAGATTCAATAAAGAATTTAATTTTGGTATTCACAGTCAATTCAAAAAAATCTATGCTATATCAAAATATGATTCTTTGACAAATGCAGAACAGTTTTTGAAATTTTGTTTGCATGTTGATATTCCAGCAGATGAGATTAATGCAAGTAAATATTTTAATAACGGAACAGTTGAGGCAGCATTCGAAACAAAAGAGTACACATACGATGCTGTAATAATAAAAAAATGGTTTATGGAGCACCTAAAAAAATATAAAAATGTCGATATGTTTTTTAATACACAAGTAAGAAAAGTAGAGCAATCTAATGATATGTATAGTATCGTTATCAATGATCAGGAAATAATTTCATCTTTAAAAGTTTTAAACGCAACATACGCAAGTATTAATCAAATTCTAAGTGTTTTTGGACTAGATACTTTTCGAACAAAATATGAACTTTGTGAAGTAATATTAACGAAATCCAATGCAGAATTGAATGGAATTGGTATTACTGTGATGGATGGTCCCTTTTTTTCAGTGATGCCATTTGGTCATTCGGGGTATCATTCGCTAACTTCTGTCAGTTATACTCCACATGAATCATCTCCAACAGAATTTCCAAAGTTTTCATGTCAAAATTTTAGGAGAGATTGTACTCATTTGTCATTACAAAACTGTAATCATTGCGAGATGAGTCCACAAACGGCATGGATAAGTATGAAACAGCAGACACAGAAGTATTTAAACCCAAATTTACAGTTCGAATATCACAAGTCGCTGTTTTCTGTGAAAACTATTCTAAACTCTGCTGAACTTGATGATTCTAGACCTACTGTAATAAGGAAGTCATCAGAGAATCCGACATTTATTTCTGTTTTGTCTGGTAAGTTTAACACAATTTATGATTTGGAGGATGTCTTGCTGTGAAAGAACAGGTATTTGTGTCTGTAGTGTTATATGTTCATAATGAACAAGATTTAATTAAAAAAGCATTGCTTAATATTGATAAGACCATGAGTAAGACATTCTACAACTATGAAATAATTGTAATTAATGACGCGAGCAACGATTTAACATTGCAAGAGATTAGGTCTGCTTCGGAAAATATAGAGTCCACTCTCATTGTACTAAATCTTGCACGTAAACATGGTATCGAGAAGGCAATGATGGCAGGTTTAATAAAATCTATGGGAGACTTTGTTTATGAATTAGAAGGCTCAAGTATAGATTTCAATTTTGAAAAAATTATTGAAATGTATCAAACTGCATTAAAAGGATCAGACATTGTTGTGCTAACACCTTCCTTAAATCCATCCTGGACATCAAAGATGTTTTATAAATTAATAAATAAAATTTCTTATTTGAATCTTGACCTTACCACAGAAACTGCACGTCTGGTCTCAAGAAGAGCACTAAATGCTATGCTAAATTTAAAAGAAAAAGTGCGATATAGAAAGGCGTTATATTCATATACTGGATATTCCAAGAAAAGTATTCTTTATGCACCGAATAATAATGTTGCTGCTCAAGTTAAAAAGTTTAATAGTGAAAATATAGGTACAGCATTTGATATTATTGTCTCTTTTTCGAATTTAGGTCTTAAGTTTGCTCATTATTTATCTATAATCTTCTTTGTATTTAGTATGTTTATGGGGGGCTATGCCTTGTATAACTACATATTCAACGCATATGTAGTACAAGGATGGACTACATTAATGATTTTAATAAGTGCAGGGTTTGCAGGGCTGTTTTTTATTGTTGGGATGCTAGGAGAATACATATCAAGAATTCTGATAGAGATACAAGATCGGCCAGCGTATACGACTAACTCAACAGAAGTAATTAAATCGAAAATAAGAAACGTGGATTTTAATAACAGTGAACTTGAGGTAGCAGTATCTAAACAGGAGGGGTAATTATGAAAACAGCACTTATTGGATTTACAGGTTTTGTAGGCACAACTCTTTTATCACAAACAACATTTGATGATTGTTATAATTCTAAGAATATCGATGAGATTAGAGGGAAGAATTATGATCTTGTTGTTTGTGCAGGTGCTCCGGCTGTAAAGTGGAAGGCAAATCAGCAGCCAGAAGAAGATCTTGCTAATCTTAAAGGGTTAATGTCACATTTAAATACAATAACAGCCAATAAGTTTGTATTAATATCTACAGTAGATGTATATCAAAGACCACTTTCAGTTGATGAAGATACAAAGATATTTGAAGAAACGTTGGAGCCATATGGTAAACATCGTTTTGTCTTAGAGAATTTTGTACAAGACAAATTTGAAGGAAGTAGTATTATTCGTTTACCAGGGCTTTTTGGGAATGGGCTTAAGAAAAATTTTATTTATGATTTGATTCATGATAATTGTCTGCATTTGACTCATTATAAAAGTGTGTTTCAATTCTATGATATGTCACGATTGTGGAAAGATTTGAGTATTGTTATAAGTAATGATCGTCCAATCATCAATTTTGCAACAGAACCGGTGTCAGCGGAAGAGATCGCTCAAAATTGTTTTAAAAGTGTATACACAAATGATAACGGTAAAGCACCTGTTAATTATGATATGCGAAGTAAGTATGCAGGTTTATTTGGACAATCAGGACCATATTTAAGTACTAAGGAAGAGGTTTTTTTACAAATAGAACAATTTGTTGCAAATGAAAGGGGAATAGAATGAAACTAGCGATATCCAATATAGCTTGGGACTCTCATGAAAACGATAAAATGATTCCATTACTTAAGAAATTTGGAGTTAAAGGTATTGAAATTGCTCCAACAAAGCATTGGGATGAACCGGCAACAGCGAAAGAAACTGAAATAGCAAATTATAAAGAATTTTGGGTAAATCAAGGATTTACTCCCATTGCAATGCAATCTTTATTGTTTAACAAAAATCAGTTGTCCATTTTTGGTGATGTAAAGAAAGAGACAATGAATTATTTAGTATCTATTTTAACTCTAGCAAGTAAGTTAGGAATAAAAGCTGTAGTGTTTGGATCTCCAAAGAATCGTCTTATTGGCGGTTCTGATCGTGAAGAGAGATATGGAGAAGCTATCGATTTTTTTAGATTATTGGGAGAACGGGCGACTCAGCTAGGCGTACATCTTTGTATTGAACCTAATCCTGTAAAATACGGTTGCGATTTTATAACAACAACTTTAGAAGGATTAGATTTTGTTAAAAATGTAAAAAGTGATGGAGTGAAGCTTCATTTAGATACAGGTACAATGTTGTTAAATGAGGAAAAACCAGAACTATTAATTCCAGAGTGTCTTCCCTATTCGGGACACTTTCACATCAGTGATCCTTTTCTTAATATACCAGGGAGTTATAATCAAGGACATGAAGCCATTGCAGAAGTCCTACATGATTACAACTATCAGGGATGGGTGTCTATTGAAATGAAAAACGGTATTCTTAGAGACAATAGCGAGGCTTTATTACAAGCATTGGAATATGTAAATAGACACTATACTCAAATATGAGGGTGAGGATTTGTAAGTAATGGCGAATCGGTCAGATTGGATAGTTCCTAAACACGATGTGAAAGAATTTTCAAATAGAAAAAACTCATATTGTGTATGTATCCCTGTCATTAACGAAGGAGAAAAGATTCAGAAACAACTAACTAAAATAAAATCTTTTACGAATATAATAGATGTTATTATTTTAGACGGAGGAAGTACAGATGGTTCTTTAGAAGATGACTTCCTGATAAGTAACGGAATTAGATCAATCCTAACAAAGAGAGATAAAGGGAAATTAAGTGCTCAATTAAGAATGGGATTTGCATATGCTTTGGATCAAGGCTACGAAGGGATTATTACTGTAGATGGCAATAACAAAGATAGTATTGATTCAATACCGTTGTTTATCGAACAATTAAAAAAAGGCTATGACTTTATTCAAGGTTCAAGGTATGTTCCTGGAGGGAGTGAGGTAAACACTCCACTTAGTAGAAAACTAGCGATAAAATTAATTCACGCTCCTTATCTATCACTTATTTCAGGGTTTAAATATACAGATACAACAAATGGATTTAGAGGACATTCAAGGAAGCTTCTTTTAGATCAAAGAGTCAAACCTTTTAGAGAAATCTTTGAAACTTATGAACTTCTAGCTTTTTTATCATACATATCTCCTAAAATTGGAATGAAAGTCATTGAAATACCAGTTAGCAGAGTATATCCGAAAGGTAAAATCCCAACAAAAATTAGTCCAATAAAAGGGAATATGTTATTGTTACGGACCCTAGGTAATCTCTTGTTAAGAAAATACGATGTTGAACAATAGAATAGGGAGGGGAATAATTGAAAGGAATTATCCTTGCAGGTGGAACTGGTTCACGCCTATTCCCTTTAACGAAAGTAACAAACAAGCACTTACTTCCAGTAGGACGTTACCCTATGATCTTCCACGCAATAGCTAAGTTAAAAGAAGCAGCTATTGAAGACATACTTATAGTAACAGGGAAAGAACATATGGGTGATGTTGTGAACCTTTTAGGAAGTGGTAAAGAGTTTGGGCTTTCTTTTACTTATAAGGTTCAAGATGAAGCAGGTGGGATAGCACAGGCGTTAGGTATGGCAGAACGATTCGTCAACAATGATCGAATGGTTGTCATACTAGGAGATAATGTCTTTAGTAATTCAATCGTATCATTTGTTGAAGGGTTTGAAGAACAACAGTCTGGAGCAAAAATTCTCATACAAGAGGTGCCAGATCCACAGCGGTATGGTGTGCCGGAGCTTGCAGGAGAAAAGATTGTATCGATTGAGGAGAAACCCAAGAACCCTAAAAGTAATTATGCTGTAACCGGAATATATATGTACGATAACCGTGTATTTGATATTATTCGTTCCTTAAAGCCGTCGAACCGGGGAGAATTAGAGATTACTGATGTTAACAATGCCTATATCATTTCCAATGAGCTGTCATATGATGTATTAAGTAACTGGTGGACGGACGCAGGGACTCATGCATCATATAGCAAGGCGAATGAACTTTCAAAGGACCTCATTTACGGTGACGAATTTGGAAGATTCAAATTGTAATAGGCGGTGATTGATATTGATAGTAAGAGAGACTAATCTTCCTGGAGTGAAATTGCTAGAACCCGCAGTGTTTGGTGATCATCGTGGATTCTTCATGGAGAGCTATAATGCTAGAACATTTGCTGAGCTTGGGCTTAATTATGACTTTATCCAAGATAATCATTCCCTTTCAGTAGAATTGCATGTTCTAAGAGGTATGCATTATCAGCTTGGACCAAAGGCACAAACAAAGCTTGTTAGAGTTTCTGCGGGTAGGATCTATGATGTTGTCATCGATATAAGACAGGGCTCACCTACTTTTGGACAATGGCAAGGCTTTGAATTAACTGCAGACAATAAACTTCAACTTTTGGTTCCACAAGGATTCGCTCATGGTTTTTGCACTCTAACTCACAATTGTGAAGTTCAATACAAAGTTGATGCCCTCTATTCCCCCGAACACGATCGTGGCATCGCCTGGAACGATCCGGCACTAGCAATCGACTGGCCGACATCTACTCCGATTTTATCGGATAAGGATGGCAAGCATCCGGTGCTTGCCGATGCGGAAATCAACTTTGTATATGAAGGGTGAGTTAGACTCGTGAAATTACTAGTTACCGGCGGTGCCGGCTTTATAGGCAGCAATTTTGTATTGTATATGATTAAAAACTATCCAAATTACGAAATCATTAATGTTGATGCACTCACCTATGCAGGCAATCTTGAAAACCTGCGATCGATTGAGCAGCATTCAAACTATTCATTCGTGAAAGCAGATATTGCTAAACGTTCAGAATTGGAGCCGTTATTCCAACAAGGCATCGACGCTGTTATTAACTTTGCAGCAGAATCTCATGTGGATCGCAGCATTTTACATCCAGAGATTTTCGTACAGACAAACATTCTTGGTACTCAGACGCTTCTTGATCTTACAAAGCAATATAACGTAACTAAATTCGTTCAAGTTTCTACGGATGAAGTGTACGGAACGCTGGGTGAGACGGGGCTCTTCACGGAAGATACGCCGATTGCGCCAAACAGTCCATATTCGGCGAGCAAGGCCGGGGCGGATCTGCTCGTTAGAGCTTATCATGAAACGTTCGGACTAAACGTTAACATAACACGCTGTTCTAATAACTATGGTCCATACCAGTTTCCAGAGAAGCTTATTCCATTGATGATTCAGAATGCGCTTCAAGATAAGCCGCTTCCTGTATACGGGGATGGCCTCAATGTCCGTGATTGGCTTTATGTAGAGGATCACTGCAGCGCAATAGATCTTGTACTTCATAAAGGTGTTAATGGTGAAGTATACAACGTTGGTGGACGTAACGAGCGGAACAACCTGCAGGTTGTTCGCACGATTCTTGAAGAGCTTGGCAAGCCTGAGTCGCTGATCTCCTATGTGAAGGATCGTCTTGGCCATGATCGCAGATATGCAATTGATGCTGACAAGATTCGTAATGAATTAGGCTGGCAGCCGAAATTTAACTATGAGGACGGAATCAAGGAAACGATTCGATGGTACCTCAGCAATACAGAGTGGATGGAGCAGGTTGCATCCGGCTCTTATCAACAATATTATGACACTCAGTACAAAGATCGCCTGGAGGCGAAAGAATAATATGGCTACTTTAAAAATCGTAGTTACTGGTGCGAATGGGCAGCTAGGCCGAGAATTGTCGCAATGGACGACGGATACAGCTGAAATTATTGGATTAAGCCGTAGTGAGCTTGATATTACGAGTCTCCCAGCCTGCCGGAATTTATTTGCACTGCATCGTCCTGATGTTGTCATACACTGCGCCGCCTATACTGCTGTAGATAAAGCCGAGTCCGAGCCGGACGAGGCTTTCCGTGTGAATGCAGCTGCAACACGCAATGTTGCGGTAGCTGCTCGTGAGATCGGTGCAAAGCTTTGTTATATAAGCACCGATTATGTTTTTGATGGAAGCAGCACTGTTCCTTACAATGAATATGATCAGATTAATCCTCAAACGGTATATGGTAAATCGAAATATGCTGGCGAACAAGCAGTACAGACACTACATGATCGCTTCTATATTGTTCGGACCTCATGGGTGTACGGGAAGTATGGCAATAACTTTGTGAAGACGATGCTGAAAATGGCTGGAGAGCGAGATAAGCTTAAAGTAGTTGCAGATCAACTCGGTTCGCCTACCTACACCTATGATCTTGCAGCTTTTTTGCTTGAGCTAGTGCAAACTGATTATTATGGTATTTATCATGCATCCAATAGCGGAGTTTGCTCTTGGTTTGAGTTCGCAAATGCTATATTTGAAGACAGCGGCACAACTATTCTTGTTGAGCCTTGTACGACAGCAGATTTTCCGCGACCAGCACCGAGACCAGCATATTCAGTTATGGATCATACTGCTATCCGCAGTAATGGGCTCAACATGCTGCGGCCGTGGAGAGAAGCGCTTAACCACTATCTCAAAGACAGTGAGTGATATATGCAATGCCAACAGTAAGCGTTTGTATAGTAACTTATAACAGTGCGAAAGACATTCAGAACTGTTTGCAAGCTGTTTTAAAACAAAGCTTTCCTGTTGAACGCATTGTCGTCATCGACAATGCGTCAACTGATGGAACGGCTGATCAAGTGAAGCCTTTTGCAGAGCATGTCCATTTCATAGCGAACACGATCAATAATGGGTTTGCCGGCGGCCAAAACCAGGCTTTACGTGAGACATCCTCCGATTATGTTCTTGTGTTGAATCCGGATGTTACGCTAGACCCGAATTATTTACAAGAAATTATTGGTTTTATGGAACAAAAGCCGGAGGTTGGAAGTGCAACCGGACGGCTTGTTTTTGCGTCTAATATTGTAGTAATGGATAGTGCAGGACTTGGAATGAAACGAACTCGAAATGCATATGATCTAGCCGCAGGCGACCAAGCAGCGGACTGGAGTACAACAAGAGCCGTATTTGGCGTATCTGGTGCAGCAGCGGTATATCGAAAGGCTATGATTCGTGATATCGAATATGATGGTGAATTTTTTGATGAACGCTTTTTTGCCTATAAGGAAGACGTAGATGTAGCATGGCGAGCGCAGAAGCTTGGCTGGACCTCATATTACATACCTGAAGCGAACGCAGTACACCATCGAGGCTGGAAAAAGGGAAGCAGGAGCAACGTTCCGCTGTTTGTACGTCAGCATTCCTATCAGAACCGTTTTTTCACCCTTATAAAAAATGAACCTATCGGTTGGCACTCTCTATTAATAGGGCCGTTAATTCTGGCAACGGAAGCGGTGAAGCTTGGTTATATTGTTTTACGTGAGCCAGGATTGTTACGCTGTTGGTCAACTATTTTCAAATCGCTTCCGAACATGCTTCAAAAGCGTAAATGGATTCAGGAAAAGGCAGTTCATAAACGACATACTAAACATTAAATTAATTTTAAATGGGAAAATGTGGGGTTCTCCTCCTATCCTATTTTTGGTACAATGCAGATAGAGTCGAAATTTAAGAGAATGCGGGTGAACACGGCGAATGCTAAGGCAAAACCAACGGTTTTTGACGCAATTATATATGCTGGCGGATTTATCCTGCACATTGGTCGTCTTTATGGCCGCGTATTGGCTTAAATTTTATAGCGGTCTGCTGCCAAGCTTTAACTCGGTAGCGTTCTCTACTTATTTACTATGGGGAACGATTTATTCCTTTTCAGCAGTGCTGATCGGTTTTTACTTTCAGTTTTATTCKCCCAAACGACGCAAAAATTATTCCTACGAAGTGCTTCGTATTTTACAGATTCAAACGATTAGCTTTTTAGGTTTACTTAGCTTGTTCTTCTTTACCCGTGAAGTACATATCTCTCGTGAATTTCTAGCCATTTTCTTTTTCATGAATTTTATCGCCATTGCGTCATACCGATATTGGGTCAAATCGATCCTCGCTTCATTTCGTCGCAAAGGCTTTAATAAACGTTTTGTGCTTATCGTTGGGGCGGGTTCAGTGGGACGCAGTTTCTATACGAATCTGCAGCAACACCCGGATCTTGGTTATGAGGTAGTCGGCTTTTTGGATGATTATCAAGATGAGCATGCGACTGAGCATCAGTATATGAAGCCGATTATCGGAAGGCTTGATGCTTTGAAGCAAAAGCTCGATATGATGCCTATTGATGAAGTCATCATTGCACTGCCGCTTGAAGCGCATGCGAAGTATGCGGAAATTATTGAAATGTGTGAACGGACGGGCGTCAAGACGCTAATTATTCCTGATTTCTTTGATCTGCTGCCGGCTCGGCCATTTTTTGATAATTTTGCGGGCATCCCGCTTATTAATGTAAGGGATATTCCGCTCGATGAGCTGAGCAATCGGATATTAAAGCGCTGGTTTGATATCGCCTTCTCATTAGTAGCGATTGTTATAACGTCTCCAATCATGTTGTTCGCTGTCATAGGGCTTAAGCTGACATCGCCTGGACCCGTATTGTTTAAGCAGGAGCGGATGGGACTCGATCGCAAAACGTTCCATATGTTTAAATTCCGCTCGATGCGTGTATCAACGGATAAAGTATCAGATACACAGTGGACGGTAGAGAACGATCCAAGGCGCACCAAGTTTGGCAGCTTCCTTCGTCGCACAAGTCTGGATGAGCTGCCGCAGTTTTTTAATGTTCTGCTCGGCCATATGAGCGTGGTTGGTCCGCGGCCAGAACGTCCCTATTTCGTGAATCAGTTCAAAGAGGAAATTCCAAAATATATGGTTAAGCATCAGATTAGACCTGGAATAACAGGCTGGGCACAAACCAATGGCTTAAGAGGCGACACTTCCATACAAGACCGTATTATGTTTGATATTTTTTATATTGAAAACTGGACTTTTTTCTTTGATATCAAAATTATTTTCAAAACGGTACTGAAGGGCTTGATTAACAAAAATGCTTACTAACAGCGATTCAGCATGCCGAGTATCGATTATTATTCCTACATTAAATGCAGGGCCAGAGCTGGAAGAGCTATTAGAGCGATTGAAGCATCAGTCGCTTCCTCCCTTTGAAATCATCATCATGGATTCCTGCTCGGACGACGGAACGCAGGAGCGAGCGCTCAAGGCTGGCGCCCAAGTGATGCGCGTTGAACGCCGTGACTTCGATCACGGTGGTACGCGCAACGTTGCAGCGATGCAAGCACGCGGCGATATTTTGCTTTTTATGACGCAGGATGCCCTTCCTTGCAACGATAAGCTCATTGAAGAGCTGACTCGCCCACTTTTATCTGGAAATAATGTGGCGTATGCCTATGCAAGGCAGCTGCCCAGACCAGAAGCTAATGTGCTGGAACGACTGGCAAGGGAACATAACTATCCGGCACAGTCGCAATTGAAAGCATATGAGGATATTGAAGAGCTTGGGATTAAAACATTTTTTTGCTCCAACGTATGTTCAGCGATTTGGCGTGAGACGTTTGAGACGATGGGACGATTTCAGGAGCCTGTCATCTTTAATGAAGACTTGTTTATGGCTGCCAAATGCATATTGACTGGCTATAAGGTTGCTTACTGCGCAGAGGCTCTAGTGTTTCATTCGCATGACTATTCGATAAAGCAGCAATTCAAGCGTTACTTCGATAATGGAATATCTATGCGATGCAATACATGGATCACGCCTTACAGCGCGGTTGGCAAAGCAGGCTCAAAGCTCGTTAAGCTGCAGCTGAATGAGCTCAATCGAACCGGCAAATGGCATCTGATTCCCAAGCTGATCGCTGAATCAGCAGCTAAGCTGATCGGCTATAAGCTGGGCATGAATTACCGTTTACTGCCGCAGTTTATAACAAGAAGGCTTAGCATGCATCGCCTTATCCTTACTCATATCGAAAATAATAATGCTGGCGTGACAATGAAGCAATAATCCAATCATCAGATTTAATCATTAATCTGCAATACTTCAAATTCTAAAGCTCGTCCGATTAGCAATAATCGGCGGGCTTTTTTTTCATGTTATAAGATTTTATAAGAATAGGTATGTAAGCATGCGTTCAAACTAGAGGGACTTGTAAGATTCTGCACGGTAAGGAGAAAACGAGGTGTTATTTTAACTATGGTGTTCATTTGGCTGTCGGCAATATTAATCGTATATATTATTCAGCTCGCTGTGGTTTTTGTGATGGAGCATCGTCGTCAGGTACAGTTGACTGCATGGCTTTTCATTACATTTATGTTCCCGTTCATAGGCTTTATAGCCTATATCATGCTTGGGAAAGATTTTGTCAGACGCAGGCGTATGGAACGATTTAAGCAGGAGACTATATGCTATGCGAATCAATTATCCCAGCAGGTTACAGAGGCAGCGGATATGAAAAATGAGCAGGTTGAGACACAAAAGAAACTGTTTGCCATGCTTACTGGCTTAGCTCCGTTTCCGATTACCCGTAATAATGAAGCATTCGTTCTGAATAACGGTGATGACACATATGAGGAGATATTGAGAGAGCTGAGACGAGCGACCCATCATATACATATGGATTATTACACGATTAGAGATGATGAAATTGGCCAACGTTTTTTGCAGGTGTTAACGAGTAAGGCGAGAGAAGGAGTGCAGGTTCGAGTCGTATATGATGGGATAGGAAGCCTGCATTTAAGTGATAAGTATATCGAAGAGCTTCATCTTGCAGGAGTTCGGACAAGCTGCTTTTTACCGCCGCGCATCGCTTTTTTTGACAGAAAATTAAATTATCGCAATCATCGCAAAATCGTTGTAGTAGATGGGACCGTAGGTTTTATCGGAGGTATCAATATCGGTGATGAATACTTAGGAAAGGACCCTAAGCTGGGCTTCTGGCGGGATACCCATTTACGTTTAAAAGGGGACTCCGTTTATTACCTGCAGGAGCTGTTCATGAACGACTGGGCCTTCGCGGCAAAAGAAGAGCTGGATGGTAAAGCGTATATGACGCCTCATCATTGCCTAGGAAATGAAAGGGTGCTGATGGTTTCAAGTAAACCGGGACAGCATGCTCATAAGATTGATGAAGTCATGTTTGCTGCGATAACAGCGGCTTTGACGAGGATATATATAACGACGCCTTATTTTATACCTGATTCCAGCCTGCTTATGGGTCTCAGAACTGCTGCACTCAGCGGGGTGGATGTGAGGTTGATTATACCGGGTATTGCGGACTCCAAGCTTGTGCTGCTTGCCACACTATCCTATATGCAAGAGATGCTGGATGCGGGAGTGAAGGTTTATCGCTATGAGAAAGGATTTATTCACTCGAAGGTGATGATTGTAGATCACATGCTGGCCACTGTTGGAACAGCAAATGTAGATATGCGCAGCTTGCTAAGTAATTTTGAGCTGAACGCGGTGCTTTTTGACGAAGGGACGATTAAGAAGCTGGAAACGGATTTTATGGAGGATTTGAAGCATAGCCGAGAATTGGACAAAAAGACCTTTATGAATCGACCGAATCGACAAAAGGCAGCAGAAGAATTACTGCGCATGTTATCGCCGCTGCTGTGAACGATGCATGCTTGACTGCGTTTTCGGGCATATTTTTCGAAGGTGGATAAACCATGTTATTACCGCCGCGAATGCGAAATCAGGCCTACACGGTATACGTATTCGCCAAAACAAATGGGAGGGTATAACTATGACAGATACTAACGACGAGCAAAAACAAGAGGCGGCAGATCCGAAGCATGAGGGTCGAGAGGATTATTTTATGGATATCGACAGAATGGTAAATGAAGGATTAGGCGGCGGCAATGTAACGCTGCAAAACGGCCTTATTGACGAATCAACAACAGATACGATGGAACGTGAATCCAGATAGCAATTGTTCAATGAACTTATAAAAAAGGAGGGGTAGGCAGTATGGACGTAGCACGCGCGAAGCAAATATACGAATCAGAACAGACAGTTAAAGTTCATCTGGATGAGGATTCGGTCTGGATTGAAAATGTCGACGAGGCGAATGGGATGGCAACCGTTATGGTCGGCAACAATCCTGTGAACACAAAGACGGTATCCTGTGACCGATTGAAGGAAGAAGGTTAATCGTTACAAGCTAAGCAACAAGCAGCTGTACAGAAAAAGAGGCAATCCCAATAATAAATGGGAAAGCCTCTTTTTTTGTTTACCCAATAACCATCTTAACCGCCAAAAGCTTCTCTAAACGCGATACAAAGCTGATTGCGATCGACTTCCCATAACTCGGCAATTTCAGCGCTGACATTCTCTTCCCACCAGTCGCATTGGATCTTCCGATTGTCTTTATTTTCGTGAACCCAGATCAGGTTGACAATAACCTTTTTAAAATAAAGTTTTTCAGCTTGCTCCATTTTCTCTTTGGACACCCAAAGTTTCATGCGCTTCACGGTGCGGTATAGCTCGTTGCTGCAGGCTCTGCGGATTTTACGCGCAGTCGGTAAGCCGGCTGTATGTTTTGGCGCGTTAGCTTTCATTATAGACCGACTCCTCTCTACCCCATATGTATGCGCCCGGGGAGAAGGAGGTCACTCGTTACAGCTGTTTGCCTGCTAATCTACTGTGATATATCCAACCATTGGTCCACCGTGGCGCATATCAGTATGGGTCAAGCATAAAATAGGATAAGTCCCCTCTTTTTTGGCAGTGAATCGTACAACCGTCGTTTTGCCTTTTAGTACTTCTCCCTTAATGCCAAGGCCTTCAATGACAAAGGGATGGCTTGCTCCACTTACACCACTAATATGCAGCTCAGTTAGTTCATCCTTTTGGACAACAATTTGACCCGGATCCCAGCGATACATTTCATGCTCTTTGCCGTCAGCGGTTTGTGACTTGTATTCAACCGTAACAATCTGGAAAATTCGCGGCTCTGACGGTTGTCCATCTACCTCTTTTGATCTGTCCCAGCTTAAGTAAACGCCGGTGAATACGATAAGGACTGCAACTACAATAAACAGTTGAATTTGTCGTTTACTTACAATAAAGACCTTTGACATGAAACGCTCACCTCATCCATTCGTATCATTTAAGGCTAGTCTATGCAGGGGCTTGTCAGCACATGACAAAAGTGGAAGGTTGTCTGTATCGTATGTTAGAATAGCTTCAGCGCAGCAAAAGCAAGCGAAAGCCATATTTTATGCAGGAAGGCGGATTGAGAACAGGAATGGATTTTATTCATGAAGTATTGGACAATGTATTGCAATGGGTAGAGAGTCTAGGGTACTTTGGTATTTTGATCGGACTATTGATTGAAGTTATACCAAGTGAAATTGTGCTCGGCTTTGGAGGTTATCTCGTATACAAAGGGGATATTTCCTTCTGGGGGGCAGTGTTGTTCGGTACGTTAGGTGCAATTGGACAAAACTGGATTTTATATTGGATTGGCAGATATGGCGGACGGCCGATCGTCGAGAAATACGGTAAATATATAAAGATCAAACAAAAACATGTAGATATTTCTGAAAATTGGTTTAACAAGTATGGCGTAGGCATCGTGTTCACTGCACGTTTTGTCCCGGTAATGAGACAGGTTATTTCAATTCCAGCGGGTATGGCAAGAATGAATTTTGGATTATTTACATTGCTGACTGCACTTGCGTCTCTGCCATGGTCTATATTGTTTATTTATCTGGGCAAATCACTTGGCGAGAACTGGGATAAAATCGATGAGAAAGCTGCGCCTTATGTACAGCCTGCTATTCTTATCGCAATTGCACTCCTTATTATTTATGTCCTTTTCAAATTTGTACGCTCACGCCGCAAATCGGTATAATAGAACAGTCAACCTTGCATTTTTTTCTGATGAGCAACCATTAAATAGACGAAAGAGGGATTCATATGAGCAAAAGCATTGCAGATAAACTGGGCAAAGGAATTAGCCCGCAACAATTTATTGACGGCATGACCAAAAATAAAGAGCAGTTTTTGGATTGGTCGGAAAAGTTCGTATGGACCGATGAGAGCGACAAGGAATATTTCGATTCGCTTAACAATCGTGATGATCTTCGTGTATTGATACTGATGGCTGATTGGTGTGGCGATGTTGTACGTAATATTCCTGTTGTGTTCAAAGCGCTTGAGAACAGCGGCGTGCCGATTGACGTGCTCATTATGGAAGAGCATCTCGACACGATGGATCAATTTTTGACACTTGGCGGCCGTTCTGTACCTGTCGTTATTGTTGCGGATACAGGCGGAGCAGTGCTAGGTAAGTGGGGACCGCGTCCTACTCATGTTCAGGAAGCTATGCTCGCGTTCAAAAAAGAAAATCCAGACCGTGAAGCAGCTGACTATCAAGAGAAACTGGCGATTACAAGACAGGAAATTGGCCGTCGTTATGGAGAAGGAACTGAATATCAATCCGTTATTGTGAAAGAGCTCCGCACTTTGTTGGAGTCATTTTAAACGAATATGAGTGAGAATATGAAGATTGAAACTTTTACATTAGGTCCCCTGCAAACGAATGCTTATCTCATCACGGTGAAGGAGCCTGCAACGGTAAATGGTGAAGAGGCGCAGGAACGCGGCATCGTGATTGATCCAGGAATGAATCCACGCAAGCTGATTGAGCGCCTAAAAGATGTGAAGGTGGAAGCAATTTTATTGACTCACGCTCATTTCGATCATATGGGCGGAGTGGATGAAGTGCGAAAGCTCGCTGACTGTCCTGTGTACATACATGACTTGGAGGCAGACTGGCTAACGGATCCGCGTAAAAATGGTTCAATGAGATGGCAGGATGTAACGCCTCCGCTTTCAACGGATCCCGCTGAATATGCGCTCGCGGAAGGTCAAACCTTATCGCTGCTTGGACTATCTTTCCGAGTTATGCATACACCGGGGCATTCTCCCGGCAGCGTAAGCTTCCTGCATGGCAACCATCTGTTCTCAGGCGATGTGCTCTTCAAAATGTCAGTTGGCCGAACGGACCTGCCGGGCGGACGTGAACGTGATTTATATGACTCCATTCGCTTGAAGCTGTACAAACTAAACCCAGAAGTCATTGTATATCCAGGACATGGCGGACGTACGACGATTGGTTTTGAAATGGCGAACAACCCATATACGGGTGCATGAAGCATGAGGAAGGGGCATGACGTTTGGCGGATACAAAGGTACAGCATTTTACAGATGATGTAGAAGAGAACGCGGGAAAATCGAAATTGACAGTGGAACAGAAAGCTGCCGAAAGTCAGCGAATTATAACTGGAATAGCTGCACAGTTATCGATCCCGGTCACAAAAGTGAAATCTGCAGTAGGCTTGCTCGATGAGGGCAACACCATTCCATTTATCGCGCGTTATCGGAAAGAGATGACGGGTGAGCTGGATGAGAATGATCTAAGAGCAATCGAAGAGAAGCTGCAATATATGCGGAACCTGGAAGAGCGAAAACGCGAGGTTATTCGTCTAATTGATGAGCAAGGCAAGCTGACTGAAGAGCTGCGCGCTTCGATTACCCAATCGGTTAAGCTGCAAGAAATAGAAGATCTATATCGGCCATATCGGCAAAAGCGGAAGACTCGTGCGAGCGTCGCGAAGGAAAGAGGACTGGAGCCGCTATCAGAATGGCTGTGGTCACAGCCGCGTAGCGGTGATCCGCTTGTTGAAGCTGCCCGTTATGTGAACGAGGAAAAAGGTGTACCGACTGCTCAGGATGCTTTAAATGGAGCTTCGGACATCATTGCAGAAAATATTGCCGATGATGCATCTATTCGCGCTTGGGTTCGCAAATTCACATTTGATCAAGCGCTAATCAAGACAGAAGCAAAAAATGCTGCTGAGGAAACGGTATACGAAATGTATTACAGCTATCAGGAGCCGGTTCGAAAGCTTCCTCCACATCGTGTTCTTGCGATTAATCGTGCTGAACGCGAGGATGTGCTGCGTGTTGCCTTTGATGTTCCTACGGAACGCATTCATGAGCATATCCAGAGAAAGCTGCTTAGAAACGGGACTGCGCAATCTGTACGCGATGTGCTTGTATCGGTCATTGAAGACTCTTATAAGCGTCTTATCTCGCCATCTATTGAGCGTGAGGTTCGTGGCGAGCTGACAGAAAAGGCAGAGGAGCATGCCATTTCCATTTTCTCTGAAAACTTGCGCAATCTGCTGCTTCAACCGCCAGTTCGCGGCAATATCGTGCTCGGAGTTGATCCGGCTTTCCGTACCGGGTGCAAACTAGCAGTCATTGATGATATTGGCAAGCTGCTGGAGGTCGCGGTATCTTATCCAACTCCTCCGAACAACAAAGTGGCTGAAGCTGAGAAGCTCATCAATGGATTAATTGATAAATACAAAGTAGAATTGATCGTTATAGGCAATGGAACAGCCTCACGTGAGACGGAGCAATTTATTGCTGACTTAATAGGCAAGCGCAAAGCGGCCGGAGCGGGCGGCGCTGAGCTTAAGTACATAATTGTCAACGAAGCAGGCGCAAGCGTTTATTCGGCCTCTAAGCTCGCTCAGGAGGAGTTTCCGGCGCTAGACGTCGCAGAGCGCAGCGCAGTGTCGATTGCCCGCAGATTGCAAGACCCGCTTGCAGAGCTCGTTAAAATCGAGCCTAAAGCAATCGGAGTTGGACAATATCAGCATGACGTTAGTCAGAAGCGCCTTGATGAGACGCTTGGCGGAGTAGTTGAATCGGCAGTTAACCACGTTGGCGTCGATGTGAACACAGCATCAGCATCCTTGTTATCCTACGTGGCGGGCATTAATGCTACCATCGCTAAAAATATCGTGAAATATCGTGATGAAAACGGACGCTTCATTAAACGAAACCAGCTGCAGAAGGTACCGCGTCTTGGCGCAAAATCATATGAGCAATGTATTGGTTTCTTGAGAATTGCTGAACCAGTCAATCCTCTAGACAGCACGCCGATTCATCCGGAATCTTATGAGGTTGTAGACAAGCTGTTTATTGAGATGGGTCTTAGCCTTAAGCAGTTAGGCTCAGAGGAGCTAAGAACGAAGCTTGCGGAGCTAGACGCAGATCGTATCGCGCCAACGCTTGGCGTGGGCGTACCTACTTTGCGGGACATCATGGATAGCTTGCTTCGTCCGGGTCGCGACCCGCGTGAAGAGCTTCCTCCTCCGATTTTCCATACTGATGTACTCAATATCGAGGATCTGGCTCCAGGAATGGAACTTCACGGGACAGTGCGGAATGTCATCGATTTTGGTGCGTTTGTCGATATCGGCATCAAAAATGATGGGCTCGTTCATATTTCACAGCTCAGCGATAAATTCGTTAAACGTCCGATGGATGTTGTATCTGTCGGTGATACGGTTACGGTATGGGTGCTTAGTGTCGATTCGAAAAAAGGCCGAGTAAGCTTGACGATGCGCAAGCCTAACTAACGGTTTCCATATATAAAGGGCTTGCCTGTTAGGAGGCAAGCCCTTTATAATTTAACAAGTGCATGGGCATCGCCTACTACCCTACAAAAGGAGTGAGATGACTATGAAGACAGAAAAGGCAAGCGGATCAGCCCATTCAAAATGGTTTGGACTCGCTTTGCAGGCACTCGTTATTTTATCGCACAAATCAGAATGTTATCCAAGTGCGGCTATTGCCGGCTGTTTGAACTCGGAAGCAACACAATTGCGGAAAGTGCTGGCTAAGCTGGCTGCTGGGCAATTAATTGAAACAAGAGAAGGCCGTGATGGAGGTTATAGGCTGAAACGCCCTCCAGAGGCGATATCGCTCGCTGAGGTGTACATTGCTCTCAAAGTAGGAGAACCTCTCTGCAGCGGCATGCTGGATACAATCAGCCTGCATGATGCTGGAATGAATATGAAGTCAGCATTCATGGATATTGCAAATGAGATTGAACAGAATACGATCGAAACACTGCAGCAGTTTACAATTGCGCAGCTTGCTCAAAAAACATTGCCTAATTCTTCTTAAAAAGTAATTAAATTTACTAAAGTTAGTCGATTGACAAAACTATCGACACGACCTATACTGTGTATATAAATGATACAGTTCATCTTTCATTAACTGTGCCGTACGAAGCACAGTATATTCGCGAGATTAACTGAGTAGAATCTTGCACAGATAAAAAAATTTCCTTTGGAGGGAACCATATGACAACAACTCAAAGCAATTCACAAGAAACTCAAACGAATGAACAATTGAATGCAACTTTCTTTGATGTTTTAAATAGCCGTCGTTCTGTACGTGAATACGACAGCAGTGCAGTAATTTCTGAGGAAGAAATCAGAGACATTCTTGCAACTGCGATCAAAGCGCCATCTTCATCGAATATGCAGCCTTGGCGTTTTCTCGTTGTAACTGATCCTGAACTGAAGCAAAAGCTGCTTCCCATCGCATTTAACCAAAAGCAGGTAGCTGCTGCATCAGCGATTGTTATTGTTCTAGCTGATTTGGAAATGTACACGTTGTCCGAAAAAATTTATGGATCTGCGATTGAAGCAGGTTTCATGACTGAAGAAGTGGGCAACAACTTTATTGCGAATTCTACGAAAATGTACTCAGCTTTGCCAGCAGAGCGCTTGAAAGAAATCGTTGTATTTGACACAGGCCTAGTGGCGATGCAGCTTATGCTGACAGCTCGTGCTAAAGGGTATGATTCCGTTCCTATGGGCGGATATAACCGTGATCAAGTGATGGAACTGTTTAATATTTCGGATCGTTATTTGCCGACGTTGATGCTTCCAATCGGCAAAGCAGCAGTAGAAGGCCGTGAAACAACTCGTCTATCGGTTGATGATGTTACATTTTTTAACAAATTTTAATTTATCGATAACCAAACAATAACAAAAAGCGACCCTCAGATAGTGGGGGTCGCTTTTGTTATTCTAACGATAAGTAATTAGGAGTTCGCCATTACATTCTGCTTTATTTCACCGTTTAAACGAGCTAATCCCTTAAAAGTATGGCAGCAGCCCTATACGGTTATGTGGTTGGGCAGTGATCGTTTACTGAAATTCGGTGAATTCGGTTTCGGTGCCTTCTTCCTTTGAACCTTGTTTGTTGCGGTAAAAATACCAGCAGTCATTAAGCAGCTTAATTTGTCTGCGGTCTTTCTTTTGAAATGCACGCATCATTTGATTGCACAGCCACTGTGGCATACCTATCGTTCTCCTTCCCCAGGCCTAACTTGTTGTAATACTACAATATGGGGAAGGGCGTGTGTCCGTGCAGGTCCTACCTATATACTCTGTTCTTCTTCATACTCTTCGTACCACTGTTCAAGCTGAGCTTGCAGAGCACGAATTTCTGTTAAAAGCGAAATAAGCGGATAGGACTTCTCTTGTACGCCGGCAAAATCCTTCTCAAGGCTGTTGATGTAATCCAGGCCTGAGACGATATTAATGGAATTGTCGTGAAGCTCAACATCGTTGCACTCAGCTACAGCATAAGGCAATACTGGAACATGCTCTGCCGTTAGCTTGTCAATTTCTTTATGAAGCCGGAGGTTAAGCGCACTTAGCTGATAAGCGTGCGATTCAGGCATTTCCACGAAAAAGATGATGTCATTTTGTTTCAATAGGACGTAGCGCATAGTTGCCATAATAATTATTGATCTCCCCTTTAGTTTGTTACCGTACATATACTGTAAATTTTCTGCACATTTAATAATTCCTACTTGACAGTGTAGCCTATGCCAGCTTTAAAATTCAAGTAGTTGGGGGAGAATAATGAATGAATAATGAGGCGCTGCAGCAATGGGTTGAGCATATTTCGATAACCTTTTTTAATCGTCCGTTTTTACATCAAGCTACATTCAACAGCCGACTTAAAGCAACAGGAGGACGCTACTTTACAAGGTCCCATAATATTGAGATCAGTCCTCATCAGCTTTCGGCTTTCGGGCATGAAGAAACCGAGAAAATTATTAAGCATGAGCTTTGCCATTATCACTTGCATATATTGAAGCGGGGATACCAGCATCGTGATATTGAATTCAAACAGCTGCTGGCTCAGGTAGGCGGCTCACGCTATTGTCAGTCCTTACCTGAACGCGCGCAGCGTAAGCAGCAGCCATTTCGGTACAAGCTTGTTTGTACCAAATGCGGGATGGAGTATCTGCGCAAAAGGAAGATTGATCCGGCTAAATACGCTTGTGGAAAATGTCGCGGAAAATTAGTGTTAAAAGTGATTGACAATCAAAGTAGTACATGATATATTATTACTTGTCACTTTTACTTTTCCCTGATAGCTCAGTTGGTAGAGCACTCGACTGTTAATCGAGTTGTCACAGGTTCGAGTCCTGTTCGGGGAGCCAGATTTGGAGAGATACCCAAGTGGCTCAAGGGGACCCTCTGCTAAGGGGTTAGACTGCGTAAGTGGTGCGAGGGTTCGAATCCCTCTCTCTCCGCCACATTTTTCTCACAAGTGTTTGCAACGGGAAGACCGTTCATCCGGTCTTTTTTATTTGCCACAGTGGTTGCAGCATCGTGGAAATCTCATTTGAAGTGTTCTGTATGGCCCGTTGGTCAAGTGGTTAAGACACCTCCCTTTCACGGAGGTAACAGGGGTTCGAGTCCCCTACGGGTCACCAATTATTCACACAAAAAAATGTACTAGCTCTTCGGAGCTCGTTTACAATTACAGCGAGAGCCATTAGCTCAGTTGGTAGAGCACCTGACTTTTAATCAGGGTGTCGAAGGTTCGAGTCCTTCATGGCTCACCATTTTCTTGATTAAGAAGATGCGAGCGATGAACGTTCGACTTATAAATGTGCGGTAGTGGTGGAACGGCAGACACGCTATCTTGAGGGGGTAGTGTCCCATGGACGTGCAGGTTCAAATCCTGTCTACCGCACCATAACTTACTCTTTGCCGATGTATATAGGTGAACTTAGAAGGTGCCATTTTGCTTGCACTTTTCTGATAGATGATGCCACTTTATATTCAGATCATAAATCTGACTAGAGAGTGGTTTTTTCGTTATAAGTTGCTCGAGCCGTGAAAACAGATGCATCATTAGAGATGAGGAGCTGTAAACATGAAAATAAACTTAAACTTTACGAACAAGGGACAAGCAGCGATTAGCAAATTTAACAACGAGGAATTGCTTGAGATTTTCGCACGGTACAGCAATACCTTAATGAAAAAATACTCAATCGAAGTAACTGTACCAGCAGAAGGCAATGAAGCAATTATCGAAAGAGGCAAATTATCGGTATTTGTAGACAAAATCGAATGTGACGTTGAAACCTTCTTCAAAGAATTGGGAAGAGACGTTAAGGTGCCGCTTAAGAAAAGACTTACGCCTGAAGACAAGTTAGACAATGTATTTAAGGCTGAAACGATTGAATCGTAAGGCTAAAATTATATTTTAAAAAACTTGAGAAAAAATGCTTGAACTTCTGATGATAAGCTGATATAATCATTTTTGTTGTCTCAAGCATATTTGTTCTCTTAGTTCCAGACGGCCCGTTGGTCAAGTGGTTAAGACACCTCCCTTTCACGGAGGTAACAGGGGTTCGAGTCCCCTACGGGTCACCATTAATCCTCAAAGTGTACCAGCTCTATGGAGCTCGTTGCAATCACACGAGAGCCATTAGCTCAGTTGGTAGAGCACCTGACTTTTAATCAGGGTGTCGAAGGTTCGAGTCCTTCATGGCTCACCATTTTCTTTGATAAGAAGATGTGAGTGAAGGATCGTACAATTTACAATGTGCGGTAGTGGTGGAACGGCAGACACGCTATCTTGAGGGGGTAGTGTCCAATGGACGTGCAGGTTCAAATCCTGTCTACCGCACCAAAGTATATAAATCGTACGGCTCTAGTGATAGAGCCGTTTTTTTTTGTGTGTTCTAACAAAAAAAGAAGCACTACTTATCGTCATATTTAAAAAGTGGGAATACTAGAGGTTGGAATGGTTGATTATATATTTAGACCGTTATATATTTATCGAAGTGGGGGTGTTCAAATGCCGGGGGTTCATAGTAATTTAAAAGAAATCATGAGAGCTAAAGATCCAAACCTATCGATTAGGCAGCTTGCCAAAGATATTGACTATCATTTTGATTCTGTTCGGAAGATGTATAAGGATGAGATGGTTCAATATCCGCGGGATCTGTTATGGAGGTTATGCAAATATTTTGATGTAAGTCCTGGACAGTTTATTGTAGTCGTTCATGACGATAAAGATATAGATCCGGATAAATAAAAGGGAACCCTGTACATTTTGTATAGGGTTCCCTTTACTATTTATATGATAATTATGCGGAAGCGACTGCTTCTTCGGCTTGTGCTTGCGAGATTTTAACTAACATTGCATCAGGATCGGACAAAACTTCGATGCCTTCATGGAAGGAGAGATCAGACACTAGTAAATGATCTCCTATTTTAAGGCCGCTAATATCTACCTCGAATGCGCTGAGCAGATTGTCTGGCATGCAGCGAACCTCTACTTCGTACATCTCAACTTGAAGCATTCCGCCTTCTTTGACACCTGCTGGTTCTCCGGAGAAATGAATCGTTACTTTCGAATCTAAACTCACATTCATATTCAATTGATAGAAATCAACGTGAACAATTTTGTTGCTTAGCGGATCTCTTTGTATATTTTGAATTAATACTGGCTTATTCCCTTTTTCCGGAATAGCTGCATTTAAAATAGCGCGCGGGTTGTGCTTTATGACTGATAATATTTCTTTCTCAGCGACGATAACAGAAATGCTGCCGACATCCTTACCGTATACAATAGCTGGTACCTGTCCTTGCTTTCTTAATAGATTAATCTTAGATTTGCTTAAATCGACCCGTTCGTTTAACTGGATAGTATTGCTCATCATTTGTTGCCTCCTAATCGAATGGGGTACTGTCAAACCGACAATAAAAAAGACCGATTAGCAATAGAATGTCTAATCAGCCCGCTAACGACCATATTTTCTTGTCATATGTTAATTTTATCACAAGTTCTCGACTTGTCAAATCAGTGCAAATCCGGCTCGATTGACAAGAAAATATGGTCGTGTTAAGGTTTAAACAGCAGATAGGAGCGGAATTGCAAGAAAAGGCAGCAACTGAAAGCTGTTAAGTGGTAACACTGGGATAGCTAAAAACCAAAAGCATATCGTTTAATCTCGGAAATAAAGACATCTTTATTTCTTTTTTTTATTGTCATTTGTAAATATTTTAAAAATAAGGGAGTGATTTCATTGAAAAAAGTTTTAATCAAGCGGAATATAGCATTTTTGGGAACGAGCTTGCCTAGAGAATGCGGATTAGCTACTTTTTCTCAGGATCTGATGAATGAGATCGAACAAATTCAAGATTTTAATGCACCACGCATGATTGCGGTTAACAACAATAAGTCCTATGCGTACGGCAATCAGGTGATGGCTCAGATTGGACAGCACAATCGTGCAGATTATAGCAAAATAGCAAATGATCTTAATCAATCCAATATCGATATGTTAGTCATTCAGCATGAGTTCGGCATTTACGGCGGGGAAAGCGGAGAATACGTTTTGGATTTGGCAGCGAAGCTCAAAATCCCGTTTATCGTTATTTTTCATACCGTATTGTCCGAACCGAGCGAGAAGCAGCGTTTAATTATGAAGCAGCTGGCGGATCTAAGCTATAAGGTCATTACGATGGCCCATACCAAAATACAGGATTTGCATGAGGTTTACGGCATAACGCTTGAAAAGATAGAGATGTTCCATCATGGGGTTCCGGTAGTTGCGACCGAATCTAGAAATGAGCTTAAAGAAAGGTTCGGGTATACGAATCGGCAAATCATTTCAACATTCGGTTTTTTAAGCCCAGGCAAAGGGATTGAATATGCCATAGAGGCCATGAGCGGCGTAGTGAAGAAGCACCCGGAAGCACTTTATATGATTTTAGGCAAAACGCATCCTGTTGTGAAACAAGAAGTTGGAGAAGTGTACAGACAGAAGCTGACAGACCTAGTGGAAAAGCTTGGCCTTCAGCATCATGTTAGGTTTGTTGATAAGCATCTGACGCAGGAGGAGGTTGTTCAATCTCTTGTATTGTCGGATATTTATATAACGCCTTATCTTGGCAAGGATCAAGCTGTAAGTGGAACACTAGCATTCGGAATAGGTTACGGCAGGGTGATTATTTCGACTCCGTATCGCTACGCTGTTGAGATGCTGGCTGACGGAAGAGGATTGCTCGCAGATTTCCACAATTCCGCATCATTAGAAAATCATATTGTAACGATACTGGACGATCCGAATCTAAAAGCGGAGATGGAGAGCAAGACGCTCGCTTTAGGCAGTACAATGATGTGGAATGAAGTCGCCAAATCTTACGCGGTACTTTTCCGTGAAACGATGGCACATCATTATGTGTTAAAAGGGAGTGCGGTTTAATGGGAGTAAGTATGATCAAGCCGTTATCAACGAATTATTTGCGCTCATTAACAGATGATACAGGCATCTTCCAGCATACTAAATTCGGTATTCCCGACCGTTCCAAAGGTTATACCTCCGATGATAATGCAAGGGCTTTGATTGCGGCAGTTATGCTCAATAAGCGCATTAGAGATAAGGAATCTTTGAACCTTATAAATACGTATTTGGCCTTTATTCATCATGCTCAAAATGAAGACGGCAGCTTTCGAAACTTTATGGACTACAACCGTTTGTTCATAGAAAAAACAGGCTCTGAGGATTGTCTGGGGCGCTGTTTGTGGGCGCTTGGATTTACACTTTCGGAGCCATCCGTCCCGCATAATGTGCAAAATACATGTAAATATATGATCAATCAAGCGCTGCCGCATGTGCGGAGCTTGAGATCGCCAAGAGCGATGGCTTATGCAATTATCGGCTTAACTTCCATGATGCAGACCGAGAACGCGCTCCGTTATAAGTTCCCATATCCGAATATGGAAAGCGATGATCCAGCCTTTCTTCCAGAGGCTCAAATCGTTTCGTTAATTGAGGAATTAGCGATGAGGCTGCATACGCAGTATCAAAGCAATAAAGGAGAGGGCTGGCAGTGGTTTGAGGATCGTATTACTTATGGCAATGCGATGCTGCCTTGGGCGCTTTTCAAAGCATCACATTTTTCGCATATAGAAGCATTCAGACAAACCGCTAAAGAAAGCTTGGACTTTCTAGCTTTAATTACTTTTGCAAAAGAAGGTTATTTCAAACCCGTGGGCAGTCATGGCTGGCTTGATAGAGGCGGAGAAGCAGCGTTATATGACGAGCAGCCGATAGAAGCTTGCGAGATGCTGTTAGCCTGCTTAGAAGCGTACAAGACGTTAGGGAAGGAAACCTATCGCGAGCAAGCTTCCTTATGCTATGAATGGTTTCATGGGCGGAACTCCCGTCATGAATCGTTAATAGATGCAGAGACCGGCGGCTGTTACGATGGCATACATGCAAGCGGCCTGAATTTAAATCAAGGCTCGGAAAACATTGTTTCATACTGCATGGCTCATGAGGTGATGCACAATGAATAAATTTGCTACGATTCTCGCAGGCGGAGGCGGAACACGTTTTTGGCCTTTATCCCGGCAGGAGCTGCCAAAGCAGCTGATCAATATAAGCGGTACCGACATTATGCTCAATGATACGATTGAACGCTTTAACGGTGTTATTCCGATGGAAAACACGATCGTAGTAACGAATCGCACCCAAGCGGTGCTGCTCGAGAGGATCATGCATAAGAGTGTTCAGCACGTTAACATTCTGGTAGAGCCTGTTGCCAAAAATACGGCAGCGAGCATACTCCTTGCGGCTTTATTTATTGAGAAAAACCATGGTGATTCTCTTATGGTCGTATTTCCATCCGATCATCATATTACCGAATCGGATAACTTTAAGAAAACATTGAATGATGCTTGCATCGTGGCTATGGAGACAAACAAGATTGTTACGATTGGCATCAAGCCTACCTTTCCTTCAACTGGCTATGGTTATATTTCTTGCAAGAAAGACTCTTTCATTAAGGAGCCTTGTCATGTTTATGAGGCAGCCGAATTTGTCGAAAAACCTAATTTTGCAAAAGCGCAATCCTATCTTCAATCCGGTCATTATTTGTGGAACAGCGGTATGTTTATTTGGAAAACCTCCTGCATCATTGATAATTTCAAAAGGTTTCTTCCGAGGCTCTTTAAAACAATGCTCCCTTTAATTGCGTACATGGGCACGGAGCGCGAAGAGGAAATGATTAATGAGATTTATCCTTTGCTGCAAAACATTTCAATCGACTATGGTATTTTAGAGCGCAGTGACGAGGTTGTCGTTATTGAAGGCGATTTTGGATGGAATGATATTGGAAGCTGGGATGCGCTCGGCGCGATATTTCCTCCAGATGAGCATGGAAACATTGTCAAAGCGAACTATGTAGGCATCGACACACAGAACTCCATCATCTACGGCGATGACCGGCTCATTACTACAATTGGAATTGATGGTCTGATTATTGCGGATACCAAGGATGCGCTGCTGATATGTGCCAAAGACAAGGCGCAAGAGGTAAAGGAAATCGTTAGAATTTTGAAGGATAAGGGAATGCACGAATACGCCTAAGAAAGGCTTACATTCAAATGAACCCCATGATGAAGCTGGAATGGATAACGAAAACATGCAAAGAGATGCTGCTAGAATATGAGCCTGCTCAAAAACAAGGCACGAAGCTTTATTTTGCTGGCGTTGGGGACCGCGATGTTTACAATATTACTGCTCCATTCTTGAATGAGGGGGAGCTGTATATTGCCGGCCGTGTGGAAGATCGCCATTCGGAGGAATCCGAGATTATCTTCTTTACATGCAAAGATGGGATATGGACTCCGAAGCTGGATTTGCCTAAGTTTCAGCTGCAGGATCCCTTTATTACGAAAATTAACGGCGAATGGATCTTCGACGGTGTGCATCTTTATTTTGACTCTGAAACATCGAGGTCGATCATAGGCTGGAAAACTGTGCTTTACCGAGGGAAAAATTTGCATGAGCTTGTACATGCTGCAACAGGCCCTTGGAACATGAAGGATATTCGCTTAACACAATTATCTGATGGGAAGATCGGTATTTTTTCGAGACCATTTGGGATTGAAGGCACGAGAGCTGTAATCGGCTTTAGCATCATTGATTCCTTTGAGGAGTTGTCGGAAACAGCTATTATTAAAGCTCCATTGTTTCGTGATCAATTTCTAAAGGATGAATGGGGAGGGGCAAATGAAATTCATTTGCTCAAAAATGGGCATCTCGGCGTATTAGGCCACATCTCTTATACGGATGAGGATTCCAATCTTCATTATCATGCGATGTCATTTGTTCTCAATCCTTGGACGAGAGAGAAGTCACCGGTCAAAATCATAGCAACAAGAAGCGACTTCCCTGAGGGCCCGGCTAAACGCCCGAATTTAGTTGATGTAATCTTCAGTGGTGGACTGGTTCGCAAGGCTAACAACCGAGCGGAGCTCTATGTGGGAGTTAGTGACACGGAGGCGCATCACATCGATATTGCAGACCCGTTCACGGAGTACGAAGCGATGAAGCAAGATGAAGCTGAAAGCTAAAGCTGGCTTCTAGTCTAAGGGCGAATGGTAACACGCGTGCCAATAGGCACTATTTTGGACAAGGCGAGTACATCATCGTTAAACATTCGGATGCAGCCGTGTGAGACGATATGTCCGATGGAAGAAGGATCGTTTGTGCCATGGATGCCATAATGCGGCTTTGAGAGCCCCATCCAAAAGGCGCCGAACGGTCCGCCGGGATTGGGCTGCTTATTAATAATCGTAAATTCACCTGTAGGCGTTTGAGTTACCATTTTGCCGATGCCAACGGGAAAAGCTTGAGTGACGACGTCGTCATCCAGCAGATAGAGCTGACGATCGGAAAGATCGATGATAATACGGTAGTCGGGCATGGGGGACTCACTCCTTTTCTCCTATGTTATGTAGAGCGGTAGCGGTTTGCTTCAAAGATTTAGGCGCGCCCAAAAAAAGAGCCCAAAGGATGTGTCCTAGGGCTCTTTGGTCATTTTATTTTATAGTAAATAACTCTAGCAATATTCTGCCTCGCCCTCGTTTTCCCTCGCATTGTTTATGCGCTTGTTTTACATCTGCTAGAGAATAGACAGTGTTGATCTCTGCTTTGATCGTTCCATCTGCAATGAGTTGAGCAAGCTGTTCAAGGTTAGCATGAGTAGGGAACTTTGTGTTGAATGTAGCAGTTACATTAAACGCCTTGGCTTTTTCTTTGGAGGGAAGCTGCGTTAGTGCGACCAATCTGCCGCCTTGTTTAATAACAGACCATGAATGATCTTCTGTAGTTCCACCGACTGCATCAACGACAAGATCGACATTATGAACTACGCTCTCAAAAGCTGTAGTCGTGTAATCAATGACTTGGTCTGCACCGAGCGACTGAATATAGTCTATATTTCCTGTGGATGCCGTTCCGATGACAGTGGCGCCTTTCCACTTGGCCAACTGCACTGCAAAATGCCCCACACCGCCAGCAGCAGCATGGATAAGTACGGTCTGTCCTGCGCCTAGCTCTCCTTCTGAAAATAAAGCTTTCCAAGCGGTGTCAGCTCCGCCTCTAATGGTAGCAGCCTCTTTCAGCGAGAGTCTGTCTGGCATATGCACCAGCTCTTTTGGCTCAGCAATCGCATACTCTGCATAAGCTCCTTTTACAGAGCCAAATACGCGATCACCTGCTTTAAACTCGCTTACAGCGGAACCGACAGTGTCTATGACACCGGACATGATTGTGCCTGGAATATAGGGAAAGGTTTGCGGAAATCTGGCGTGCATCCAGCCATTTCGGATTTTGTAATCGACAGGGACAATTCCTGCATAATGAACACGTATAAGAACCTCATTATCTTTTGGGACAGGAACGGGGATGCTCTCAAGCTGCAGCACCTCTTCATTGCCATATTGATATACTCGTATTGCTTGCATCGCTTGATCCGACATAGGGAAGCAGCTCCTTTAATTTTTTTATATCGTTCAAATGCTCGGCTATTTGTATATGAGTTAAATGTACCTTGATGCTATTAATGAAGCAAGCAGGCACTTTTTTGCGAATCGTAACGATTCCTTAAGATTAGCTTGCTCAGCTTCTATGGTACAATAAAAGTAATAGATGAATGAACATCATGATTTTTCTTAAAGAGGTGCAGTTTATGATCCTAGTAAGCTCTTGTTTAGCAGGGTATGAGGTAAGATATAATGCAACGCATAGTGTAAATGAAATCATCCAACAATTGGTGCAGCAAAAGAAAGCCATTGCTGTATGTCCTGAATTGCTGGGCGGTTTCTCTACTCCACGAGAATCAGCTGAAATTGTTGGCGGCGACGGCGATGATGTGTTGAACGGTACAGCTAGAGTAGTAGAGAAATCGGGCAGGGACGTAACGGCGATGTATGTGGATGGTGCACACATTACGCTAAAAAAAGCGAAGGATGTAAATGCGGAAGTGATTGTACTTATAATGGAGAGTTTAAAGGCAATAAGAGAACTGGAAATGGGGTTACGACCGCCCTGCTTAGAAGAAACGGCATAAGAGTGATATCCGAAGAGCAGCTTGGGGAATTTTTAGTGGAAATGAGTTTCTAGTAGAAATAAATATTTGAAAAATAATAGAGTCATAAATAAAAAGGAGCCTCCTAGGAGGCCCCGTCTTTCGTGTTTAGTGACCTGATGATTCGTGGTCGTTGGATAGCTTAAGTACGTCAAATACTTTGAACAATAGACTAAGTATAATAGCTACTACGGTTGCAAGCGCCATCCCAGTAAGCGAGAAGTCGCCGATTGTAAGCTTTACGCCGCTAAGTCCAGTCACAAGAACGACGGTTGTCAAAAACAGGTTGGTCGGTTTGCTGTAATCCACTTTGGATTCAACGAGCATCCGGAAGCCGGAAGCAGCGATAACACCGAACAGCAGCAAGGATACACCGCCCATAACTGGCGTTGGAATTCCGGAAATAAGTGCAGAGAATTTACCAGAGAATGAAAGGACGATCGCAATGACAGCCGCGCCGCCAATGACAAAGGTGGAGTAAACCTTTGTGATCGCTAGAACACCAATATTTTCGCCATAGGTCGTGTTCGGCGTAGAGCCTACAAAACCTGATAGAATGGTGGAAATACCGTTGCCCAGCATGGAGCGGTGCAGACCTGGGTCCTTCGATAGATCTTTGTCTACGATATTGCCTGTAACAACCAAATGCCCAATATGCTCGGCAATGACGACAAGCGACGCAGGTGCAATCGCAATAATCGCCGACCAGTGGAACTCAGGGAAAGTGAAATGCGGCAATTGAACAAAGCTATTCTCAGCGAGTTTGCTGAAATCAGTGAAGCCCATGAAATGAGCGAGTACATAACCTGTAGTAATACCGATCAGAATCGGAATAATGCGCATGAATCCACGGAATAAGACGGAACCTAGCACCGTAACGGCAAGGGTGACGGTAGATAAGATTACGATTTTTGGATCCGGGCTCCATACGACGGCAGGATCGGCATCAGTCGGAATAATCCAGCCTGCCATCCGAGCAGCAACTGGAATGAGCTCTAAACCGATAATCGCGACGATTGCCCCCATCGCTGCTGGAGGAAATACAACATTGATCCAGCCGGTGCCTGCTGCTTGGATGATGAGAGCGACAATCGTAAAGATAACGCCTGAAATAATAAATCCGCCTAATGCGGCTGCATAGCTGCCTCCGCCCACTTGATCGCCGATTACAGCGCCTGCTGGAGCGAGAAATGCAAAGCTGGAACCGAGATATGCTGGAATCTTATTGTTGCATATCCAAAGATAAAGAAGTGTTCCGATTCCGTTCATAAGCAAACAAATTGCCGGATCAACACCGAGTATATTCGGTACGAGCACGGTAGAGCCGAACATAGCAAATAAATGCTGCAAGCTTAGCAGTGCGCTTTGCAGAGCAGGCGGTCTTTCATGAACCCCAATTGCTTTTTTCATGAGAATAAGCTCCTTCAATTTAATAGGTTGTCTATTTTTGACCCTTGTTGATTCTACATAGTGAAGCGGGGTTTGACAAGTGTTTTCTTATCATACGCTGGTCATATACGAATACATTAATGAAGAAGGGGAGGTGAAAGGATGGAATTGTGGGTGATATGGCTTATTCTCGCTGGCATACTGATCGTCGTGGAAATGCTGACGCTTACATTTTATTTGCTTTGGCTTGCGATTGGTGCCATAGTCGCTGCTGTCATTGATTGGTTTTGGCCGGGCTCATTTGTCGTGGAGCTGGTGGCTGGGTGTATTATTGTCCTTATCTTAACTATCTTCACTGGTCCAATTACTCGTCGTTTCCATTCCTCAAAAGGTTTTAAGGATGCCGTGGACGAGCTCGTCGGCAAACAAGGAATTGTGCTTGAGGATATTGCGGCAGATGTACCCGGTATCGTCAAGGTGGGAAACGAAACGTGGAGTGCAGCATCGAATGAACGGTTATTGAAGGGTGATACGGTTAGGGTTGTCAGTCGCGGAAGTGCAGTGCTTCAAGTTGAGAAATGGGGAGGCTAACTAGATATGGGTTATATTATTGCTATTATTTTATTGGTTATCGTTGTCGTGTTTGTATCATTATCGATCAAAATCGTACCTCAGCAAAGGATAGGCGTTGTCGAGCGCCTAGGGAAGTTTAATCGGCTGCTTACGCCGGGGGTTAATATTCTAATTCCGATTATTGATCATGTACGAACGTATCATGATTTGCGTATTCAACAGGCGAACGTTCCGCCGCAAACGGTCATTACGAAGGATAACGTACAGGTCAAAATCGATACGATTATTTTTTATCAAGTGACCGGCCCAGAACAGGCTACATATGGCATATCTGATTATGTATACGGGGTGCGAAATATAAGCACAGCTACGATGAGGCAAATTATTGGTAAAATGGAGCTTGATGAAACCTTATCAGGCCGCGAGAAAATATCGACCGACATTCGAATTGCCCTTGATGAAGCGACAGAGAAGTGGGGCGTGCGCATCGAGCGTGTAGAGGTCATTGATATTCAGCCGCCAGCGGACATTCAAGATGCAATGGATAAGCAAATGAAGGCGGAGCGAAGCAAACGAGCAATGGTGCTTGATGCAGAAGCGGCGAAGCAGGATATGATCTTGYGGGCAGAGGGCGACAAGCAAAGTAAAATATTGAAGGCTGAAGGCGATAAGGAAGCCAGAATCCGTCAAGCGGAGGGTCAACGCCATGCGCAGGAGCTGGAAGCGCTTGGCGAAGCGAAGGCTATTCAATCCATTGCAGAAGCTGAGAAAAATCGAATTGAGCTTATACGCTCTGCGGGACTAGATGAGAATGTGCTGACGTACCGCTCACTCGAGGCGTTATCCGATATCGCTCAGGGAGCTGCGAATAAGGTTTTCATTCCAACACGGGCAATCGATACACTTGGCAGCATTGGAGCCATTGGGGAAATGCTTAAAGCGAGCAAATAAATATAGTGATTACAAAAAATGTCTCAGGAGCAGTGTATTCTGCTTTTGGGATATTTTTTTTGCAATCCGATATTATATTTTTCTAAAGTCAGTGGGTTTGCAGTACGAATCATAACATTCTTGGATAGTTCAACATGAGATTCCCCCTTAAACTTAAAAAGAAAGCGCTTTATATTAAACGAGTAAGAGGAGGAAATAATGTTGAGTAGATTTAAATTCAAGAAAGGTTGGTCCATTATTTTTGCATTGCTTGTGTTATTCCAAACGGCGGTCGGTGCGAATACGACAGTTGCTGAGGCGCAGACGCCGGTTGCTGCTGTAAACAGCCAATCCTATGAGGCTGAGGCAGCCATTAATCAGCTTAGCGGTAAAGCAGAAGTTAAGGACTGCGAGCTTGCGGCAGGCTGCTCAGGCAATAAGCTGGTAGGCAGTCTGTGGGGCGGTTCTGCTTTGCAGTTCAACGCTGTGAATGTGGATACTAAAGGGATCTATACGATGACGGTGCATTACATATCGGGCGATCCGAGATCACTAGCCATCAGTGTGAACGGAGGCGGAACCGATCATTATGATTTGCCGAAAACGGCAGATTGGAGCACGCGAGGGACTTACGAGATCCAGCTGGAGCTTCGTCAAGGCGAGAACGTCATTCGTTTCGATGATGAAGGCGGATACGCGCCGGATATTGACAAGATCGAGCTGAAATTGCTGAATGCTGTTCCGGGCACAGATCCGAATGAACCGCCTGCTGGAAGCGGACAAGTGTATGAAGCGGAAGGACCGGACAATAAGCTAGCCGGCAATTCTGCTGTAAAATCCTGCAAAGCGGAAACGGAATGCTCCGGTGGAAAAAAGGTAGGCGACATTTGGGGCGGATCAACGCTGCTTTTCCAAAAGGTTGCTGCTCCAGCAGAGGGGATCTATACCTTGAAGGTGAGCTATATTTCCGGCGATCCTCGGTCATTTTCCATTCGTGTGAACAATAGCGAGAAAGAGACCTATTCCCCGCCTGCGACTGCAAACTGGGATACGGTTGGTGTGTTCAGTATTGAGGTACAGCTGCAAGCGGGCAGCAATACCATTTTATTTGATGATGACGGCGGATGGTCGCCGGATATTGATAAAATCGAAATCATCAGCTCGCAGGCACCGGGTGAAAATCCGGGTGATGTGGATGGGATCGGCAATATTGGCAAGCAAATCGATTCCAGCAAATTTGGCTCGATTAAAGTGGAGCAGCATAAGTCAGGCGTCACTTTAACAAACGGCGTCTACAAAATCATTTATAACACAGAGTCTGGACTTTCAGCGTTCGAATGGAACAACAAGACGATAGCCAAAGGATTGTACAGCAGTATCCAATTGGACAAGCAGCTCGACAGCAAAAACTACGCTGAGCATTTGTTCTCCATGAAAAAAGTTGAAAAAATAAATGACGGTCATGGCAAAGGCATTCGGGTAACGATTGAGAATCGTGAGTCCGGCCTGCCGACGATGAAGCAAATTTATCAAATCTATGAGCGTTTGCCTTATTTTCTTATTAGTCAACAAGTAACGGGTAAAGACATGCTCAGCACAAATGATATGGCTCCTCTTGTCCTTAATGCCAAGGGTGGAATCGATATTGGAAGCTACTCGGATAATAGGGTGCTGGTCGCTCCGTTCGATAATGACGCGTGGTCTAGATACCAAGCGCGGACGATGAATACTAGTCTGAACAACAATAACTATGTCAGCTCAGAATTGACAGCTATTTATGATAATACTAGCCGAAATGGATTGGTTATTGGTTCAGTCACACATGACAAATGGAAAACAGGAATCTATTGGAGCGGTTCTGATAATCGTTTAAACAAGCTTAAGGTATACGGCGGTTTCTCTTCCCCTACCTCGACACATGATACGATTCCACATGGAAAGGTAACGGGAACGACGATTACTTCGCCGCAAATTCTCGTTGGCTACTATGCCGACTACCGCCAGGGCCTTGAGAGCTTCGGTCAAGCGAACGCTGCAGTTGCGCCGCCGCTTGCATTTAAGCACGGTGTGCCAAAGGGTGTGCCTGTGGGCTGGAACAGCTGGGGCGCATATGAAAGTGATTTAAGCTACGATAAAGTAGTCGCTGTGTCTGATTTCTTCAAGAAAAATTTGCAGAAAAATTCCTTCTCGAACAAAGGCAATGTTTATATTAATTTGGACTCCTATTGGGATAATCTGTCCGAGGAGCAGCTGAAGCAAGCAGTTAAGGTTATTAACAAAAATGGGCAAAAAGCCGGCATTTATTATGGCCCTTTTGTTTATTGGGGCGATAACATGAGTCAGGTCGTAGAGGGTACAGACGGGAAATACACGTATGGAGATATTATTTTGCGGGATCAAAGCGGTAGCCCGCTGCCGAAAGTAGACGGCGCCTACGCGATCGATCCGACTCATCCGGGTTCTAAGCAGCGGATTGAATATTATTTCAAACGGTTTCTTGATTACGGATATGAGTATATTAAAATCGATTTCCTAAGCCATGGCTCCTTCGAGGGCAAACATTATGACCCTAATGTTCAAACGGGCATTCAGGCTTACAATCAAGGCATGGCTCATATCAATAAGGTGCTTGGCGGAAAAATGTTCATCAGCGCCTCTATTGCTCCTTTATTTCCGAGTCAATACGCCCACGCAAGACGGATCTCATGCGATATTGACGGCTCACTGAGCCGCACGGAATATCAGCTAAACAACCTTACCTATGGCTGGTGGCAGAACGGAACGATCTATCCGTATACCGATCCAGATTATATGACGCTTGTGAAGGGCGGTTCGTTTGATGCTGCGCAGTCTCGGGTCAATTCAGCGGCTATTTCCGGTACTGTATTTCTAAACTCAGACGATGTCAGCAATCCGGCAGCACAAGAATTGATGAAGAAGCTGCTCACTAACAAGCAAGTTAATGAGGTTGCACTTAAAGGTCAGGCGTTCAAGCCAGTAGAGGGCAACACAGGTACAGGGGCTGCGGATACATTCATCATGCAAGAAGGGAAAGATTACTACCTTGCTGTATTTAACTATACGAATGCCCCTGTGTCGAAAACAGTAGATTTTGCGCGTGTTGGCATTCCATCGTCCTCCAAAGTAAAAGTTACGGACCTATGGACGAATGCATCCAGTCAGGCAGCAGGTCAACTTAAGGTTGACTTGAATGGCGCGCAATCGAAGCTTTACAAAATTACCGTAAAATAAACCAGCAGCAAGAATCATGACTAAGCAGCTATGGCTGTGAAACCGAAAAATCCCTCAAGCAATAGTGCTTGAGGGATTTTTTATTGTCTAGCATTTTAACGTCCAGGAATTTTTATCGTTACCGTCGTGCCAATTCCGAGCCTGCTGTAAATAGAGACGCCATATGATTCGCCGTACAAAAGTTTAATTCGATTGTCGACGTTGCGAATGCCATAACCAGACAAGTTGTCGCTGCTAACCGGCAGCTCTTCTCCGCTATGGCCGCGCATATGCATGCCCATGCCGTCATCGATGACTTTGAGAATGATATCATGGCCGTCGCGATATGCTTTTAACATAATGTTAATTCCGAGCGTGTCGTCCCAAATGGCATGGTTCATCGCGTTTTCAACGAATGGCTGCAGCGTCAGCTTTACGATTGGGCAGGGCAGCACAGATTCTTCGATTTGATAATGCACGCGAATGAGTTCGCCGAATCTTACCTGCTGGATGGCAACGTAGTAGCGGGTAAGCTGAATTTCTTCATGGATTGAAAGTTTGTTTTTCCCTTTGTTGAGCGAGATCCGGTAAAACTTTGCTAGATCCGTAACCATTTTGTTCATTCGCTGATCAGAATTTCGAATGGCAAGCGACGATATGGAGGCGAGTGTATTGTACAAAAAATGCGGATTAATTTGCGCTTGCAGCACATTCATCTCGGCTTCTCGCTTATCGATTTCTTTCTTGTATACGTCGGAAATTAAATTGCTGAGCCGCTGCGCCATCTTCCGCAGCACATTTCCGATTTGGCCAATTTCATCGCGTCCAAGCGGCCTCATGTCGAAGAGATCGAACTCCTCTCTTTCGATGCGCCGGATCATGCCGACTAAATAATCGACGCGTTTCGTAAATTGTCTGGCTGTGGCGTAGATGAACAGCGTCATAAGCCCAAAGCTGATTAACGCAAAAATTAAAATCCGCTTAGCTGTTTTATTCGCCTTGGTAAGGAAGCTGCTGTAAGGGACTAGCGAGATGCTTTTCCAACCGAATTTGGTCGTATTATATACGACAAGCATTTTTTCTCCATTAAAGCTGCTGTCGAATCTTCCTTCTCTAGCGCTCGGAAATTTTTCCTTCACAAATTGATTAAGCGGACGATTTAACATGTTTTTGTCCTTAGCGGACATAATAAGGCCGCTATCATTAACGATTAATATCGTTTTCTCTGATGTTTCTTTCTCCATCAAACGGAAAATATCCGATTCCAAAATGTTGATGGTCAAAATCCCATAGGCATTGTCTAGATTGCTAATATTAAGCATGCGTGTCAGCGTAAACATGGAAGGCTGGTCAACAACAGGGGGCGTTGCTACAAACCGAACATTTCCGTAGCTGTTAAGCAATGAGCGGTACGTAGTTGACCGTTTGAACGCATCATCCATTCGTTTAATGTAAATGCCGTCAGCTGGAAGCGAATCGTTATTAATATAAATAGACATGGAATGAATATCTGGATTTGTAGTCAGCATATTCGAAAAGGTGTTATTAATGTATTGATAGGCATCAACAAACAGAGACGGCTCCTCTGTATAGTTATTCGTTAAGTAAGCGCGCAGCGAATTGTTTAAATAAAGATTTGCTGATAGCTTTGTGTACGTATCCAGCTTATTTTCTAGATTTGAATTGATTTGAGCAACAGACGCAACGGAGTTCGTGTACATTTGGTCAGAAAGCTCGCTCTTAATCGTCTGATAAGAATATAGAACAAAAAACACTAAAGGAATAATGGCCCCGAGTAAAAACATGACAAACAGCTTTTCTCTTAGCCGCAAATTGTTAAAAGGCCTCGTCAGCCAGCCGGTTACCTTTTTCATGCACTCTCACTCCAGCCTATAGATACATTTTCCGAAACTCATTAGGTGTACTGCCTTTGTGCCTATGGAAGATGGAGCAAAAATAAGAGACGTTCTCATACCCGACGCTGTGAGCGACCTCACGCACCTTAAGGGATTTGTCCTTTAACAAGTCAGCTGCCCGGTTCATACGAACCTTCGTTATATAATCAAGAATCGTCTCACCCATTTTTTCTTTAAAAATGCTTCGAATATAGTTGGGTGATAAGTAGACCTCCTTGGCAATCTCCTCGACTGTAAGCGGCAAATGATACCTTTCGTTAATAAGCTTAACGATTTGGTCGGCTATGGCCTGATTGCGGTCAACATCTCTTTCGCTTAAAGTCTTTCTTATTTCTTCGCAGAAGTGCATGACATAAGCTTGAATCTGTGAGGATGAGCTCATCGACGAAATTTCCTTCCAATGGTCCACAAGCAGCAAGTCCTTGAGCGAGCCTGCAAGCAGCATGGAGAAATGCTGCTCTAATGCAGCCATTAGCCGAATAATGGCTCGGATAGTGAAATTTCGATGGATACGTTCCACGCGAATCGTTGAGAAGAGCGCTTCTAACTGCATGGTTACCTGCTTGGCGTCTCCTGACTGCAAGGCGGAAGCAAGCCGAGCTGCAAGCTGCTCGCCATCATCATCCGTTTGTTTGGTAGGCAATAAATCATCCGGCGTTATAACGGCTCCGCCGAGCTTGAAAAACTTCTCCTCATTGCAAGCTCGCGCCTGCAAGTAGGCATCCCAAATAAGATCAAACCCGATATGCGGCGCGGACAATCCTATCGTAATTTGTGCGCCGAAGGAGAGGGAGAGCTCCTCTCGGAACTTCTCCCAGAAATCCATTGCAGCTTTTGCGGCTCTCTGCTCATTGCGCCATTGAAAGAGAACGAATAAAGCATGCGGCTCGCTTTCAACAACAATAAAGGAATCGAGATATTGTCGGACAATAGTCCGCATGAGCTCCACTCTATCGGGAGAGGCTTCGCTTGCTGGCTGTGCCGAAATAGGATAGTCTGCCGGCGCATCTATCGTTGCATAAAAGGCTGCAAACTCCCTGTTTGCACTGAAATCGGATGAGCTAAGCTCCCATTTCCGAATCCAATCCTTTCGCTTCTCTTCATTCGGCTCGCGTATAATACGGGTCATCCATTTTTCACGCAGCCATTCTCCGCCCTGATCTGACAACTGTTCCTCCTCGCATTTTTTCTTTACCTTCTCAATTAACGCAATCAGCTCCTCCATATCTATCGGTTTTAACAAGTAGCCAGTCGCCTCAATGTTCAGCGCTGCCTTAATATACTGAAACTCGTTATGTCCGCTCAAAAATATGATTTTTACGTTCTTATCGATTTGTTTTGCTCTTCTTCCGAATTCCAGCCCGTCCATAATGGGCATGCGGACATCTGTCAAAATAATGTCAGGCTTTAACTCAGAGAGCTTGCTAAGCGCTTCCTTGCCATTTCGCGCCGTTCCCGCGACCGTAATGCCGATTTTGTCCCATGGCACATAATGCTCCATCGTTTCGAGCTCAATGGCTTCATCATCCACTATCAAAATGCTGTACATGCTTGTTCCCACCTTTTATCATGTATCTGTTTTTGAATGTTTATTTAGTTTATCTGCAATACCGCATTTCAACAATGGAGCATATGGAAGTGTGTCGTTTTGAGTTACAAATCGGTAAATGCTTGTATAGAATGGGCAGGGCGGCCGACCTATAATGAAGTCACTAAGCAACGCAAGATTGGCAGGAGGTTATTAAATGGAATCCATAATGAAAGCGGAATCAAGTAAATCTGTTCCACCCAAAAAGAAGCGCAGCATTGGAAATTCAAATGTATGGGGCAGATTGAAGGAACAGCGGCTATTATTTGTGCTCATGCTTCCGGCTTTAATCGTCACACTCATATTTTCTTACGTTCCCATGTTTGGCTTATACATGGCTTTCATTAATTACTCGCCAGGCGGAGGATCGTTTTTTGGACAGTTTTTTACAACAGAGTTTGTAGGGCTGGAGTGGTTTAACTACTTCTTTACGAATGGCGATTTCGTCAGAGTAATGCGCAATACGCTGGCACAAAGCTTTCTATCTCTGTTATTCGGTTTCCCAATGCCGATTATTCTTGCCTTAATGATTAATGAAATGCGCAATGGCTGGTTCAAACGGACGTTTCAAACAGTATCTTACATGCCTCATTTTATTTCGTGGGTCATTGCCGCAAATATTATTATCACGGTACTTTCTTCAAGCGGTGTCATCAACAATTTGTTGACGGGGCTTGGAATTATCGATGAGCCGATTCAGTTTATGCAAAATGGTCCGCTATTCTGGTGGATTATCGCTTTCTCCAACACATGGAAGGACATGGGCTTTAACGCCATTATGTATTTGGCCGCTATCTCAGCTATTAACCCGGAGCTGTACGAGGTGGCGAAGGTAGACGGGGCAAGCCGATTAAAGCAAATGCTGCACATCACGCTGCCGTCTATTAAACCGACCATTATCATTCTTGCCATTTTAGCGGTAGGCGGAATATTGAATGCAGGTTTTGATCAGCAATTTTTGATGCAAAATAATACGGTGCTCCAATATTCGGAAGTTATTGACACGTACACGTACAAATATGGTTTGCAAAACGGAATGTTCTCTTACGGAGCAGCTGTTGGATTATTCAAATCGGTCGTCGCGTTTATCCTTGTTCTAAGCGTCAATAAGATGGCCAAAAAAATGAATGAACAGTCGTTGTTCTAGGACAAACAAGAAAAGGAGAACACTTCATGGCAAAATTTAAAAATGATTTTCTGTTTATGTCGATCGTCTACTTATTCATCATCGCAGTTTTTATCGTAACCTTTTATCCTTTCTGGAACATATTTATCATTTCGTTCAATAGTGCTGAAGATACGCTGCGAGGAAATCTGTATTTGTGGCCAAGAGATTTCAGCCTAGCCAGCTATAAGCAAATTTTATCCGATAGCGAGATTTGGACGGCCATTAAAGTTACGGTGCTGCGGACGCTAATCGGAACGCCACTCGCGGTTATTGTCATTAGTATGCTTTCCTATTCACTAAGTAAACGCGAGCTCGTTGGAAATCGGTTCTGGTCACTGTATTTTGTGTTCACGATGTATTTTGGCGGCGGACTCATTCCATATTACATGGTGCTCAAAAGCTTGCATCTCATTGACAGCTTTATGGTGTTTATTTTACCGGGCATGATGAACGTCTTTTATATGATTATTGTTCGAACCTTCATGCAGCAGCTACCGCAGGAGCTGGATGAATCAGCCAAAATAGACGGCGCTAATTACATGCAAATTTTCTTCAAAATTATATTGCCGCTAACGACACCAGTGCTCGCGACGATCGGCATGTTTACGGCCATTGGCCACTGGAACGCTTGGTTCGATTCCTACGTGTTCACGTATAACTCTGATCTTAAGACGCTTCAGGCCGTGCTTGTAAAAATCTTGAACCAGTATCAAACCAGCTCCATGGTTGGCGATGCGCAGCAGCTCGCTGATGCTTCGAAAAGACTGGCCGTGTCTCCGGATACGATTCGGATGGCGGCAACTATGGTAGCAACGCTTCCGATATTAATGGTTTATCCATTTTTACAAAAATATTTTGTTAAAGGCATGACCCTTGGTGCAGTAAAAAGCTAATGAAGCGGGAACTTTGTTGGAGGTGATGCCGATCACGCTTAAATAGGGATGAAAATGTACTATAATAGAATCACTTAAGAGGGGGATTTATACTATGCGTACTAAAAAATGGATCGTATTATTTTTAAGCATGATCGTTGTCATTTCCGTATTATCAGCTTGCGGCTCCAATAATGCTAAAGAAAAYGGCAACTCGAGTGCTGGCGAGAATAGCGCTGGAAATGACAAGTCTAACGAACCACTGACCATAACCTTTTTCGATAAAAATACGGGAGATAAATTCAGCAACGCGGTAGCGGCAGAAATTACGAAGCGGACAGGAATTACAGTAGAAATTCAGCAGCCAACCGGCAATCCAGCGGAGAAGCTGAATCTGATGCTTGCAAGTGATGATCTGCCGGATCTCATCATGTTTGAGAGAAGCAGTGATTTGGTTAACAAATACATTGAGTCGGGTGCTATCATTCCACTAAATGATTTGATTGAAAAAAACGGCCCAGATGTAGCAAAAATGTATGGCGATGTACTTAACAAAACGCGTTATAAAGATGGTAAAAACTATTACCTTTCCAACTGGTATGGGTTTGAGAATGAGCCCGTATTCGGCTTCAATATGCGTAAAGATATTTTGAAGGAGCTGGCTCCTGATAAAGCAGAAGGCGGAGTGCCTTTCACGGAAACTGAATTCAAGCAGCTATTGCTTGATTTTAAAGCGAAATATCCTACGATGGACGGTAAAGAAACGATTGCTCTATCGATGGATGGAGAAAACTTTGGCGGTACACTAGGCACTTTCAAAGGTATGTTCGGCATGCTGCCTTTCTATGATGAGAATGGTGAGCTGAAGTTTGATGTGAAAGACCCGCAATACCGCAAAATGATTATGTACATGAATGATTTGTACAGGACAGGCCTGATCGATAAGGAATGGGCGATTAACAAAAAGCAAGCTTGGGAACAAAAATTGGCGACAGGTTCTGTATTTGCTTCAACAGGCGCGTATTGGGATGCTGGAGGAGCAAACACGATTCTGAAGAAGGATCGTGGTGAAGAATCACAGCTGTTCCCTTACAAGGTTGTAGCAGATGGCGTAGATCCTGCAAAAACGACATACGGCGGACGCAGCTCACTTGGCTGGGATGCGATTACGATTACGAAGAAAAATAAAAACCCGGAACGCACGATGAAATTTATGAACTTCCTAGCGAGCGAAGAAGGACAATATTTGTTGATGTGGGGAATTGAAGGCCAGCACTGGGATATGAAGGATGGCAAGCATACGCCGCGTCCAGAAGTGCTGCAAAGCTTTAAAGACGATTGGAATGCCTATACAAAGGAATCTGGCATTCGCAAATGGACTTGGTTTATCAAAAACGGAAATGGTTCCGACGGCACACCTTATGACTTAGCGGGCCGCTTCGAACGTGGCGCTGTCGATAAGATGGCACTCAAAAACTTGTCTGACTCGGTGTATGACTCCGTACTCTACGATGGTCTTGGACCGCAGGGAGGAACGCCTGAAGCACTGAATGAGCAGAAGGTTAATGATATTGTGAAGCAGGGGCTGACGAAAGCGATTATGGCGAAGTCTCCTGAAGAAGCAAACAGCATTTTTGATAAAATGCTTAGTGACATGAAGGCTGCTGGAGATGCAAAGGTTGAAGCGATTTATACAACCAATTACAAAAATCGTGTTGAACTTTGGAAATAAACATAATGCAAGCATAATGGAGGCCGGCGCTGCCGGCCTTCTTCCATTATAAAAGAGGAGCGGATGAGCGATGAAGATTGGGCAATTCGAGCTGGAGCAGCGCATGGAGGAATATGTTGTTGATAACGGAGTCATTCAGGCAACCGTACATTTGACGGATGGGCATGTATCGCTGAAGTGGGGCAGCGGTGCGGCGCTGGTTGGCCTTTATGCCGAAGCACGTTATGGTTTGGAGCAGCTTCGCTCTACTTTTTACAGCAAACATGTTGTTAATGAATCGTCTATCCAAGCCATTGAGGATGGATTTGGCAAAGGGCTGCACTGGAGCTTTGAGCATGAAGAGCTTGGCAAGCCATTAATGCGTCAGCATTTCCGTATGTACGAGCAGCTGCCTTATTTGTTAATGGAGCTTGAAGTGGAAAGCGAGCTCGAATGGGAGACGAATGAAATCACGCCGCTAGCCGCATATTTAAATGATGGAAGTATTGCACAATTTGGGGCAGATGCAGGTGCCAGCGAGGAAATCAGGGCCTTATTCGTTCCATTCGATAATGACAAATGGGTTCGTTTTGCCTCACATGCTATTCCTTGCAGCGTACACAGCTATGAGACAACCGCCATTTATCGTGCGCAAAGCAGAAACGGATTTGTTATTGGATCAGTCACACATGATACTTGGAAAACAGGCGTAGTTGTAGAAGGGACGTTCCCTGAGGATCTGGGCAGGCTGCGCGTTTATGGCGGAGCCGCTGATATGCAGACGAGAGATACAGTTGCACACGGAACAATTCGCGGTAAAAGCATTGTTTCTCCGACGATTTTTGTCGGTGCGTTCTCGGATTACCGCGATGGGCTTGAAGTGTATGGCAAGGCGAATGCCGTATTGACACCAGCACTTCCTTGGGAAGGCGGCGTACCGATGGGCTGGAACAGCTGGTCAGCCGTCATGGGCAAGCTTGATTATGATGTGTATACGTATACATCTGATTTCTTCTCCAAACAATTGCAGCAAAATAGCTTTGCTGACGATCAGGGAAGCCTTTACGTCAACTTCGACTCCTTCTGGGACAATTTATCGGAAGAGCAGCTAAAGGATGCGCTAAGACGGGTAAAAGCGAACGGTCAAAAGCCGGGCACTTATTATACGCCATTCGCTTTCTGGGGCAACGATCCGGATACGCCGGTGGAAGGAACAGATGGAGCAGTGCTTTACCGTGAGATTTTGATCAAGGATACAGCTGGACAGCCGCTGCCGAAGCTGGATGGCGCATTTGCGATAGATCCATCGCATCCAGTCGCGCTGGAGCGAATTAGAAAAAGGCTGGAGAGCTTTGTAGATCAGGGCTTTGATTATGTTAAGCTGGATTTTCTGACGCATGGCGCAATGGAAGGCGTTTTCTATGACCCCGATATAAGAACAGGAATACAGGCGTACAACAAAGGTATGGCTTGTGTACGTGAAACACTGAATCCTGAGAAAATTGGCAGACCGTTCTTAATTAATCTGTCTATTGCTCCGCTATTTCCGCATGGCTATGCACACAGCCGCCGTGTATCCTGCGATGCATTCGGAACGATCAATGATACCGAATATATGCTTAACGCGTTAACGTATGGCTGGTGGATTAACGATAGCCTGTATCGTTTCAACGATCCCGATCATGTTGTCCTCTACAAAAGCGACAACCAGCGTGCGATTAGCGAGCATGAAGGGAGAAGCCGTTTGAACAGTGCGGTGATTGCGGGTACCTCGCTTCTGCTCGGCGATGATTACCGAATGGAGGAGGCAGCGCGGCGGGCCAAGGAATGGATGACGAATCCAGAAATCATGGCGTTAGCTAAACGAGGTGTAACCTTCCGTCCCGTTGAGTGCAGCAGTGGGAACAAAAGTGAAAATCTGTTCATGTTGCGAGCAGAGGAAGGGACTTACGTCGCTGCTTTTAATTTCGAAGTAGAGAAGGAAAGCTTGTTGCACGCATCATTTGCAAGAATGGGCATAGATTCCTCTAAGGGGATAGTCGTTCGGGATTTGTGGAGTGGACAGGAGGGGCAAGCCGTGACAGAGGGCGACGGACACCACATTGAGCTGGCACCATCGGAGTCTAAGCTGCTGCTCTATGTACAGGCGCAATAGCGACTAAAATGGATTAATAGCAAGTAAAATGCAGGAAATGAGCTATTTAATACGAAAGCTAAGAAAAATATGACAAAATCGGTTACTTTTTCATCGTTTTCGCGTATTATCCCCTATAGCCATATAAAAGATGCTTGGAAGGGGAGATTTCTTTGAGCTTTACAGATCAAAATCAGAACCTAGGCGAGAATCACAGTATGAGCGGTCGAAGGCCGCCAGAGCTAAAGCCAAGTACGGTTAAAAAAATCGTATTCGGTATCGTCGCCGCAGTTATCGTCATTTATTTAGGAACAACCTCCTTTTACACAGTACAGGAGCAGGAACGGGCAGCCATTTTAACCTTTGGCAAGTATTCGAATGAAACTTCAGCAGGTTTGCATTTCAAATGGCCTTATCCAATTCAAGATGTCAAAATTGTAAAAGCGGAGCTGACACAGCGGATTCATATCGGTTATCGTCAAGTGGGCTCTGAAGCCATTCCAAATGATGATGAAGCGATGATGATCACGGGTGATGAAAACATCGTTTCCGCGGATGCAGTTGTACAATGGAAGATAAGCAACATTCATGATTACTTATACAATATTTCCGATGCGGAGCAGTTTCTGCGAAATGCAGCAAGCTCCTCGATTCGTGCAGTAATCGGCTCGGAGAAGCTTGATTACGCCATTACTGACGGTAAGACAGTCATCCAAGACAAGGTTCGGGAGAAGCTGATTGAGCTGCAGTCCAAGTACAAAACGGGCATACAAATCATTGATATTAAGTTCCAGGATATCGAGCCGCCAAGCGGTCAAGTGGCTGAGGCCTTCCGTGAGGTAACGAATGCACGCGAGGAGAAAAACACAAAAATTAATAATGCTGCGAAGTACGAGAATGACCGTATTCCGAAAGCGCGCGGTGAGGCGCAGGCGCTTCTTGAAAATGCCGAAGGACAGAAGAAATCTCGGATTCTGAACGCCGAAGGTGACGTTGCCAAGTTTAATGCGATATTCGGCGAGTACAAAAAAAATCCGAATGTTACCCAAAGTCGTTTGGTGCTGGAGACGCTTGAAAAAATATTGCCCAACGCGAAAATCTTTATTACGAATTCGAACAGCGATACCGTAAATTATTTGCCGCTAAATGAATTGCTGCGCAGCGGTAGCGGCAGCACGACGACTCCGCCGGTAACAACGCCGCCGCCAGTCACAGAAGCTCCGCAAGGAGGTGACGCACAATGAAAAGAAACCAATGGTTAACAATTATTGTTGTGTTGGTTGTTGTCATATTGGGCTCAGGCTCGATGTATATCGTGAAGGAAGGCGAATATAAGGTTGTGCTTCGATTTGGTGAAGCGATGAGAGCTGTGCCAGAGCCGGGCCTTAAATTTAAGCTTCCGTTTATTGAGAACGTATCGACGCTGCCGAAATATCAAATGACATATGAAAGCACGCCGACGACGATTCTAACGAAGGATCAGAAGCCGATCGTAGTAGACAATTATACGGTATGGCGCATCACAAATGCATCACAGTTTTTAAGAACGGTGCAGTCGGTCAGCGGCGGTATACAGCGGATCGATGAGGCCGTGTACAACTCTGTTCGCCGTAAGCTATCAGAGGTTAATTACGATAATATCATTAGTGAGAACACAGCGCGCGGCAATATTAACGATGAGATTACGAAGGATGTTGTGTCTGCGTTGACTCGTGATAATTATGGTATTGAGGTTATCGATGTTCGCATTAAACGTACCGATTTGCCGGAAGAAAACAAACAAAGCGTATACAACCGGATGATTTCAGATCGTCAATCGATCGCAGCACGCTACTTGTCCGAAGGTGATGAGGAGTCGCGAAAAATTACTTCCAAAGCGGATCGTACAGCTACGGAGCTATTAGCGCAAGCGCAGGCTGATGCCAAAAAAATCGTCGCTGAGGGCGAGCGTGAAGCAGCCGTTATTTATAACAAAGCATACGGCAGCGACCCGCAGTTCTACAATTTCTATCGGACGTTGGAGAGCTATGCGACGACGTTGAAAAACGAGCCAGTTATTATGATGCCTATCGATTCACCTTATGCAAAAATATTATTAGGTCAATAACCGGAAATCCCCTTCGCCTCAGCGTTGGGGATTTCTTTTTGTAAAGGCCAGCTAACGGCATTTTGAGAGTTAAAACTCAAAATGCTGTTTTTTTGCATAGAAAAGGCTATCAAACCTGCATAAATATTGCATTTGTACTGCTTGTAGTATACTTCAAATCCTTTAAAGTAAAGAGGTAATATCTCATAAAGCGATTTTCATTGCCATAAATGACAGCGCTTTATTTGGTTCGTGTTTGACGCAGGGGATCGATAACAGGGATGAAGGGGTGAACCAATTGAGTAGAAGAAGCAGTAAAAAGGGCATTAGTATTTTGGTTATGTTTTGTATCGTATTGGGGTTGTTTACAAGTGTTCATAGGCCTGTAGTTTATGCCGCAGGCACGCCGATTATTGTGCCAAACGGAAGCTTTGAGAGTGATCTTGCTTCGTGGAATACATCGTTTACACCGGCTGAAGGAACGACGCCGATTACGATCCAGGGAAGCTGGATTCCAACCGGAGGCGGTACCAAACGATTAGATTATTGGAGCGCGTCAGCTTATACAGCTAACACGCATCAGACCATTACTGGTTTGAAAAATGGTTCCTACACGTTATCCGCATGGGTAGAGCGCGGAGCAGGATTTAATGAGAGCTATATGTATGCCAAAGACACGGGACTTGCAGAAGTGAAAGCAAATGTGCCGGAAAGCAGCACATGGGTACAAATCAGCATGCCATTAGTCGTAGCAAACAACCAGCTGACATTTGGTTTTTATGCGGATGGCAATGCAAACAACTTTATGGGCGTTGATTTGATTACGCTCGTCTTGGATGAAGCTGCTCCGGCAAGAGCTCTTGAAAATACGAGCTTTGAGCAGGATTTAACAGGATGGGAGACGAGCTTTGGACCAGAAGGCAGCGAGACGCCTATCTCTATTAAAGATTGGACTCCTGAGAATGGCGGCGCGAAGCGTCTGAACTACTGGAGCGCTAACGCTTATACAGCGGATACGTTTCAGACCGCAACGGGACTGGAGAACGGTACCTATACGTTATCGGCTTGGCTTGCAAGAGGCGACGGCTTTACACAAAGCTATATGTACGCGAAAAACACAGGAAGAGCAGAAGTGAAGGTGAATATTCCGGTCAGCTCATCCTCGTGGACCAAAATTAGTTTACCAGTCGTTATTGAAAATAATCAGGTTACGATCGGCTTTTATGCAGACGGAGCTGCAGACAAATGGCTTGGTGTCGATCTGATTTCACTGGTTAAAGAAGAGGAAGCCCAGCTGGAGCCTGTTGGCGTAGCGATTGGCAATCAGGGCTTCGAAGCGGAAGAACCAGCTCAGGTCATCAGCTCCTGGTCAGAGGAAGGCGATATGGACGCTTCCTATACGGAAGCACCGGGCTATTTAAGCAGCTATGGCTTAACGCATTATTCTGATCATGATTATAAGGTGACTACCTCCCAGACGATTACGGGACTAGAGAACGGGTATTACACGCTGACAGCATGGGCGCAAAATGGCGGTGGCCAGCATGCGAGCTACATATTCGCCCGTGACCATGGCACCTCGGAGGCGAGAGCTGCGGTACCGATCGGCAGCACCTGGACAAAGGTGTATTTGCGCGGCATTCAGGTTACGAATGGAACAGCGACGATCGGTTTATTCTCAGATGCAAAAGCAGGCAACTGGACGAAGCTTGATTTTGTCGAGCTGGTGAAGGATGACCAGCCGTACAAATTTCTCAAAGGCGGCGATGTCTCAGAGCTTACTTATGTAGAATCGCAAGGCGGCAAATTTTACGACAGCAAAGGGAATGAGAAGGATTTATTTCAGCTGTTGAAAGAAAACGGCCACGATATCGTACGTCTGCGCGTCTATAATGAACCGGGCAAAGGCCATGGCGACGGCAGCTATTACCGTCCAGCAGGCATTATGGATAAGGCGGACATTCTGAAGCTTGCCAAACGTGCAAAAGCTGCAGGTTTGCAAATTCAATTGTCCTTCCACTATAGCGATTACTGGACGAACGGCGCTACGCATAATATCCCTAACGCATGGCAAACGGCGATTAAGGATTTGGCAGACGATGCTGCAAAGGTGACTAAGCTGGAGGAGCTTTTGCGTGCATACACGTTAGATGTTATGGAAGCAATGGTAGACCAAGGCACGACGCCGGAGTTCGTGTCGTTAGGCAATGAAATGCAATCGGGTATTTTGTTTCCTTACGGCAGAGCGTCTGGAGGGAGCTGGGCTAATCTAGCAAGATTCCTTAAAGCCGGAGCGGAAGAGGTTAAGAAGGCTTCTCCGACCTCAAAGGTCATTCTRCATTTGGATGACGCAGGCAACACGAGCAAATATGAAAACTTTTTTGATGAGATAGAGGCAAGAGAGGTCCCTTATGATATTATCGGACCGTCCTATTATCCGTTCTGGACGGATGACACGATTGAACAAATCGTAGCGTTTTGTAATTATTTCAGCAAAAAATATGATAAAGATATTATGATTATGGAGACTGGATATAACTGGAATCCCACGCTGCCAAATGGCACAATTGGCCAGCTAAACGATAACGGACCATACCCAGCAGATACGAGCTCTCCACAAGGGCAAAAAGAATTTATGATTAATTTATTCAACGGTCTGAAGAGCGTAGATAATGGCAGAGTTATCGGCGATCTATATTGGGACCCGATTATGATTGCTGTGCCGGGTGTAGGCTGGGCAATTAAAGAGATTGACGATCAACCCGATTTGAACGTGGTGTCAAATACGACTTTGTTTGATTTTGATGGCAAAGCATTGCCCGCTCATGATGCCTACAAGCAAAATACGGAAGGGTCGACGCTTGGACATATTTCGGGTGTTGTGCGAGGTGCGCTTGGCAAAAGCATCGCTCATGCGACGATAGCTGTTGATGTAAATGGTACGATGCTGACGACAAAATCGGATGCAGCTGGGAACTATTTCATTCCGGATTTGCCAATCGGCAAAGCCTATACGATTACAGCTGTAAAAAGCGGGTATGAAGGCGGAAATATTTCCGTTAACCTCATGGAACCGGGAGCTTTCACGTCGAATCAGAATATTGCAATGATCGGCGGCGCTATTACAGGAACCGTTAAGGATCAAAACGATAATTCGGTTATTGATGCGAAGGTAAGTACGATCATTGATGGCGTTATATACAGCGTAGTTACGGATAGCTCAGGTCAGTATACGCTTGCAGATTTGCCTGCTGCTCCAAATGTGACTGTGACGGCTGCTAAAGAAGGTTATGTTAGTGAGGGAGCTGTCAACGCTTCGGTAGCAATTGGGTCGACGGCTGCGTCGATTGATTTATCTTTAGCATTAAATTCAGGCACGATAACAGGTACAATCATTGGAAGTGACAAAGCACCAATCGATAAAGCGCAGGTTAGCGTTGCTGCAGCAGGAAAAGTGTATTCCGCATGGACCAATGCAGCTGGTGAATATCGACTAGTGAACATACCTGCGGGAATCAACTATAAGGTCGTTGCCATAAAATCAGGTTATTTAAATGCAGAGTCATCCCCTGTTTCGGTTAAAGTTGGCGAAACGACTAGTGATGTTCATTTGACGCTATTGAATAATCTTGGGGCGATAACAGGTATCGTATTAGACAGCTCATACTCGCCTGTTGAAGATGCGACGGTCATTGCAGTTATGGGTGAGAAAACCTATACCGCAAAGACGAATGCAGCGGGACAATATGTACTTGCTGATGTATTAGGCGGCAATGGTTACGCCGTTTCGGCAAGCAAAGAAGGATATTTAAACGGCTCGGCCTCAGCGGTTGATGTTAAGACTCGTCAGACAACAAAAGCTGGCAACATCATTTTAGCTGCGAAAATACCGTTAATCAATGCTGGTTTTGAGCAGCAGGGTGCCGATAAATACACTCTTCCAGGATGGAACATAACGGGAACAGCAAATGCAACCTTTGCTTCGAAAGATAATCCTAAGGAAGGAAGTTATGTTCTAAATCTTTGGCATGCTGGAGCCTATGAATCGGATGCTAATCAGACGATTACAGGTCTTGCAAACGGTTATTATACGGTTTCAGCATCGTTCTATAATGGCGGTGAGCAGAAGGAATATTATATGTACGCAAAGGACTCGAAAGGTGAACTGGCACGTCTAAATATTCCGAAAACAAATGTAATGACGCCATTCAGCATGGTTGTGAAGGTAGAGCGCGGGGAGCTGACGCTTGGCTTCTACGCAAACGCGAATGCAGGAAACTGGGCTTTAGTTGATGCGGTTGCAGTAGGTTTTCTAGGTGAAGGAACCGGTGCGATCAGCGGTGAAGTGCAGGATGCAGCGGGCAACAAGCTGGCGGATGCTGCCATAAAAACGGTCATTAAAGGAGTAGAATATGCGGCGGTTTCGAGTGCTGCAGGTGAATTCACCTTGTCAGATATACCGCAAGGATCAGGTTATTCTATTGCTGTGAGTAAAGCAGGCTATATCACGAGCTCAGTAACTGAGGTGGCTGTTACCGATAAGCAGGTGACATCTGGAGTAACGATTGTGCTGGAAGCAGAAGCGGGACTGTCACCAACGCCGACGACACCAGTGGATCCAGAACCAACACCAACGACGCCGGTGGAGCCAACACCGACACCGGCCACACCGGTGACACCGCAGCCTACACCAACAGTGCAGGCGGTGAATGTTGATTTGAGGCAAGGACTGAAGAATGATAAGGATCATTCAATCACAGTAACCACGATGCCGACAACGGGAGCTTTAGGCATCATTGCGAATATGGCTGCAAAGCAGATGACAGAGTTAGCAAATGAAGGACTGCAAGCGGTGATTTTCAAAACTGGCTTTGCAACGATCTCGTTCGCACCTGACCTGTTCAAGGATGTAATCAACTCAGCATCAAACAACGTACAATTTTCAGCTGCTAAAGTGGATGCTTCAGACTTATCCAATGAAGTGAAGAAGGCTGTAGGCGACCATACGGTTTATGATTTTAATCTTACCGTCGATGGGGTGAAAGTTCCTCATTTTGATAAGAACAAGGTCATCATCGAACTTCCTTATACGTTGCGTCAAGGAGAAGAGCCTCATAACATAGTTATTTATTACATCAACGAGGATGGTAAGCTGGAAATAGTGAAAAACGCGATATATGATGCTGCGAAGGCGACAATCACTTTTAGTCCATCGCATTTCAGCAAATATGCAGCGGTTTACAAGGCTGTTTCATTTACCGATCTAGCTAAGGCCGGATGGGCACAGCAGAGTATTGAGTTCCTTGCGGCAAGAGGCATCATAAGCGGATTTGAGGATCAAACCTTTAAGCCGACAGATGCCGTAACAAGAGGACAATTCCTGCAAATGTTAATGGGGATTTTGGATACAGCAGCTAAGGGAGATGGACCAGGCTTCTCGGATGTTAAAGAAGGAGCATGGTATGCAGAAGCAATCATAAACGCTCAAAAGCTCGGTATTGTGAAAGGCAAAGATGACGGCAGCTTCGGTGTGCATGATGTCATAAGCCGTGAAGAAATGGCTGTTATGATGTACCGTGCTGTAAAAGCAATCAACGTAAAGCTGAGTAATCTAACAAACGTTGAAGCTTTTGCTGATCAAGCGCAAATAGCTGATTATGCCGCAGAAGCTATTCAACAGATGCAGCAGGCCGGTTTAGTCAAGGGAGTCGGGCAGGGTGTATTTGCACCAAAAGGCCATGCGACAAGAGCACAGGCTGCTGTTATTTTAGAAAGATTGTTTCAAATGATGTATTCTGTCCATTAATTAGTTAGACAACAAACAGGGTATGTCCTTAGATGGATATGCCCTGTTTGTATTAAAAAACCGTTTGATCGTTCACTCATCATGCCTAATCAAACGTATGGTTGAAATAGCAACCAATATGTTGTGAATATGCCCTGTATGGCGTGGAATCGGTTTGATACGATAGCAAAGAACGATTACGAATGAAATCGGAGGTATATGATGTATTTTTCTTTTGAGACAAACCAACAGGCTGACTGGAGCTTGTTTTCTAACGGCAATCAAGTCGCAGAGGGCATCCAGCAGGATCATCCGTCATCTACTGAGTATCTTATGCTTCAACATACCGCTTCTTATTGCTCAGCGGCGTCTAGGACTATTGAAAAGCTTGAGAACGGCTATTATACATTGACAGCATTGACGCAAAACAGCGGAGGACAACAAACCTGCTATATTTTTGCGGAGGCTGTAAGTGGTGAGACTCGAATAACAAGTCTTCCAGTATCATCAGAGTGGATACCTGTCATTATACGAGGCATAGAAGTAAGGGATGGAAAGTGCACCATTGGTCTCTTTACCGAAGGGAACGGCGAGAATTGGTGTAAGGTGAAATCGTTTGAGCTTGTGAAAAGTGATGAGGCTTATGAGCTGCTGAAGGGCGGGGACATCTCCGAGATGCCGCGGATTGAGGAAAACGGCGGTATTTATAAAGATCATCATGAACCGATGGACGGCCTTGAAATATTGAAAGCTTACGGGCATAACATTGTTCGGATTCGACTATATAATGATCCTGGAAACAAAGACTACTGGCCTTCGAATCAGCTGGACGCTAGAGGTTATCAGAACGAGGAAAGAACGCTCGCTTTAGTAAAAAGAGCGAAGGACATGGGATTCCAAATTCAATTCTCTTTCCATTACAGTGATTATTGGACAAATGGTTTAGCTCAGCACAAGCCCCATAGCTGGGAAGGACTTTCTTTTGCGGAGCTGAGAGAAGCCTTATATCAATATACACGAGCCTTTATGACGCGTTTGGTCGAACAAGGAACAGCTCCTGAGTATGTATCGCTTGGCAATGAAATACAAGGCGGCATGTGTTATCCCGATGGTGCTATTGCGAATTGGCTGCAGCTGGCTGAGCTTCTAAAGGCAGGTTATCAAGCGGTGAAGGAAGTATCTGAAACGAGCAAGGTCGTTATTCATTTGGACGGCGCGACTGAGGATGAGAAATACGAGCAGTTTTTTGGCAATTGCGAGCGGTATGGCGTTCCCTATGACATTATCGGACCATCCTATTATCCGTTCTGGACACAGGCATCGGTTCAGCAGCTAGTAGCCTTTTGCAATAAGCTGGTCGCCAGATTTGATAAGGATATTTTGCTCATGGAAGCGGGTTTTAACTGGAGCGCGGTTACGGGTGCCGGCATGCGAGGTCAGCTTGAGAACAATGGGCCAGAGCCGTACGAGAGTACGCCAGAAGGTCAACGTGATTTCATGTATTCTCTGATGAACGGCATTAAGCTGGTAGACGGGGGAAGATGCCTTGGCGTGCTCTACTGGGACCCCGTCATGATTTATGTACCAGGCGTAGGCTGGCAGAAGGATGCTCCTAATGTGGTTGATAACACGACGCTGTTTGATTTTGAAGGAAACGCGCTGCCCTCCATGCTTGCGTACAAATATAACAATTAACGTAAACGAAAGAACCGGGATGTCGGAGTAAAAACCGATATTCTGGTTCTTTTTTTGAAAGAATAGAAATGTTGTGCAATAAAGTAGTTGTAAAAACATAACATACATTTCGATTTTACGGGTTGAATTGAATGGAATGTCCACGTATGGTGAAGAGGAAGAAAATGATTTTTAAGCAGCAGCCCAAATGACATCCAGCAGAGGTGCAAAGCAATATGCCTAAAATTAATTTATTTACTAAAATCGTTGCTCTAATTATTATTATGCTGGTTCCGATTATGCTGCTCTACTTCTACTCTAATAAGACTAGCACCGACATTCTTGGCGAGGAGCTTAACAAGTCGAACACGAATCAGCTCCTATTCTTTCAAAATCAAGTCAATACAAGCATTGATTCGATGGCCCTATGGCCGGACTTATTAATACAGGATCCAGATATTTCGTCGCTTCGCGATATTTTTACGGAAATGCCGGAGCTGAGTCTGGGCATGATTACTTTGATCAAAAGAATTCAAACGAAGCTGGCCATTCAGCAAAATTCATCGAAATGGCGAAGCAGCCTTCATATCTATTCACCGATTCTCCATAGAGATATTTCGGATAATGACGTTGTGCTTTATGACGACGCCGATTTGAAAAAAAGATTAAAGCCTGGCTGGCAAGTGAAGGCCGCTGAAAATAATGAATTTGTTTTCTCTCGTTATGCGGTAACACCGTATTCCAGTTACTTGGACCCAAGCAGCTCGAACCTGGTCATTGAGGTGCAGTTCGACAGCTCGAACATTAAAGATATGCTGGACAAGTTCAAGAGCGATGGCCGCCGAGAGCCATTTTATTATTTGGAAGGCGTCGGCGTTATTTATAATCGCTCGGCAGATAAGGAACTGACGAACAACGTGATCCATTTGTTGAAGCAACAGCCGCTTCAGGACTTGGAAAGCCGTACGATTGATTTGGGCGGGGAAAAATATTTGGTCAATATTGTGAAATCAGAAACGATTGGTTGGCATTTGATCGATTATATTCCGATTTCCGAAATCATTCGGCCTATTCAAAAGACGAATCAATTATTTTATGTATCTTTGGCAGGCTTATTGCTGTTATGCTGCATCGCTGCTTATCTTTTATATGCGCAGGTACAGGTTCCTATTAAGCATCTCATCGTTGGGTTTCAGAAGCTGAAAAATGGTGATTATTCGGTTCGAATGAAGCCGCGTGGCAGGAGCGAGTTTGGTTTTCTTTATACGCGCTTCAACTTAATGGTCGCTCAAATTCAAGAGCTGTTTGAAACGGTATATTTGGAAAAAATTCATGTGCGGGAAGCACGTTTAAAACAGCTGCAATCACAAATTAATCCGCATTTCTTCTATAATTGCTTCTCGTTCATCTCGAGTATGGCCAAGCTTGAAAAGAATGAAGCAGTCGTTGCCATGTCGCATCATTTGTCCAACTATTACCGTTATACGACAAGGCAGGAACGCGATCTTGTTGCGATGTCAGAGGAAATTAATTTTGTGACCAGCTATTTGGAAATTCAAAAAATGCGCATGCCGCGACTGCAGTATTCGATCAGCTTGCCTGCGGATATGCGCCATCTTGAAATTCCGCCGCTGATGCTGCAGCCGCTCGTTGAGAATGCAGTTATTCATGGTATTGAGGCATGGACGGATGCATCTATTATTCAAATAACGGGAGAGTGGCATGAAGAAGGAGCACGGCTTGTCGTAGAGGATGACGGCAAGGGGATGAGCATGGAGGATATTCTTATTCTTCAGCACAAAATGCAAAATCAAATGGATGAGCAAATGGGCTGCGGGTTATGGAATGTTCATCAGCGCATGCACTTAAGATTTCGCGGATCAGCAGGGGTTAGCTTCTCATCTTCAAATCTTGGAGGTCTAAAAGTCACGATTACTTGGTCACCAAGCTAGATAAAAAAAGGGGTTTTCAAATGATTGAAATTTTATTGATTGATGATGAGTCGTACGTTACGGGAAGCTTGGAGAAGACCATTCCCTGGCTCTCGATTGGCGTAAAAAGCGTGTATCAAGCGACATCTGCCTTTGAAGCGCTGGAGCTTCTTGAAGAAAACTCGATAGATATTGTCGTTACCGATATTGCGATGCCGGAAATGAACGGGCTTGAGCTCGTTCAAGAGATCAGCCAGCGCTGGCCTAACATCAAATGCATTCTGCTTACAGGACATTCTGATTTTCAATACGCCAAAAAGGCCGTTCAGCTGCAAGCATTTGATTATATATTAAAGCCGGTAAATGATGATGAATTTGTGAAAACGATATCGGGAGCAATCGAAGCGTTAAAGGATGAATGGGAGCAGGCAGAGAAATATCAACAGCTGCTGTATGATCGCAAATCTGATTTCAAGGTGCTGCGCGCCAATTTTATGGTCGACTTGGTATTAGGCAGACAGCTTTCGCCAAAGACGATTAAAGAGAAGCTGGCGCAATACGAAATTTCTCTTGAGATAGAACGTCCAACTGTCATGATGCTCGTCCAACTGGGCAAACAATTTTCACATCTGGATTATAGCTCTTCCTCACTTATGGAGTTTGCCGTAGGGAATATAGCGGAGGAGTCGTTTGCTCAGCACTTTCATGTATGGCATTGCAAAGCTCCGCATGAATATTTGCTTATTATGGCGCAGCCTAAAACGGAAGCAGGCGAGAAGTCAGAATATAGTGTGGAAAGCCGCAATTTACGTAAAACGATACTTGCCGAAGCAACCAAGAAGCTTCGTACAAATGTGAGCAACTATCTCAAAGGAGATATCTCCATTGTCGTTACGGATTGGTTCGAGTTTCCAAGTGCGATTACGACTGCGTATCGTTCAGGCCTAGGAGCGATGTTCATGATTGCAAATGAAGAGCAGCACTCTATTCATTATTTGGAGGATCGCTCGGGCAAGGATAACACTTTTGTTAAATCGATGGAAAGCTTATATAAGCCGCCTACGATGATAACCTTGCTGGAGTCGAAGCGCTGGGATGCGGTAGAGCAGAAAATTAAAGATGTTTTTGCCGATTTGAAAAATACAAGATTCTCAAGAGAGCATCTATACGAGGTATATTTAGCGCTTACCAATGCTTTTATGTATATTACGCATAGACAGGGCCAATACGTATCCCAAATCAATGAGCTGGGTATCGATTTTATTTTGGATCAAACGGTTGTACTATCGCCTGATCGGCTGGAGGATTGGTCAATTGGTGTATTGCATAAGCTGCAAAGCGTGCTTTCAGTGAAGGAGGAAAGCTCCAAAAGCTTTATCGTTAAGCAGGTGCAGGAAATTGTTGCGAACAACCTTAGCTTAGATACGACTGTAAAAACGATTGCTGATCGCGTGTTTCTTCATCCGGTTTATCTCTCGAAAGTATTTAAAGCGGAAACGGGAGAAAGCTTAAGTGAATGGATCATCGGAATGAAGATGGAGCGGGCGCTTTATTTGCTGAAAAATACGAACAAAAAAATATATGAAATAACGAGTGAGCTTGGTTATCAGAATCCGCAATATTTTAGCAAAACGTTCAAAAAATATTATGGTATGACACCTCAGGAGTTTCGCGAACAGTAAAGTGGTTGTAAAAGGTGCTGATATGTTCGCTTTGTGTCATAGGCTGAAATTGCCCCTAAGCCTATAATTAAGCATGTAGAACATAATCATGAGGGGGATTACAATGAATATGAAAACAAAGAAACGGTTCACGTTCATGCTTTGTATGCTTCTAATCGTATCAGCCATCATTGGCTGCTCGAACAGCGGCAACAAGGCAGAGCCGTCGAATAAGCCAAGCGACAACACTTCCGTGGGCAATGAGGAAAACCCTTACAAAGAGAAATACGATCCGCCGGTTACGATTTCCACTGTATGGGGAGTAGACCCTGCGCTAACCTTCCGTGAGGGAGAAACGATTGAAAACAACGTGGCAACAAAATGGGCACTCGATACGCTTGGTATTAAAGTAGATTCCCTTTGGTCTGTGACAGATACAAATGGAGCATTTGCAACAAAAATGCGTCTTGCGATGTCTTCAGGGCAAAAAATGCCGGATGTTGCTGTCGTTGGTGACAAGCTGCTGGCACAAGATCTAATTGACTCCGGCATGTTCCAAGACGCAGGCGAGCTGTTCGATAAATATGCCGGCGAGAAATGGAAAGCGGCAATGAATCTTGATACCAGCGTATGGAATGCTTACATGCGTGATGGAAAACGAATCGGTATCCCTTTACTTGATTATGCTTACAACAACGACTATGTGCTCTGGATTCGTCAAGACTGGATGGATAAGCTTAATTTGAAAGCTCCAAAAACGATTGCTGAGCTGGAAACGGTAATGGAAGCTTTTAAAAACAATAATCCACAAGGATTGTCGCCAGAAAAAGTTGTTCCACTAAGCGTTGGCTTTAAAACGTCAATGAACACTTGGATGGGTGATCCATCGTGGGTATTTGGCGCATATGGCACACTTCCTGCACAATGGAATGTGGCAGCGGATGGAACTCTGGAATACGGTTCTACGAACGCAGGCATGAAGCAAGGTCTAATTAAACTTAAAGAATGGCGCGACAAAGGTTATATTCCGAAAGAAGCAGCACTTTGGGATGAGAATAAAACGTCTGAACCAGCTGTAGCTGGAACAGCAGGCATTATCCCTGGACCTTACTGGATGAGCGGCTGGCCGCTGCTCGATACAGCAAAAAATGCTGAAGGCGCAGTATGGAAGCCTTATGCGATTCCAACTGGTGAAGACGGTAAAGCAATGCGTCACGGCACTTCCTTTGTAAATGGCGTTATTCTGATTAATAAAGATATGAAAAATCCAGAAGCTTTCTTCACTTACGAGAACTATCTATTCGAAAACCTAGCTGACCCGCAAGAAGGAAGCCCGTTCGAGCTAGGCGCTTTTGAAGGTTATGATTACGCTCTTGATGCTAGCGGCAAACCGCTGTACTTGGATGATGTTCCAGGCGGTGCCATTACGGCTCCACTACGTTATTTCATTGTACGTGACGGTGCGCGTATTCCTGATGCACAGTTTAAAGCATTGCTTAACCTAGCTGACGGTAAAGAAGCAAAAACTTATCGCGAGAAGGAAGTTGTTGCACAGTACGGACCGGAAACGGCACTTGCGGCAACTGTCGTTATGGAGCAAGATGCGATTTCCAAGAAAGATATGTTTGTAGGACCTCCTACCAAAACAATGAAATCACGCATGGACTATTTGAAAAAAATTGAAGCTCAAACGTTTAACGAAATCATTTATGGCGCTAAACCGGCTGAAGCTTTCGATGAATTCGTGAAAAGCTGGAAGTCATCCGGCGGCGACGATATGACGAAAGAAGTTAATGAGTGGTATGCTAGTTTAACGAAATAAGCTTGACGAAATGCGGTCCCTGAGGGGCCGCATTTTTTTGTGTAATGCAGCAAGCTAAATTCACATGTTGGATCGCAAAAGTGGTTGCATTTGTGCCATGAATGTTGGGTTTGTTAGCTACTTCAATTTTTCCGTCGCTGATATAATTTTTATATAAGGAACGCGATGCATACGTGCCGTGAAAGGCTGATTGCGTTCTGCATTTCATCCAGCGGGAGGAACAAAACATGTCTCAGCAGCAAACAATTCAACAAGAAGACATTTCGGTATCTGTTGTCAAATCAAAAGGAAAACCGCTGTTTTATTACCTCATAAAGCAATGGCCATTCCATCTTATGGTGCTTCCATCCCTCGTCTTTCTAATCATCTTCGCATACTTGCCAATGGGTGGACTTGTAATGGCTTTTCAGGATTATAAACCATGGCTAGGCCTGACAGGCTCGGAATGGGTTGGACTGGATCAGTTCCGCTATTTGTTCGAGAGGCAAGACAGCCTGCAGGTGATCTGGAACACGCTAATCATCGCTATTTTCAAAATGGTACTGAATCTTTTTGCTCCATTCGTATTCGCTATTCTTTTAAATGAAATTAGAAAACAGCTTGTCAAACGTTTTGTACAGACGCTAGTCTATCTGCCGCATTTTTTATCTTGGGTCATCTTGGGCGGTATTCTTACAGATCTTCTATCGACGGAAGGCGGGCTGGTGAACCGTCTCCTAACAGGAATATTCGGGATCGAGCCGATCTTCTTCCTAGGCGATGGCGACTGGTTCCGCTTCACCGTTATCCTCTCTGATGTGTGGAAAGAGTTTGGTTTTGGTACCGTTGTATTCCTTGCAGCGCTTGCCAACGTAAACCCATCGCTTTATGAGGCTGCAGAGGTGGATGGCGCAAGCCGCTGGAAGCAGACGCTTCATATTACGGTTCCGTCGATGATTCCGATTGCTATTGTAGTCGGTACACTGGCGCTCGGAAACGTGCTGAATGCGGGCTTCGATCAAATTTTCAACCTTTATAATTCCTTGGTTTACGCGAAGGGCGATATTATTGATACGTTTGTATACCGCACAGCTATTTTAAGCGGCGAAATGGGCTTTGGTACGGCAATCGGATTGTTTAAATCGGTGATCAGCTTTGTTTTAGTCGTTATCTCCTATCGCCTTGCTTACAAACTAGCCAATTACAGAATTTTTTAAAAAATATAAGCAAGATCGCGAAACGAGTTAGCCGTCTGAGGACGCGATGGCCGTTTACGCTAGCAAAAGGAGGACCTGCCGAATGTATCATAAATCACCATCCTATCGCGTTTTTAACACGTTTAATACGATCCTATTGATCGTTCTAGCCCTGCTATGTGTGATTCCGCTGCTGCATGTGCTTGCCGTTTCGCTAAGTGCAAAGGCGGCAGCGGATGCCAATATCGTCGGTTTATGGCCGGTCGATTTTACGTTGGATGCTTACCGAAAAACGACAAGCAATCCGATCTTTCTAAACTCGATGTGGATCGCCGTTCAGAGGACGGTAATCGGAACGCTGTTGACTTTGTTGTTAGCCTTCTTGGCAGCTTATCCGCTATCCAAAGAAAACACCGCATTCCGCGGCAGAAATATTTATGCTTGGCTGTTCGTATTCACGATGCTCTTCAACGGGGGACTTGTCCCGTTTTATATGGTCATTCAAAAGATTGGCCTTATGGACAACTTTTGGGTGCTCGTGCTTCCAGGAGCGGTTAATGTCTTCTTAACCATCCTTATGCTCAACTTTTTCCGCGGAGTACCCAAGGAGCTGGAGGAAGCAGCGCTCATTGATGGAGCAGGTCATTTCCGTACATTGTTCAGCATCTATCTACCCGTTTCGTTGCCGGCCATTGCAACGCTCGCTTTGTTCAGCATGGTCTTTCATTGGAATTCATGGTTTGACGGCCTGCTTTATATCGGAGATCCAAAACGTTATCCGCTGGCCACATTCCTTCAAACGGTTATCATCCAGCGCGATATGAGCTCGATGAGCATGAACCCAGCTGATTTAGCGCTAATCTCACAAAAAACAGTGAAATCAGCTCAAATCTTCATCGGCGCTCTCCCGATACTTATCGTATATCCATTCCTCCAAAAGTTTTTTGTCAAAGGTCTGGTAATGGGTTCAGTAAAAGAGTAATCGAGTAAACACAACACGCACTCACATCCCACCAAAACAGAGGGGCTGTTCCAAACGTAGATTTATCTACGCTAGGAACAGCCCCTCTGTATTTCTGTGTTTTATTGATGAAGTTTAAGCAGAGCAACGCGATTGCTAACTCTAACGAACCGAGCAGTTCTTATTCAAACGTTTCGTAATCGATTAACAATTTAACGAACCCCAGAATCGTTATTTCGGGAAAAGTAACACATATCACCCCAAATAACATGAGATAACGTCACTAGGATTCGTTAGAACTTTAGTAAAGTAGTTTTCAGCCAAATAAGCATCATACAGTTCCTTATAGAAGTAATCAGCGGGTTATGCGCCCAAAATAAAGCGTGTCCCAAAGGGACGAAAGCGTTCCAACGCAAACGCAGCAAACGAGCGCATGTTTAGCTTTAACGTTAGTCCAATTGCGGGTGTCCAGAGGGCGCAGCCCTTGGGGCCCTCCCTTGGAAGGGAGGGTTTGGGTGGGTTCGAAACGCCTTGAAGGTTTGGTTATTGTATTTAAGTAATCAGCGAATTATACACCCAAAGTAAAGCGTGTCCCAAAGGGACGAAAGCGTTCCAACGCAAACGCAGCAAACGAGCGCATGTTTAGCATTAACGTTAGTCCAATTGCGGGTGTCCAGAGGGCGCAGCCCTTGGGGCCCTCCCTTGGAAGGGAGGGTTTGGGAGGGTTCGAAACGCTTTTGAAGTTTGGTTAACAAGTAATCAGCGGGTTATGCACCCAAAGTAAAGCGTGTCCCAAAGGGACGAAAGCGTTCCAACGCAAACGCAGCAAAAGAGCGCATGGCTAGCTTTAGCGTTAGTCCAATTGCGGGTGTCCAGAGGGCGCAGCCCTTGGGGCCCTCCCTTGGAAGGGAGGGTTTGGGTGGGTTCGAAACGCCTTGAAGGTCTGGTAGAAGCCTCTAAAGGTTTGGTTCCTCCCTCTAATGGTTTGGTTGTCTCAAAGAACTTCTCTTCTTCGAACGCACAGCTTCAACTAGCTCATGAATGAGATAGGCTGCATATATCGTGATAAACGCCATAATGAAGTAACCGTATCTTTCAAACGTAATGAATGGCAGTGAAGTAAATATGAAATATAAAATGGTTATTATCAATATAGATAGTTCTTTGCGTTTGCTTTTAAAAATAACGGTCATGAGCAATCCAATTACTCCGAGCAATAGCAGCACGTAGTGATATACGCCCACGATGGGTTTCGAAATATGAAGTACGGGCTTCCAATAATAAGGTACTTTGACCATATCGACTACCCGATCAACGGTGTAATGTTTAATATAACGATTGCGATCCGTTTCAAATCCATAATTTCTAATTTTTTTGGCAAGCTCAGCTTGAATTTCATTGGATTCGATGGCATCTTTCGCCTCGCCTAACCGCGTAAAATCCTCTTTGAATTTCTCTTCTGCACCAGCAGGATATCTCCAATCGATCATAGCTCCTAATACAGATGGATTGCCGGACGAGAGCGTGAGCGGAATAAACTTATCAAATACGACAGCATTTCTTATCCACCAAGGGGAAATGCAAATTAATATTACAGCAGATACTACAATCGCAGGTTTAATAATCTCTTTTATTTTATATCCTCTAACTAGCATGTAGATTAAAAATACGACCGGAAGGAGTGCAAAGTTTGGCCTTGCATATATCCCAATACTTAAACATACTGCTGCAATGGCGAACCAACTCAACTTCTTTTTATCTACAGCTACAATTCCGGTATAAATAAAGAGCCATAAAAATAACTGCCCAAAGGCTTCCGTTAAAATCAAATTTGCTGCCATATAGTTAGGTGCATATAGCGCGAACAGCATGATTGCTATTACACCAATTCGTTCATGGAAAAATCGTCGACAAACTTGATAAAGAAGAATCATCGTTCCTGCCATCATTAAAACTTGAAGAATGCGGAATGCGGTAATTCCGTTCCAATATCCAAATATCTTCATACAAAATGCCAACACCATCGTAAGGGCAGGCATAATAAATACAGTCGAATCTTCTACTTTGTGATAAGTAAATGTACCTTCATTAAGTAATGTCTCGGCACTTCGTATATATTTTACATCATCGTTATTATATTCTTCGAAATTGCCTAAATACATATCGCTGCCTTGCTGGAACGTTATGAATGTTCCTATTGCAATGAAAAACACAACAACAGCTGCTAAAATAATACGGTATAAAAGTGCTTCATTGCCTACTTTTTGAAAAATTTTCATTTCATTGCCCCGCTTTTCATGATTTATAACACTTATAAATAATAATGTGACCTCAAGCTTTGTGTCTAATGGGTCTATTTGGGTTAAACGAGTTCTTTCAAGTTACAACCATTCCTATCATTCCTAGTTTTTATTCTGCTGCTCACCTTTCGCTTATATTAACTCCATTATAACGTGTATCATATGAAAAATGTTCCAATCCGTTGGAAGAAAAATGGATTAGTATATTTGCTGTCTATAAACGTTCGTACAGTTGCACTTGTTCATCCTGTCATAAAGTAAGCTGAGGTGAACTTTTGTGTATAAGAAAAAGTATGCAAGTCGCAATATAAGAGGAAAACTGCGGGTCTGCAAATACTTATGTGCGAATAAAAAATTGAAGCGGTATGTACCGAATACGGTATCATTCAGCCGTGAGCACTTGCAGATGATGCTAAACCGTCATGACACCGTTTATGTCAAGCCAGATATTGGCTCACTCGGTTTGGGCATATTTAAGCTGAAACGGGTGAATTCGGGTTATGAGCTTTATTCAATCGTTAAGAAAAAACAAATACAAAAATTTTATAATTCCGTTTCCGAAGCTTATTCGCAAATAAAGAAAATGAAATCGAGTAAGCTCATTATTCAAAAAGGAATATCATTGGATCGCGTGGATGGATGTCCCTACGATATTCGAGCGATGGTTCAGCGGAAGCCGGAAGGCAAGTGGGTTTGTACGGGTTTAATGGTAAAGGTAGGAGCTCGCCATAAAATCGTAACGAACTATTATCAAGGCGGAGCAATCTATTCGATGAAAAAACTTGGAGAAAGGCAAGGACTTTCTATTGAAGCAACTGATAAGCGGATTAGCAGACTAAGCAAGGTGGCCTTGCGAATATCACGGACATTAAGTAAAAAACGATCGGGTATGCACGAGCTTGGCATCGACTTTGCATATGATCAGAAGCAGCAGTTATGGGTTCTTGAGGTGAATTCCAATCATCCGCAATTTCATCCGCTTAAAAAGCTTGATCCTTCGGCCTATAAAAAAATGAAACATTTTGCTGCCAGCTACGGAAGGCGCGATGCAAAATGAAAAAAAATGTAAAGCAGATCGAGACGATTTCTCGATCTGCTTTTTTTATACTTATTAATGATTGCGCTTACTCCAATGATTGAAAAGTATCATTTTTAGTTGTTCAGATAGCTATTAGTGCGTTTATGATCGCGATAGAATACTAGTAGAACAACTAGAGCAAGGGGGATTGAGTAGTGGCGCAACTATCCGTTAATGAAGAACTATTAAAAAAACCAAAACCTAAAACTAAAAATGCGTTTCTGCGTTTCGCAAAACAATGGGACATTCAAATGATGGTATTGCCGGCATTGTTACTAATCATCGTGTTTAGTTACATCCCAATGTACGGTATATTGATGGCATTTCAAGACTACAGCATCTTCAAAGGTTTTATGGCAAGCGAATGGGTTGGATTAAAACATTTTGACATGTTCTTCAGCTCCCCGGAGTTTTTCAAGGTCATGCGAAATACGGTTATTATCAGCTTGTTGAAATTTTTCATTGGATTCCCGGCACCGATTTTGCTGGCGCTTATGCTTAACGAAGTGAAAAACCTAATGTTTAAGCGGCTGGTTCAAACGGTAAGTTACCTGCCTCACTTTATGTCATGGGTAATCGTTGCGGGACTGATTATGTCAATGCTGTCCACGGACAATGGAAGCATTAACATCGTACTTGAGAAAATGAACTTTATCGATGAACCGATCAACTTTCTATCACTTCCAGAATTATTCTGGTCCATCCTCGTTTCGACTGGAGTATGGAAGGAAATTGGATTTGGCTCCATCGTATATCTAGCAGCAATAGCAAGTATTGATCCTAGCATGTATGAAGCAGCATCTATGGATGGCGCGAGTAAATTCAAACAAATCTTTTTGATCACATTGCCTTCGATCATGCCGGTTGTCCTTATCTTCATGATTCTGGCGATTGGTAATCTACTCAATGCAGGTTTCGAAGACATTCTATTGCTTGCTGTAAACCCTGTACTCAGGGACGTGTCAGATGTTATCGATACGTACGTTTATCGAGTCGGGATACAAAGCTCTAGATACTCATACGCAACAGCGGTTGGATTGTTCAAAGCCGTTATCAGCGTAGGACTTTTGACAATGGCGAACTTTCTGGCACGCAGGGCCGGCAGCAGCTTGTGGTAAACTATACAATTAGCCCGGAAAGGCGGATGATGCAGTGATCAGGCTCAGTTTTGGAGACCGCGTGATGACGGTGACCATCTACATCTTACTAACGTTATTAGCTTTTATGACCTTTTATCCATTCTGGAATGCACTTGTCATATCCTTCAACAGCGGAATAGACACCTCCATGGGGGGCGTAACCTTTTGGCCGCGTGATTGGACTTTAGAAAACTACGGTATCGTATTCAAGGATGAACGATTGGTAACTGCGTTTCTGGTTTCGATCAGTCGGACAGTTGTCGGTACAATCGCATCCATATTTATAACGGCATTATTCGCCTATGGCCTCTCGAAGAAAGAATTGATGGGCCGCAAGTTTTACATGATCTTGTGTATCATTACGATGTACTTCAGTGGTGGACTTATTCCTTCTTTCTTGCTCATTCGTGAGCTTCACCTTATGAATACATTCTGGGTATTCATTATTCCAACACTAGTCAGCGTTTGGAACATGATCATCTTCCGCACATTCTTCCAAGGCTTGCCTGCAGGGCTTGAGGAATCGGCGAAAATCGATGGAAGCGGCAACTGGGGTATTTTCTTCCGCATTGTTGTTCCACTCTCTGGTCCCGTTATTGCAACGTTGTCGCTTTTCACGGCTGTTTTTCATTGGAATGATTGGTTTGGTCCAAGTATCTACATCACCAATGAGAAGCTGCTTCCTATACAAACGATGCTTAAGCAGATTTTGAACTCTAATATCGTATCGGATCAAATGTCACAGCTAGATTCTGCTGCACAAGGGCAGTTAGCCAAAATGAGAACGGTAACGAGCAAATCGTTGTCTATGGCAACGATGATGGTTGCCACGATTCCTATCATTATGGTGTATCCATTCGTTCAGAAATATTTCGTTAAAGGTGTTCTTGTTGGATCATTGAAAGAGTAGCAGGCAGTTTAAGACATGTGGTTTAGAGCGAAAGCTTTGAACATATAAAAATGAGCTTGAAAGGGGATAATAAACAGATGAAAAAAAGAAAACTACTCGTCCCAATCGTCTCTGCATTTATGGCCGTTTCTTTAATGGCAGGCTGTAGCGGTAATTCCGGTAAAACAGAAAACGGAGAAACAGGAAGCAAGCCGGAGGAAAATAGCGGCAATAAGCCGGCATCGGTTTATGAACTTGGCAAGGAGCAGCTTGATTTTACCCTTTATGGCCATTATGACTGGTACACTATGCCAGCATGGGGCGGCGACATTACGAGTACTTGGATTAGAGATACAAAGAAAGTAAACGTAAAACCAATCCACTCCGGTGGTGCGGCTCCACAAAAGCTGAATACGATGATCGCGACTGGCGAGCTTCCTGATGCGATCTGGCTAGAGCGCGTTGATGTTGAGAAATTGCGCACAGCTGATCTGCTTGTTCCATTCGATGACTATCTTGATAAATATCCGAACTTGAAAAAATGGTTGGGCGATGAAGGCATCAACATGCTTCGTTCAGAAGATGGCAAGCTTTATCAATTCCCTAACTGGTATACAAAACAACCTAACGGCAACTCTGGTTATGTTGTAAACAAAAAGATCTACACAGAGCTTGGTTCACCTAAGCTTGAAACAACAGATGATCTGTACAGCTACTTGAAGCTGGTTAAAGAAAAATATCCGAATGTTGTTCCTTACGAGCCGCATTTAGCAAAAGATGGACAAGGCCTTGATGTATTGTACTCTGCATTCAAAGAAAACGATCAGAAGTTCCCAGGTATGCGTGCTGTACCTAACGGCGACAAGCTGACTTCGATTTTCCTTGACCCTGAGTACCGTGAAGCAATGCAGTACACTTCCAAGCTGTTCCGTGAAAAATTGATTACGCAAGATGCAATGACACAAACGGTTGACCAAATTACTGAAAAAGTAATGACTGGCCGTGTAGCAGTATTTGCATCAGCAAGCCCGACTGAAATTGCAATGCAAGCTCATGCTGAGCTTACGAAAAACGATCCAGAAGCTGGATATTTCATGATCTGGCCGATTCACAAAGAAGGCGTTGACAAAAACAAAGTATTCCCTGGTACGTATGGTATGTTAGGCTGGAACGTAACGGTTATTACGAAAAGCGCTAAAAACCCAGAAGCAATCTTCGCTTTCTATGACTGGTTGACTGGTCCTGAAGGACAAAGCGCTTTGATGTGGGGACCTCCAGGAATCTATTGGGATGGCGTAGAAGCTGACGGCGAAACTCCGAAGTTCACAGAAAAATACACTTCTGATGCAGGCGGTCTTGGTAAGCTTCAAGCGATTACAACGAACCTTAACTGGGTTGGTAACACAGTATTCCTAGATACAACAAAAGCTAAATTTGAAGAGTCGTTGCCAGTTGAGCAACAAAACTGGTCTACTCGTTACCAACGTGAAATTACGTGGAAAACGCAATCCAATGCAACAGAATTCATTAACATCGATCCACAGCCGGATACAGAAGAAGGTATCATCCGTCAACGTATCGAGGACTTGTTCCTAGAAGTTAGAGCAAAAGCGTTGTTCGCGAAAAATGATGCTGAAGTACTAGCTGTTCTTGATAAAGGCGAAAAAGATGCTCAAGCTGCTGGTTATGACAAATTGCTAGCTTTCAAAACAGAAAAATGGCAAGCTAACCTTGCAAAAATGAAAGCTGAATAAGCCATAGCTTTTCGTAAAAACGACGGGTATACTAAGATCTTTAGTGTACCCGAGTTTTTTCGTTTTAATAGAACGATGAAATGTTCGATGAACGTAAAGCCTTTGCCTAATTGGAGCTGATAACATCATGTATAAAGTATTGCTGGCGGACGACGAAAAGCTAGATTTGGAAGGTATGCGTGCTTTTATTCCTTGGACAGATCTCGGTATGGAAATCGTAGCGGGTGTGATGAACGGATTTGATGCTTGTAAAGTGCTGGATACGGAAAAAATAGATATTCTTGTGACTGACGTCCGTATGCCTAATATGACGGGGCTTGAGCTGGCTAGACGCGCACTCGAGATGTCGAAGGATATTAAAATTATTTTCGTAAGCGGATATCAGGATTTCAGCTATGTTAAGCAGGCATTGTCGCTTAATGCTGTCAATTATGTTTTAAAGCCGATGGATGATCAGGAGCTGATTGATTCCCTTCTTAAGGTTCGAGATGTTTTGGACCATGAGCAAGAGCGGCAAAATACATATGGTCAAATGGTTCCGATCGTAAAAAATGAATATATGCTGCAATTGCTTGAAGGAACGAGCGATGAAAAAACCATTGAGGTATTGAGTCAAGAATATGAGATGAATCGTTTTCTCTATCCCGGCTTAGTAGCCGTAATTGAAGTGGATGATTTGTCTTGGAAACTGAACGATGAGACGCGGGCAGAGCAGGATGAGATTCAGCAAGTGGTATCGATCTGTAAGGAGTTTGGCATTCAGCATATTTGTAAAATCAGCAAATTCCGGGTTGCGATTCTCATTGAGCAATCGGATAAAGATGTTTTGCCACTCAAGATCGTAAATCGAGTCAACGAACAGCATACCTTCTCCATTACCGCAGGCGTTGGCGAGTTATGTGAATCAATCAACGAATTTTCGACCTCCTATCGTCAGGCAGTTGAAGCATTGGATTTGAAAATGTTTTACGGCAAAGGCAAGGTCATTGGCCACGGTGAGGTTAGGCCGGCAGAGAAAGAGGATGTTAAGCATCTCGATGCGAAGCTGGAAGCATTGTTTGTTGCGATGTCGGGTTATGAGCTCGTTCGCATTCATGATGAGCTGGATGACTTATTTCAGGTTGCCAAAAACTTAAAGTCAAAGTTTACGCTGCGCAACTATGCGCTTTATATCGTAATGAAGCTTGATAATTATTTGCAAAGAACGAATGAAAATGTATTTCAACTGCTTGGCATGGAGCTGAATAATTACGATATCATTATGCAGTTTGAGACGATCAACGATATTCATGTGTGGCTGAGACGCAGGGTTTACGAAATATCCGAAACATTGCAGGCAAACAAGCACAAAAAAAATTGGAAGCTTATTAAACAAATGATTGATTATATGAAAGAACGTACACATGATAACATTACATTGCGTGATTTGGCGGAGCAATTTTCATTATCGCCGAACTACCTTGGCCTTATTTTTAAAGAGGAGACAGGTAAAAACTTCAGCGAATATTTTATTCAACTGCGCATGGAGAAATCGTGTGAGCTGCTCAAAACAACAAACATGAAAATTTATGAGATAGCCGATCAAGTAGGCTATCGTCACTTGCCATATTTCAGCAAACAATTTAAAGAAATGTACGGTATGACGCCGTTGGAGTTTAGACGAAAATGACCAAACATAAGAAGGAGCATCGTTATATTCCGTTTGGGATTAAAATTATGCTCACCTACAGCTTGTTTATCATGGTGCCGGTGATCCTAATTGGCTATGCAGCGAATGTTATTTTTACAAGCTCCATTCAAGAGCGAACCCGCGAGATTAATCTTGGTACGCTGGCTCAGATGAAGGATAATATTATGTACAAAATGGAGGATGTGTCACGTATATCCGGCATGCTTTATTTTGACAGTAATCTTGCATCCTATTTGCGTCATTATGAAGAAGGCTGGGTTAGCTACGAAGCCACAACGAAGCAGCTCCTTCCAAAAATGCAAACAACGGTGGAGGCAGCAAGCAATAAAATGCGCCTTGCAGTCTATCTACATAACAATACATTGCCGGAAATTTATCACAATTATAATAATACCGATCCGCTTAACGCGGAGGGGCCATTATTTGATTTGTACCATATTTCTAGAATTAAGGACAGGGCATGGTATATAGATTACCCCGTGGAGCGGTATGGCGAGACCATGCAGTGGAAGCAGGTTGAAGGGGATACAAAATTCGGGCATATTTCCTTGCTCAGAAGACTTGTTAATATGAATGATCCCATTACGCTTGAGGAAATTGGTTTCGTTCGTATTAGCCTGAGACTTACCGATCTGCTCGAGAGCGTTGATTCTGAGAAAATCGGTAAAGGAACGAAAATTTTTGCACTCAACGAGAATGGAAGAATTATGTTCTCCTCCGGTGATACCGATTTTAATATTGGTGAATCGCTGAGTGAAGCGGAAATGGCGAACTATTGGGCCGTAGAGGAAAAGATTCCACAGCTGAATTGGAAACTGCTCGCACTCGTTCCAACCGATATAATGGAGAAGGCTACGGACAAGGTAAAGTTTTGGACCTTCTTAATTTGCTTGGCTTGCTTTGTTGTATTTTCACTTGCAGGCTTGTATATTTCTCGTTTTTATTCCCGTAAGGTTATCAAAATCGTTCGTGTGCTGGACGCCTTTCAAGAAGGGAATTTCAAGAAAAAGATTCATTTTAAAGGGAAGGATGAATTTACGCGCATTTCCTTCGCTTTAAACGATATGGGTCATAATATTGACGGATTAATTCAAGAAGTCTATATGACAAATATGAAGAAAAAGGAAGCGGAGCTGGAATCGCTGCAAGCGCAAATCAATCCGCATTTCTTATATAACACATTGTCCTCGATCAGTAGATTGGCTAAGTTTGGACAGGTAGATAAGCTGCAGCGAATGGTGCTTGATTTAGCGAAATTTTACCGGCTATCTCTGAATGAAGGTAGAACCGTTATTCCGATTCGGAATGAGCTGGAGCAGATTAATGCCTATATCAATATTCAGAAGACGAAATTCGAAGACGGTATGCAAATCTGGTTTGACATTGATCCTGATATTTTAAGATTTACGACCGTAAAGCTTATTTTACAGCCCTTTATCGAAAATGCGCTTGAGCATGCTTGGTATGGAGCACAGATTAACATTCGAATCGTAGGCAAGATGGAGGGARATTTAATAACCTTCCAAGTCATTGATGACGGCGTTGGCATTAATCCTGAGATTTTACGCCAAATGTCCGATCCTATTGAGAGAGTGAATGTGGGCTACGGGGTTCGGAATGTGGACGAGCGGATCAAGCTTCATTTTGGAGCAGAATACGGCGTGCGGATCGTGAGCAAAAGAGGAATGGGCACATCCATTTCGATTACTATTCCAGCTAGAAAAAAAGATATGGAACCAGAACGTCCTATTTAGAATAGGACGTTTTTTTTATGCATTTAGTTTTTTGCCAAGCGGCTAAGGCAGCAGCTCCAAAAATCGTTTGGATGCTGCGGATTGCGGCACACCGCGAAGCGTTGCGATACCAATGCTGCGTGCGGGGATGGGCGGGATCAGCGGAATTTCGACAAGCTCGCCTGTAGCAAGCTCATCAGCAGCATAGCTGCGAACGAGGAAGGCCAGCCCAAAGCCGCTTCGTGCGAACTTTGCAAGCAGATCCATGCTGCCAAGCTCAAGCTCTGGATTGAGCTTTGTACCATGCCCTGCGGCATACTCGTCAAGGAACTCTCGTGTGCCCGCTCCTTTTTCTAGAAGCAATAACGGGTACTTGCTAATATCCTCAAGCTCGATGGCGGTATCGCCAAGAGATAAATAAGCGGGACCACCGACGAGTATATCTTGCAAGGGCACACTTAACCGAAAGTCTAACTGACTGTCTGAAGCAGGCATATGTACGATGCCAAAATCAATTTTTCCTTCCTTTAGAAGCTGGATGGTTTCAGGGGTCGTTCGATTCGTCACACGAATGCGAATCTCTGGATATTCCGAATGAAACTGCTCCAAATATGGCATCAAATAATGTTTGCATAACGTGTCGCTTGCACCGATACTAATTTCACCGCTTTGCAGGTTGTGCATTTCTGCGAGCATTTTTTCCCCTGTTTCAATAAAGCTATACGCTTGCTCGATATATCGAAAGAGTACCGCGCCTTCAGTCGTAAGCTTAACCCCCTTGGCCATACGGAAAAAAAGCTGGCCGCCTAGTTTTGCCTCTAATTGCTTAATCGTATGCGTGACGGCTGGCTGTGTAATATAAAGCTGTTCTGCAGCGCGCGATAAGCTTCCTGTCTTAGCCGTCCAATAAAAGACGCGATACCACTCCATGTTTACGATCATAGCTATAATCCCACCTAATATGAACTATTAGTTATATCAATTATTTTAATGTCACATCATTCATTATAATAAACCTTAAAGGGCAATAACAACATTAGGAGGCGATTGAATTGACGGTAACCGCTATAGTGGGAGCGAATTGGGGAGATGAAGGCAAGGGGAAAATGACAGATGCGTTAGCTGCCAAATCCTCATTTGTCGTACGTTATCAAGGAGGCAGCAATGCTGGGCATACGATTATTAACAGCTACGGTAAATTCGCGATGAATATGCTGCCGTCTGGCGTCTTTTATCCAGAGATTACGAACGTCATTGGCCCAGGCACAGCTCTTGATATTGAAGTGCTGCTGCGGGAGAGGACTGAGCTGATAGCGCGAGGAGTACCGGAGCCGCAAATTCGAATATCCGAACGAGCACAGGTTGTACTGCCTATTCACCGCTTATTTGACGAGCTGGAGGAGGAAAGGCTTGGCTCAAACGGCTTCGGATCGACGAAAAGAGGCATTGCTCCATTTTATTCTGATAAATATGCGAAGCTTGGCGTACAAGTTGCGGATCTGTATGATGAGCAGCGATTGCTGCAGCGTTTAGAGCAATCCTTGGCAGCCAAGAATGTACTTCTTGAGCAGTTGTACAATAGAAAGCCGATCAAAGCGGAGGAGCTTCTGACCGTGCTGCTCGAGCAAGCGGAGAAGCTGCGGCTTTTCGTTTGTGATACAACGAAGCTGTTAAATGRTGCGTATCAAGCTGGAAAGTCGATATTGCTGGAAGGACAGCTTGGGGCGCTGCGTGATCCGGATCACGGCATCTATCCTTACTCCACATCATCGTCTACGCTGGCGGGCTTTGCGCCAGTAGGCGCGGGTCTTCCACCCTATGCAATTACGAGAATTATTGCGGTAGTTAAGGCGTATTCCAGCTGTGTTGGAGCCGGACCGTTCGTCAGTGAACTGACAGGTGCGGAGGCTGATGAGCTTCGCCGTTTGGGAGGCGACGCAGGAGAATTTGGCGTGAATACAGGGCGCCCGCGCCGAATGGGGTGGTTTGATGCGGTGGCTACGCGTTATGGCTGCATGCTGCAAGGGGCTACGGAAGTTGCGCTGACCAATCTTGATGTTCTAGGATACTTAGATGAAATTCCAGTATGCATAGGTTATGAATTGGGTGGACAAATCATTAAGGATTCATTCCCGGTGACAGCAGCGCTTGCTTCCGCTAAGCCAGTGCTTAAGCGTTTGCCAGGCTGGAACTGCGATATTTCGCAAGCTACAACTTTTGAGCAGTTGCCTGAAGCAGCGCAGCAATACGTTCAGTTTGTGGAAGAAGCTATTGGCGTAAAAGTTGCAAGCGTATCGGTAGGACCGCGTCGTGAGCAGCTAATCACACGATGATTTAGTATAAAAAAAGCAGAATCCTAATTGGATTCTGCTTTTTTGGCGCGTGGCCATAGGCTATAGCTAAAGCTGATGACAAAATCAATGACGAGTATGATCGACCATAAACGAAGCGTGTTAAATAAAACCTCCGTTCGCACCGCATCGCCAACCATTAAAATCATGCCATACAAAATGGCAGCGCCTATCACCCATGCGAGCAAGTGATGCAGCCAGCCATTTCGCTCGTAGCGAGCATGATCTTTGCCATATTTGGGCTTGCGAGCAGGAGCAGGTCCGCCGGCAAAGCGATGAGCGAACCTTTCATCAGCCCATTTGATCATCCGATGTCCCCAAGCGATGGAAACCCCGATATATATTGCAGCCAAGCTATGTGCGAAGGTAGCTGTTGCGCCGCCGCGGAGATCATAAATAGTAGCAATAACCAATGCCAAATCGATGAGAGGTGTTGCAATCAAAAATATAGCGCCAAGCTTTTTTAAACGGAAAATATAGCGGCATAATAAGCCGATAAGTACAAATAACCAAAATCCTATCTCGCAGCCGATAATAAAAGCGGTAATCATGTGAAGATCTACTCCTTCTGTTAAAATAGGTACATGCAGTCAAAAGAATGAAATGAATTGTTAATTAGGGAAGGGTATGAATAAACGATGAAAAAAATACTCGTTGTTGGAAGCATAAATATGGATATCGTTAGTCAGGTCGAAAAATTCCCGCTGCCGGGTGAAACAATCTCGAGTGCAGCCACCTCGTTTTTTCCGGGCGGCAAAGGGGCAAATCAAGCGGTTGCAGCGGCTCGCGCAGGTGCGGAATGTGTGATGATCGGCGCAGTTGGCGAGGATCCTTTTGCTCAGACATTGATCACATCTTTACAAGATAATGGAATTTCCACTAGTCAAGTATTACGCAAGCAAGGAACATCAGGTTTCGCTATTATTACTGTGAATGGTGAAGGCGAAAACCATATAGTTTTATCTGAGGGTGCGAATGGTCAACTGACAGACAAGGATGCAGCCGCGGGTTATGGAGAGTGGTCGGATATTTATGCCGTGCTGCTTCAAAATGAAATACCGTGGGAGACGACGCTATCCGTCATGAATAGTGCTAGCAGCAGCGGCAGTAAAGTATTTTATAACCCTGCCCCGGCAAGGGCTATTCCTGAGCATGTTTTTCCGCTTATTGATACTCTTATTATAAATGAAACCGAGGCGGCTGTTGTTACGGGCTTAACGGTAAACGATGTTTCCTCAGCGCAAGCGGCAGCAGAAGTAGTCATGGGCAAAGGAACAAAAAACGTCATTATTACATTAGGGGAGAAAGGCTGTTTCTATCWAAATAAGCAAGGCGACACAGCTACGATTCCTGCGTTCAAAGTAAAACCTGTTGATACGACGGCAGCGGGCGATACTTTCTTCGGTGCATTCGCCGCTGCAAGCGCTGATGGATGCCAGGCTGAACAGGCTTTGATCTTTGCTGCAGGAGCAGCAGCACTAGCCGTTACGAAGGAAGGTGCCCAAGCATCGATTCCCACTAAAGCAGAAATTGAAGCTTTTCTTCAAAGCGAACAGAAAAATTAAAAATAGGCTTGCTAAAACTAATGGCATTAGTTTATTATAAAACTAATATCATTAGTTTTTGTTGAGGAGGCCATTTGAAATGAGAATGACACGCGAGAAAACGGTTGTACAGCTGACCTATTTACCGAAGGTATTTCCAGTAAATTGTTACTTGGTAGAGGAGGCGGAAGGATTGACGTTAGTGGATGCCGCACTTCCAAACAACGTCAATGCCATCCTGAGGGCAGCGGAACAGCTTGGCAAGCCGATTACCCGTATTGTTTTGACTCATGCTCATGCGGACCACATTGGTTCGCTTGACGGGCTGAAAGAAAGGCTTCCAAATGCACAGGTGTTTATATCCAAGAGAGATGCAAGGCTGCTTAGCGGTGATCATACGTTAGATCCTAATGAGAGCAGCTTGCCCATACGTGGCGGTTTGCCTAAAAACGTTCGAACAAAACCTGATGTTTTGCTGGTGGATGGTGATCGCGTAGGCTCTTTGCTTGCGGTAGCTGCACCGGGACACACGCCTGGTTCAATGGCATTTCTAGATACGAGGAATGACATTCTCATCGTAGGAGATGCTTTTCAAACTAGAGCAGGCGTTGCAGTATCTGGACAGATAAAGCTGCTGTTTCCCTTTCYTGCAATGGCTACTTGGGATAAACAAACGAGTTTGGAGACGGCTCGAAGGTTAAGAGATTTGAAACCATCGTTGCTCGCTGCTGGCCATGGCAACATGGTGCTGCAGCCTAAACGTTTATTGGATAAGGCGATTGCCACAGCGGAACGTTTTTTGGTTAAATAAATAGGAGAGGGGGGGATTCTATGTCACCTAGAAGAGGGCTTGATTTGGCGACTATCGTAGAGGAAGCAGCTACCATAGCAGATGAGCTAGGCATCGAAGAGGTTACGCTGGCGACGCTTGCCAAGAAGCTTGGAGTGCGTTCTCCTTCATTATATAACCATGTGGATGGATTAAACGCTTTGCGCATCCAGCTGGCTATCTACGGTTTACAGAAGCTGCTTGCAGCGATAAATGAATCGTTACAAAATAAAGAAGGCGATGAAGCAGTTCATGCTATTGCTTCTGCCTACATTTCTTTTGCAAGAAAACATCCAGGCGTGTATGAGCTGACGCTGCGCTCGCCAGATGCGGATGAAGCAGAATATGCAGCAATTGGAGAGCAGCTTGTGGATTTGCTCGTTAAGACGCTAAGCTATTATGAGCTTGGGTATGAGAAGGCCATTCACAGTGTACGGGGATTGCGCAGCTTGCTGCACGGATTCGCTTCGATTGAACAAAAGGGTGGATTTGGCATGCCGCAGGCTATCGACGAAAGCTTAAAAATTGTCATCCAAACGTATTTGAACGGTCTCCGTGTTAAATCATGATAGAAAAGAAGCAGGAGCCAGAGATGCTTAATGGAGTGGATAGGCTCCCGCTTCGATATTAAATTAAGGTTTGTTAGCTTTCCAAATATATTTGTATTCTTTTACGCCTAGTTTTCCATTGATTTGATTCTCTTCAACTTTGGCGTCGAAATCCTTGCTTAATGAAGGATCAGTATAGTCAGGATTCCCGGGAATGCCTGTGAGAAACTTAGCAAATTCATTTGTGTCTGGAAAATAGAAAACAGCTTGATTAAACTCTTCAATTTGAATATTTATAAATCCATTACTGTGTAATCTTTCTTTGACCATTTCTAGCGCGCCTGAGTGTATACCAAATATCGTGCCTCCCGAGCGTAGTATTCTGCTATGATTCAAAATGGACGTTGGTCCGCGCCTATCGTAAATAAAATCAAATTGCCCGTCGGTGAATGGCAAATCGGTTTTTGTAGTCGCGTAAATAAATGATATATTATGAGCTTGGCTCTCATCTCGCATGGAGTTGGCAATCTTAATCATTTCAATTGAATTATCAAATCCAACAATCGACTTAGCATGACGTGACATCTTTAGTGTAAAATCGCCGTGTCCGCAACCCGCATCAAGAACCGTATCAAATGCAGGCAGCATTTCAACTAATCTTTCTTCAAATAATTGCTCAGCTGAAATGCCTTCGATCGTAAATACCGCATTGCTTCGATATCCGCCATTTTTTCGTGCAATTCGATCGTACCATTCTATCCCCATCCGTTTACCCTCCTAGACTACTCGAATATGTTCTCACTGGCTTACTGCTTAGGTACATAGAAGCGATATGATGGCAGGCTCAATAGAGATGGGCTCTATCGTCGATTCGAATCTTTCTTGAACAAATCCGTCGCGATTAATTAAAAACTTGGAAAAATTCCACTTGATCCCGTCCCCAGCATATATTTCTGGGTATTTCTCTTGCAGGAAGTGCTGCATCCATTGTCCGCTCGCAGTCTCTGTGTCGAAGCCTTGGAACGGAGCTTGCTGCGTCAGATATTGAAATAATGGAAGAGCTGATGCTCCTCTCACATTCGTTTTCTCAAACAGCGGGAACGTAACTTTGTAGTTGATGTCGCAAAATTGCTTCACTTCAGAATTGCTGCCTGGCTCTTTCTCGTTGAATTGGTTGCAAGGAAAAGCGAGAATTTCGAATCCTTGTTCCTGATATTTTTCGTATAACACCTGCAGATCATTGAATTGACGTGAATAACTGCATTTGCTTGCCGTGTTGACGATCAAGATAACTTTTCCATGGTAGGATGACAGCTTTACTGTTTCTCCGAAAATGGAGATCGCTTGAAAATCATAAATCGACATGTGGTTAACCTCCCTGTGTTACTGATTTATTTTTTCCTCAATAACTGCGCAATATGGAAACCATTTGTATGATTCAATCTATCATATAGCCAAATATTCTATTGGTCTAATATATAAAGAAAATAATGGTTATAGGCAAATGCAATAAACTGTCGATGCCATTAGCAATAATTATAAAGTTAACTAATTATGCAGGAAAGAAAAATCCACATCCTCGTGAGGTTGTGGATTAGAAATCAACTTAATTTTTTGATTATAACAGAAGCATTTACATTTGTTTGAGTGCCACCGGTCAGAGTTTGCAGCGTAACGGCAGCAGTTGAACTATGATTTCGCAGTGTGAGAATACTTCCAGCCGCTAGAGCCATAATAGACTGCCCATTATTTTGCTGAGTACCAGCTCCTGAACCATATATGGATCCTGTAACTAGCGTACCATTTGAAAATAAGGCGAATTGATTTGGTTCTACTCCCGGCACTGAAAAAGTAACTTCGTAATTTCCAGTGGTGGAAACAGTAATCTGACTGGTTCCAGGGGAATGCGTAATACCGGGTGTGAAAATAACACTTGTATCAAAAGTAATATCTGCCTCCACCGGAACCGTTTGAGCACTGATATTATAAATATATCCCGAACCTATTGGGGGAGAGATAGGGTAAATGATCGGCATTCATATTCAACTCCTTATTTATGATTAGAAGCTATGTAAGGAATTAATAACCTCTAATGAAAAACAATGCCGACAATAAAAAAAGAAGTATTGTCGGCACCAAGTCAACAAATTAGGTTAGTTTACTACAAATTCGATTACAATTGGAGTCAAAGGATCGAGTGTATCACCGTCTGGAATAGTAATAGCAGTAGTCGTAACCGTTGATGTGTCTGCAGTTTGAATCTGTGCATTAATATATAGATTGTAGTAGGCGGGAGCAGTTGGAAATGCTGTTGCTGCTGTACCGGTGTCATTCGTTGTTGCTGTTGCAAGAATATTATACGCAGCACCGACTCCAGTTCCGTCCCCTGCTGTGGCACTAAATCTTCTGGCAGCCATGAATGGTTTTGTGATTGGCATATATATCACCTCTCTTCTCTCTACTAACTTATGCTAGTATTCGAAAAAGGGAAGGTTTGAATCGCGGAGTTTAATAGATTGAACTAAGGAACAACGATAGCCGAGAATGTAACGGTTTCGAGAATGATTGGCGTTCCCGAATAAATAGTTTGATTATCGAGATTAATGTTCAAATTATTTTCATTAATGATATACAAACTGCCTGCTTGCAGTATCCCATTAATATAGAGATTGCTATAGCTATTTGGATCATTGCCTACAAATGCGGTTATGAATGCTCCCTCATCGTTTGTAAAATCATCGGCTGGAATCGTGAATTGGGATTCGGCATCTGAGGTCATCTTATAAAAAAATCTTTGGGCAGCTGGTAAAATGATAACAGAAGGGACGATAATAGATCCCGATTCGCTTTGGGGCCCTTGAGGACCTTGTGGTCCTTGAAGACCTTGAGGTCCCTGAGGTCCTTGAGCACCTTGAAGTCCTTGAAGACCTTGAAGACCTTGAAGACCTTGTGTACCTTGATGTCCTGGAGACCCCTGCGAACCTTGTAGCCCTCGAGATTCTTGTGAGTCATGTTGATAGGCAGCATGAGGCTTCTTCTTGAAATTAATGATCTTTTTGTGCTTTTTCTTTCTTTTTATTGGGCATATACGAATTGTTTTCTTCTTTGTAGCGAGTGGATTTCCCAAGCTCATTCATACCTCCCTAAATATTAAACTATATAGGGTATGATATGACGCTATCGAACAGCGGTATGGACTAAACGTCCATTACAATTAGGCTGTAAACTATTTAAATGAAAATAGGTAACGGAGTAACCAACTGTTCCAATATAACTCTATTCATTCATCACGCAAAAAAGGAGCTGCTGTACAAGGCTTATAGCCTCGAACAGCAGCTCCTTCAATATTATAATTTCAACCGCTTAGTAAGCTTGTTGAATTAATGCGGCAGCGCCGATTAGTCCAGCGTCCTGCTGTAGCTTCGCTGGTACGATAGCCGTTTCCCTGCCTGATGGGTTAAGCGCGTTTTTGGATACATAGTCTCTAACGGCTGCAAAAAGTGGTTCGCCTACTTGTGAGACGCCGCCGCCGATAACGATTTTGTTCGGATCAAGAATATTAATTAGCGATACGCATCCCATGCCGATTGTTTTGAATACACGGTTAACGAGCTCGGACATTTGGGGGTCGCCTTGCGCCGCCAGCTCAAATGCTTCTTTGGAAGAAACGTCTCGGCCGAGCAGCTCCGTCGCTTGACGGGCAACGGCTGTACCGGAAGCGACGACTTCCCATGGCGTACCGGCTTGATCCATAATCATAAAGCCAGCATCGCCGGCATTTCCTGTTGATCCAGTAAGCAGCTTGCCATGCATAAAGATGCCGGCGCCAATGCCTGTGCTTATCGTAATAAAGATGAAATGCTCGGAATCCTGTGCAGCGCCGACCCATTTCTCAGCAAGGGCAGCAGCGGTGGCATCATTCTCCATCTTAATCGGCAGCGGCAGATGGGCTTGCAATGCGTCTACAACGGGGAAACCCCACCAGCTTTTTAAGTTTGGAGGGCAAGTCAGCTCACCCTTGATCGTATTAAGTGGTCCGGGTGCACCTACTCCGACTCCTTTAAGCGTCTCTAGTGATAGCCCATTTTGCTCGGCCAGCTGCTTTACCGCGTCTGCAACCTGCGCAAGCATGTCTGCGGGCGTGATCTGCAGATTAGTTTTTAATGAACCTTTCGCAATAACGTTTCCTTGCTCGTCTACGAAGCCAAATGCTATTTTTGTTCCACCAATATCAATTCCTACTGCAATACTCACGTAATACCCTCCAATGATATGAAAATGACTGTGAACCTTTGAGAAAAAGTCTATCATACTACAGGAATATTAGAAAGAACCGAACGTATCAGTGCCTTTTGGAAGCGTATGCTTTTTTGATCAACTAATGCTGTACAAAAAGTGAGGAGTGTAGTAATATCCAATCGAATGAAGTGCTTGAGAGAGGATCCTTTGCGGCGCAAGGGGTCCTCCGTGCGTATATTATCAACCTAGAGAAGAAGGTAGCTGCCCAAATGGAATCCGAGGCCAAGGAAAGTTCGCGAATCATGAAGTTCGGTATGCCAATGACTGCAAATGTATGGAGAAATGCCCGCATCGATTTAGGTGCATCCTGTCTATTCAGCTTATTTAATGTCGTCATGAACCAGTTCTATGTAGCATTCGCGATTCAACAAGGAGCAAGCAATTTTCAAGTTGGATTATTGTCAGCAGCACCTGCCGTTGGTTTATTGTTTTCACCATTTTGGGCGTCTTGGATTGAGAAAGCGAACAACCCAAAACCGTTCGTCGTTATTCCTAATGCCATCGGCAGATTACTGCTGCTGTTGCCGGCTTTTTTCGCTTATCCATCCTTGTATGTAGTGGCTGCGCTTGTATTTCAGCTGTTAATGGGCGTGCAGGCTCCTGCGTATGCGGCATTAGTATCGCGTATGTATCCTTCTGATTTGCRCGGAAGACTAATGGGGTATGTACGGGTGGCAATGGGGATTATTATGATTCCGCTTGCTTACTTTGTTGGCAGCTGGTCGGATGCCTTTGGGCCGTCAGGACCACTCATTGCAGCTTCCATTGCGGGTTTTCTCTCTATAAGTCTATTTAATACACTGAAGCTGCCTGTACAGAAGGCTCCTGATAAACCTGCTTCTCTGAAAAAAACGAGCCGATTCCCGCTTCAGGAGCAGTGGAAGCTTATTAAAGAAAATCGAACGTTAGCTGTTTTTTTAGCGGCGACTACACTTACCGGGTTTGGCAATATGTTTGCAAATCCGTTGTATCAAATTATACAGGTAGATGTGCTTCAGCTTTCCAATTTGCAAATTGGTTATGCTCGTGTCGCTTATTTTACAGCGCTGCTGCTTACGTTCTGGATAGCGGGCTGGATGATCGATCGCATCGATATTAAATATACGCTGTTATGCGGCATTGCAGCTTACGCTATAGTGCCGATGTTATATGGACTTTGGGGCAGCTATGCTGCGGTCATAACCGGCAATGCGATACAAGGAATCGGGGAAGCGATTTGGGATATCGGCATATTGGCATTTGTCTTCCGACTGGCGCCTGGCCGGGAAGCAATGGTTTTCGGGCTGCATTTGATGCTTTTTGGCGTTCGAGGAACGATTGGGCCGACTTTAAGCACATCGCTTTCGCATAGTGTATCTCTGTCGCTGCTGCTGGTTATTGCTTCTATATGCGGATGGATCGGTACGTTTCTATTTATATCAGGCAATTGGAAGCGGAATCCGCTTACTCAAAAAGGTTGATTTTCGCTTCAGTTTCCGTTCATCTCATGTTCATAATCGAATGCTAGAATGTTATGAATAGAAGCTATTCATTACATATTCGTAGGAGATGAACGATATGAACAAATGGAAAGTGATGCTTAGCGCTGTCGTTATCGCTGCTGCTTTGGCAGGCTGCGGAGCTCAGGACGAACAGGTTTCATCCGATCAGCAAGTGGATGCTCAGGGCAAAGTACAGCGGAATGGAGCCAGAGCGGGCATGGGGCAGATGGGGGCTCAAGCGGATTTGATGGGTAAAGTGAAATCGGTGGATGGCCAAACGATTACCCTCTACAAATCGGCTATGGGACAAGGCGGTCCGCCGCAAGGGGATGGAACGGGCAATATGCCTGGAGCGGGCGAGGGGCAGCAGCCTCCAGAAGGCGCTGAACTTCCAGCAGAAGGTGAGGCTCCGCAACCACCCGCTGGTGATGGAACGTCTCCTGAGGGCGGCGGCAGGATGAATATGGACGCTATGTTCTCAGAGGAGACGGTGGACATTCAGGTGACAGATACGACTAAGATTATGACAGTCACCTTCGAGAATGAACAAATGGTCGAGAAAGAAATAGCGCTGGCAGACCTAAAAGCCGATGATATTTTGTCTATTATGCTAACTGACGATACGCAGATTGCAGAATCCATTACTGTTCGTATGGGAGGTTTCGGTGGTTTTGGCGGAGGCGCTGGCGGCGGCAGACAGCCAAGGCAGCAGGAGCAGCAGACAACAACCCAATAGATATCTCTCTTCGTATCGGCCTGCGGCGGTTCGAATAACACAAATAGCAATGCAGCAACTAATGCACCCTCCAAGAGCGAAGCACCTGCAGCGTTAATGCTAATTTAGTCGTTTCACCAACCTATGCACATGAGAAGTAGGCGATCTCAAAACTAGTCTACTCGCTGGTTTCTCTAACGAACTGTATTATGCTTATGCTGCAGAAAATTGCTTTTCTTTCATTTTAACGAACCGTAGTAACGCTATATTATGATTTACAGGGTATCATGAGCTGCTTTCTTCGAAATAACGATTCTGGAGTTCATTAGAATGTTAATCCATTTAGAATGCTTTAAATAAGGCTTAGTAGGTTCGTAAGCTATAAGTATAATAAGGAGAGGACATCATCGTTCTTCCTAAGTCTCGCCATATTATTAGGTCAACCAGAGCTTACTGGTTGGCCTTTTTTTGCTGTGTACACACATTCGGTAACTGCAGCTATCCAAAAATATGTCCATATCATCTATAAATGCGGCATATGTTTGCTTTGCCCCTCCGCTTATGATGAAACCACGGAAGACACCAAGTCTATCCAATATCATTTTTAGGGGGACAAAAAAATGAGTAAAGCACGCAATAAGTTTTCAATGCTGCTTCTAATGGTCACGATCATTGCGCTGGTTGCAGCTGGCTGCAGCGGCAACAAGGATGGCGGAGAGAAGCCAGCAGACGGCGGTAAAAGCTCCGGCAGCGGCAAAAAGACAGAAATTTTGTTCTGGTCACCATTCTCTGGTTCGGATGGCCCGTTCATGAAAAAAATCGTAGACAAATATAACGGCTCGCAAGATCAATATAAAGTGAATTTCGTTATTCAGCCAAACGGCGAATATTACAAGCAATTGGACGTAGCGCTAAGCACAGGCAAAGAAAGCCCGGACATGATGATTATGCACGTTGATCAAGTACCAACCTACGCTAGCAAAGATCAATTGCAGCCGATCGATGAGATTGCAGCGGGCGCAGGCATCAATAAAGCGGACTTTGCAGATGCAGCAACGACGTATTCGACGCTCGATGGCAAGTGGTATTCCATTCCGCTTGATATCCATCCGCTTGTGATGTATTACAACAAAGATTTGTTCGATAAAGCGGGCATTTCTGCAGCTCCAACGAACCGTACAGAGTTTGATGATGCCGTTCAGAAGCTGACGGACAAAGAGAAAGGCGTTTACGGTTATGTTGTTCCAACCTTATGGCCACAGCAGTTCATTTTCCCAACACTAGTATGGCAAAATGGCGGCGAGCTTTGGAACGGAACGGACGTAGCCTACAACTCTCCGGAAGCGGTTGAAATGGTTCAATGGCTGCGCGGCATGGTGGATAACGGCGTTTCGCCTGGGAATGTTCAACAGGACGGCGAAAACACATTGTTCCTGCAAGGAAAAAATGCGATCCAATTCAACGGCCCGTGGATGAAATCACAATTTGATGAAGCAGGATTAAATTATGGCGTTGCCCCTGTTCCACAAATCGGTAAAGCGAAACAAGCGGTATTCGCAGGCTCCCATGGCTTCGTTATTCCAAAAAGCGTAACGGATGCAGCCAAAACAGCAGGTATCGGCGATTTCTTGAAATACGTATCCACAAATTCAATGGACTGGGCGGAATCCGGTCAAGCGCTGGCATCGAAACCAATGCTTGAGAGTGATGCGTTTAAAGCGCTAACGTTCCAAAACAATGTAGCATCGGCATTTTCTTATGTACAATTTGCGCCAAATGTATTGAACTGGGGCACGATCTCTGAGCCAATCTGGGGCGAGCTGAACAATGCATTGCTTGGCAAAAAAGATGCACAAAAGGCTCTTGATGATGCGGCGGCCAAATCGAAGCAAGCAATGAAAAAATAAATATTCGTAAGCAGCGAGGAGGATGGGAATAGCAGAGTCCGTTCCCATCTTCTAAAGCTGCGATTGCTTGTGCTAGAAAATATGGAAAGCGTCAGGGGGACTCCGATTGAAAACGACATTTGCGTCACGATTCACTTCTTTTTTATTCGTACTGCCATACTTAGCAGCATTCAGCATTTTTTTGCTGTTCCCGATTCTGTACGGCGTATATATCAGCCTTCAAAATTTCGAGCTGCTATCAAAGGAACATGAATTTGTTGGACTTGCCAACTACATCAAAATTTTCACGCCAGGCACGTATCTCAACGATATTTTTTTTAGAGGGTTGTGGGTAACCGCTCAGTTTGTCATATTTTCCGTTCCACTCTTAATCATTGTTGGGTTGTCATTAGCGATGCTTGTTAATGCGCTTCCTGCCAAAATTCGCGGTTTGTTTCGTACCTTTTATTTTCTTCCGTACGCGTTGTCAGCTTCCGTTATGGCGGTCATTTGGCTGATGATGTTCGATACGAATGCCGGTTTTCTTAATAGTATGCTTGCGAAGCTTGGCATCAACAGCATACCTTGGCTAACGGATACGCCATGGGCGTGGATCTCACTTATTGTGACGACGCTTTGGTGGACAATTGGCTTCAATATGATTATTTTTATAAATGCACTGAATGAAGTGCCAGAGGATTTCTATGAAGCTGCTTCGATAGATGGGGCAAATGCATGGAATAAATTTACGAAAATAACGCTACCGTCGATTCGTCCGGTTATGCTGTTCATTATGATTACATCGACGATTGCTTCCTTTAATATTTATGCGCAGCCTTATTTATTGACACGCGGCGGACCCGGCGATACGACGAAAGTGCTGCTCATCAATGTGCTGGATCAAGCCTTTTTACGCAAAGAAGTAGGTTCAGCTTCAGCGATGGCGATCGTTATGGCACTGCTCATTATTATTATATCCATCGTACAGTTCAAGCTGACGAGCGGCAGAAAGGGAGAGGTTTAAATGGTAAAGACAAAAAAGTTATGGCTTATCGTGCTTGCCATAATCATTGCGGTATTTTTCCTCCTCCCGCTCGTTTGGATGATTTCAACATCTTTTAAAAATGATTTCGAAGCATTATCTGGGAAAATGAACTTTTTTCCGATAAAACCAACGATCGATAACTTCGTACAAGGCTTGACCGGTGAATTAATGAATGTCCCCATTACGCGCTGGATTGTTAACTCCTTGTCGGTTGGGCTCATTGGCACCATTCTCGTACTCATTATCGATTCTATGGCGGCTTACGCATTGGCGAGATTAAACGATTTGCCGCTTCGCAGAATTATGCTTTCCTTATTTATCGCTTCACTTATGATTCCTGGCGTGCTGACGTTTCTGCCCATGTATTTGGAATTTAATGCCCTCAATTTAATCAATACGTATCCCGCACTGATTTTGCCGGCAACTGCGGGGGCGTTTGGCGTCTTTTTGCTCTATCAGTTTTTCGCTTCCTTTCCAAAGGAAATCGAAGAAGCGGCGCGTATTGACGGAGCGAACAAGTGGCAAATTTATGCTCGCATTTTATTGCCATCCGCCGTTTCTATTATGGTGACATTAGCTATCTTCACATTCATGGGGATCTATAACGATTTTGTATGGCCGCTTTATGCGACAACATCACCAGAGATGCGCACGATCACGGCGGGAATAGCGATGATGGCAACAGGAAGCTATACCCAAAGCTACGGCAAGCTTATGGCAATGACGACAGTCGCAACGCTGCCAGTCGTTATTGTGTTCATTCTTGGACAGCGTTCCTTTGTAAGAGCTATTACACAATCGGCAGTGAAATAATTAATGATTACACCGATATGGCAAGGAGAAGAGACCGATAAGGTCTCTTTCTGTCCATGCTGGCGAGTAAGCGGAGGGAATGGCATGAAACTTAAACGTAAGCGTATAACTCTGATCGCTTCTATGATTGCGGTAATTATTATTATTTTGGGGGCTTGGATCGTGAATAAAATGAATCATGACACTACGGCTGCGGGAGCTTATAATGGGCATGGTGGAACGTTCAAAAATACGTTAGCATCTATGGACACACCAGATCCAAGCATCATTTACGTCAATGGATTTTATTATATGACGTTTACGCATAATGGAACGGATATTATGATTATGAAATCGCGATCGCTCGACTTCAATCACGCAGAGCGGAAGGTGGTATGGTACCCGCCTGTGGATACGATGTTTTCGGCAAATTTGTGGGCACCGGAAATTCAATATATTCAAGGAAAGTTTTATATCTATTTTGCAGCAGATAACGGTGAAAATGAAAACCATCGCATGTATGCGCTCGAAGCGGAGACCAGCGATCCGATGGGCAGCTATGCGTTTAAAGGTCAAGTGACGGATTCGACAAACAAATGGGCTATTGACGGCCTCGCGCTTGAGCATGAGGGGCAGCTGTATTTTGTATGGTCGGGCTGGGATGGCGATTTAAATGTACAACAAAATACGTACATTGCACCAATGAGCAATCCATACACGATTAGCGGACCGCGAGTATTGCTTAGCGAGCCGGATTTGGAGTGGGAGAGAGCAGGCGGACCTCCGTTCATTAATGAAGGCCAAGCGATTTTGAAAAAAGGCGGCCGTGTATGGATTGCCTATTCTGGTGCAGGAAGCTGGACACCGTTCTATAGCATTGGGTTATTGTCACTAGAGCTGGGAGCAGATCCGCTTGATCCGGCGAAATGGACAAAAGCTGAGCAGCCGCTTATGCAAATGGATGGAGACGCTGAGGTTTACGGTCCTGGTCACAATACGTTTGTTGCCTCGCCAGACGGAACCGAGGATTGGATCGTCTATCATGCAACAAGCAGTCAAGGGGACGGCTGGAATAATCGGAAGGCGCGTGCCCAGCGGATTGAATGGCAGAAGGATGGTTTGCCTGTCTTTGGTTCTCCATTATCGCTTGCTTCACCAATTGAAGTACCAGCGGGCACAGGATTAATCCGCGCAGAGCATGCAGCAGCTGCTGATAAAGATAACTTAGTTTTCAGCGGGATATCCTCGTCACTTGATACGGATGCCCCATTATTAGTCCATTACACAAACGATGCGGAAACAGAGCAGCGTATTCAGATCAATGTGAATGATGCGGTTGGTGCAGAAATTATACTTCCACCTACTAAGCCAAATGAAGTGGGATATGTATATGCTTCAATTGCGCTGAATGAAGGGCAAAACAACCTTTCTTTTATAGGAAACCAGGCAGCTAATCTGATCTCGGCGATTGAAATTCCACGTTTTGAAGCGGAGTACGCGCAGTTCTCATCAGACAGTGAGCTTATTGAAAGCTCGACAAAATCGAATGGCCGTTCTGTTCAATTGGCAGAGGGGGATAAGGACGCGATTCGATTTGATCATGTTAGAATTCCGATGGATGGGAAATATGCCTTACATTTAAGTATAGCTAATGGGACTGGAAGCAAGCAGATGCTGGAGCTGAAGGTTAATGGCGGACGTGTACAAAAGATAAGCATTCCCGCAAGCGAGTCAGATGCAGTGCAGCAGATAACCGTAAGCGTAAAGCTGAAAATGGATGACAATGCTTTGCAATTTGGAAATGCGACCGGTCCGCTTGAAATCGATTATATCGATGTTGTATCCGATAGAAACTAACTAACAACTCAGGCAACGGAGGCGCTAAACATGAATATAAAAAAATGGAGCGCGCAGTGTGTCTCCTATACACTAATCGGTCTCCTGGTCATTGCCTTGACAAGCTGCGCCTCCGAGCAAGAAGCAAATCAGAAAAATGAAGAGACGAAGCCTGAGGCTATAAGGCTTGAGTACTGGACGCCGTTTAGCGGCGGCGACAATCAGTTTATGACGGAAATGGTCACACGATTTAATGAAGAGAATCCGGCGATTAACGTTGTGCAAGTAAACTCTCGATTGGATGACTATTACACGAGGCTAAAAACGGCGATAATGTCTGGCAATGCGCCGGAGCTTGCGATTTTGCATCAGACAAGTTTGCCGCAGTTCGTTCAGAACGGCTATATCGAGAATCTGACAGAGCCTGCTAAGCAGATCGGGCTGGACTGGTCGGGCTTTAATCGCAATATTCTCGATTCTACCATGTATGACGGAATCCCTTACGCCGTACCGCTTGATACGCATGCGCTTGTTATGTTTTACAATAAAACCTTTTTGCGTAAAGCGGGTCTAATTGATGAGGCGGATAAGCCATTAATAGGGGCAGGAGCTGCGGGATTTGAAGCTTTCCTGCAGAAGCTTAAGTCTTCGATACCAGCCGACATTGCGCCGATGGCTCAGCCGAGTACTCGGATTGATTCCGTATGGCTTTGGTGGAGCCTTTATAACCAAATAGACGGCGGGGGCAGCTTCTATAATGAGGATGCAAGCGCTGCCGTATTCAACAATCCGCAGGCGCTGCAAGCGCTAAGCTATATGAATGATTTATACAAGAAAGAGCTTATTCCGCCTGATATTAATGATGCATTCAAGCTTTTTTATGATGGAAAAGCTGCGGTGCTAATTACAGGGATGTGGGGAACGGGTGCATTTGAGAAAGCAAAAAATTTGGACTTTGGCGTAATTCCAATGCCTGCGCTATTCGACCGCGCTGCGGTATGGGGGGATTCGCACACCATTGCCATACCGACCAAGCATGGGATGACGGATGAGAAGAAGCGAGCGGCGCTTACTTTTGTTAAATGGTGTGTAGAAAACGGTGCGATGTGGGCGGAAGCGGGCCATGTGCCAAGCATGACAAAGGTCGTTGCCAGCGAACCGTTTAACAGCTTGAATTACAGAAGCTCTTATGCAGCCTCCGCAAACTATGTAGCTTATTGGCCGCGTCATGTCCGGCAATGGTCGATCGTTGAAATTTTAATTCAAGAATTTGAAAAAATGAATTATTCGGAGCAAACGCCTGAGGAAACGCTGCAAGCAGCCGTGAAAAGGGTGAACATCGAGCTGAGGAAGTAAGGAGATAGCTATGAAGCGGGTACTCGCGGTGATTGGGTGGTTCAAAAATCAGGAGCTGGCACGAAAGCTCATCCTCATAAACTTCATACTCATCGTGCTTCCACTCAGCGTTATGGGGTATTTCGCCTTCACTCGGTTTGCTTCGACGCTTGAGCAGAAGGTCGGCGACTATCAACTGCAGACCATGAAGCAGCTGACGCTAAATCAGGATACTTATATGGCAGAATTAGATCGTTTGACGCTTATGCCCTATCAATATGAGCAAATTACAGCTTTTCTAGAGAGCAAGCGAGAGCAGGGTCAGGCTTTATCACTGGAAGAGATTAAGCAATTAAACAGCTTTGTCTCCCAAGTATTTCTGAACGGCCGCATCGATATTGTAGGCGTCTCGTTATTTGGGGAAAGCGGCGCATCCTATGTTGTACTGCCAGAAAGCCAATATGTCACGACGTATCGACTAGATGAGAATGCGCAGTGGCTCCAAAACGAGAAGGGCGGCAATGGACAATCCATTTTTATTACAACCCACAATATTCAGTCTACCAGCGGAACGGTATACCCCGTGTTCTCAATTGCAAGGGAGCTGCGCAGCTTTGATAGCGGGAAAAAGCTTGGATATATCGTTATTGATGTAGATCCAACGGTCATTCATAAGATGATATCGCAGGTTACGCTCGGAACGAAGGAAGCTTTATATATTATGGATCAAGACGGTGGAGTCGTTGTCGGTAAAAATCGAACGATGCCGCAAGAGGCTTTGGGAGGCCTTTATAAGGATAAAGCGCCGGAAGGGGTTACACATGCTGCACTTAACGGAGAGCGGCAGCTCGTTTCTTACGTGACGTCATCGATCACCAATTGGACGACAGTTGGAGTCGTTCCGGTGTCGGAGCTGATGAAGGACAGTTTAATTATGCGGAATTCGATTATTCTGTTTGGTGTCATCTGTATGGGCCTTGCTATGCTTATGTCGGTATTCCTTGCGTTTCGAATAACAGAGCCGCTGCGGGGTTTGATTAGGCTCATGCGCAAGGTGGAACGCGGCGATCTTCTCGTATCCTTTCCCGTCAAGCAATGGGATGAAGTTGGCCATTTGGGCAAAGCGTTCAATACGATGGTATCCAAGCTAAGCGAGCTTGGTTACTTGCTTTATGAGACAGAGATTCGTGAGAAGGATGCGCAGATTGCGGCTTTGCAAAGCAAAATCAATCCGCATTTTTTGTATAATACGCTTGGATCGATCAGTATGTATGCAGAAGTCGACGGCAATCAAGAGGTTGTCAAAATGACGAACAATTTAAGCAGGCTGCTGCGTTACAGCTTGAGCAGCCAGAAAGAGCATGTCAACCTTGAGGATGAGCTGGGACATGTCTTGGGCTACATGACGATTCAAAAAATGCGCTATGAGGATCGGATCGATTTTCGATTAGACCGAGACGAAGCTTCTTTAACCTGTACGGTCATTCCCTTAATTATTCAACCGATTGTCGAGAATGCCATTAATCACGGCATCGATCAAGGTGTGGGCAGCGGACAAATTACATTAACCTGCAAAATTGAAGAAAACGTGCTGCGTATTGTCATTGAAGACGATGGCATTGGAATGACGGAGGAGCAGCTCGCGGATATTCGCCGTCGGCTGCAGCATTCGAAGGATTTAGGAGGCAGCTCCGGCAATGGATTATTAAATGTCCATCGCAGAATTGTTCTTCATTATGGTGAATCGTATGGATTAACGCTGGAGAGCATGCCATATCAAGGCTTGAAAGTAACGATGACTTTTCCTGCTGTATTTGAGAAGCCTGATCAAATGAAAGGGGATGCTCATGCCTAGAATCGTTATTGTAGATGATGAATCGATATTTCGAAAAGGCTTGCGCAAAATGATAATAGAACTCGACCCGGAATGGGAGGTCGTTGGTGAAGCGCGGGATGGTTATGAAGCATTGCAGCTGGTGGAGGAACTTGAGCCAGAAGCTATTCTGACGGATATTCGGATGCCTCGCATGGATGGCATTCAATTGCAGCAGATGATGAAGGAGCGTTTTCCGCATGTGTTATGCGTCGTTATCAGCGGGTTTGATGATTTTGTCTATATTCAGCAATCGATGAGGCAAGGCGCGAAGGATTATATGATGAAGCCGATTGAGCGCGAAGAGCTGGATAAGGTGCTTCAAATGCTTAAAGAGAAAGTGCAGCTTAACCAAGAGGTTCCCGTCAGCAACCCCCATCGTGATGAGCACCGGATTAGGCAGCATGTCAGTGAACATCTGTTAACCGGCCTTCTGAAGGGCAGCGTAAATGAAGCGGATTTGGAGCTGCTTCGGACCATTGGGATTGACTTTCATCAACCTTACTTCACATGCATGGTTGTGAAATTAGACAAAAATTCAATCGGCAGTGAGCGGTATAATCAAGCTGATCCTTCTTTGTTTCAATTATATATTCAACAGCTCGTGCAAGAAGTGCTGAGCAGGAGAACAAATGGCTTTTGTTTCATCATGTCGGAGACAGAAGTAGCGGCGCTGCTAAATATTGAGGACAGCGACCAAGCGATGGCTGCCGTGCGGGAAATTGGCGAGACGATTCGCAGACAAATTACAAGCTTGTCAAATATGACGGTTACGATCGGCATAGGCCAGGTGGCAAAAGGCTTTAAATCGATATCCGATGCGTACAACGAAGCGGAAATTGCTTTGCTTCACAGGCTCATCGTTGGCGGAGATAAAGTGTTGGTCTACAGTGATTTAGGCACGGATGACCGTTTCAAAGGCGAGCTGAAAACATGGTCGTGGGAGAAGCTGGATCTGGCCATAAATGAGGGGAAGCTGGAACAGGTCGCGGCGGCAGCCCATGCTTTCGTAAGTGAGCTTTGCCTTGATGCCAAAACGCCGGAAACCGTGCATCAGCAGCTATGCAAGCTGCTCATTCATTATTATGAGGCAGCAGGGCGGCTGCGGCTAACGAAGCAGTGGCTGGGCATGAAGGATATGAAAACCGTTCTATTTGATATTTGCTCGATCTCTTCCAGGGAAGAGCTTATGGATGCATGCTCACAGCTGCTCGTTCGTTTAGCCGTATGTATCGCTGAGAGTACGGTGCAGCCTGAGCATGATCCAATTGAAAAATCGATTCGATATATTGAACAGCATTATTCCAAGGCGCTGACGCTTAAAGAGGTAGCTGATTCCGTCTATTTAAATGCAGCTTATTTCAGCACCTTGTTCAAGAAGCAAACCGGGAAATCCTTCGTTGAGCGGCTTACTGAGATTCGAATCTTTGAAGCAAAGCGGCAAATGGTTCAAACCGATAATAAAATTGCGACGATAGCTGAACATACGGGCTTCACGAATATCCGCCATTTTAACCGTGTGTTTCGCAATGAAACCGGTATGTCGCCAAAGGAATACCGTGAAGATATCCATATCAAACCGAATGTTATGCAGAACTAGCTACTAGCTGCTAGTAGGCGACGTAAACTTGAATGTCCTGATCATAATTTCCGAATTGTTTGCCGAACATACTTAACCCTCCGCTGTGGGTTGCAGTCTCCGGCGCACATATGCGGAATCTGATGTCGTCGCCAAAGCCAACATCAAGATCCGTTATCGTCCGATCAGACATCCGAATGCCATCGATGAAGGAGCCTCCTGAGTCGATGGTTATTTGTTTCAGCAAGCCATGCTGAGTCCCCAAATCCCACCAGCTAGGCGTATACACACCCTTTACTGCACCGAAGTCTCCTGGACAAGTCCATACGCCGAGCAAGATGTCATTAATATAAAAGGAAAGATCGGAAGGCCAGTTCTCGTTGTAGTGCGGTGCTTCCGAGCATATTTCAAGCGATATGGAAATGCTTTTTGCTGATTGTTTTCCTACTAAATAATTAGGAATACGATATTCAATATAGCCGCTTCCGAACCACAGGTGGCATGCCTTCACATGTTCAGGATCGGAGAAGTAGCGCGGGTCATCCACCATGCCGATAATTTTGGTGTCCGATGTCAGTCCGCAAGTAGGCTTTACTTCATAAGAGGAATATTGACCAATTGGAATGGATACGGCATACCTATTTTGAATGGTTTGCTCCTTCACACGAAATTGCAGCGTAGCAGAATCGAGTGTGAGATGGCACACCTTTTGGCGGCCTCTCGTGCTGGGCACACTTTCTGTCGTAATAATGGATGCTTCTTCTAGCTTCTGAATATGTTTAGTCACAATGGCTGACGAAATGCCTAGCGCTTCAGCTATTTCTTTAATGTTCATTGGTTTAATATTTAATAATTCAATGATCTTCACTCTTGTGTCCGATGCAAAGCATTCAAGAAATTTGATATTGCGGCTGTTAACCTCTATGTTCATCGATTGATCCTCATTCCGTTATGTTTGCTAACATTATATAATTCGAAAGTTAATTACACAACTCAAATGTTTACTAATTAAAGCGTTTGAACGTTGTAAACAAAAGAAGAGGGTGTCCTAATGGTCTGTATAGACCAAAAGGATCACCCTCTTCGTATTTCGGTATATGGGAAGTCTAGATTAATATAGGGAAATGGTTAGAGTGTCACGTTCGAAATAAGAATGAAGCGTTGCCTCACTGCCTACAATTTCTACGCTAATTAGCGATTTGATACATGTTTTAAGTGCGTTTTTGCCTGTTGTCAGTTTACGATTAAGTACTGCGGTCAATTTCTCAATGGCTTGCTTATTTGTATCTGTTAAATAGACAGGTATCGTTTTATTTTGGAACATCAGCATCGTTTTCATAGTATGGACCTCCATCCCGCGAAGGATTTTTTTTTATAGTGTAACGTACAATTATTAAATAATTCTTAAAATTCGGTGAGTATTTGGTTACAAAGCTGTAACTTTTGAGTAAATGACCAAATCATACACGTTTTTTCTTATTATGGACGACGATCTGACGATTCAAGCTGTTTTTTGCGGAACTGGGAAGGCGTGCATTTCATCATTTTGCGAAAAACTTTGACGAAATAACTAATATGATCGAATCCGACATCAAGCGCTACAGCTGCTATTTTGAGCTCTGGCTTCAGAAGCAGCTCCGTTGCTTGTCTAATTCGATAAGCATTCAAATACTCAATTGGCGTTTGTCTGGTCATCGTCTTGAAGAAGCGGCAAAACTGACCTTCGCTCATCGGAATTTGATCAGCAATCTCTGCGATCCGTATAGGGCGCTGGAAATGATTTTGCATATAAACAATAGCGGTCTTTAGTCTGTCAATTTTTGTAGAGTCGGCATTGCTTGTTTCACTTCTGTTGCAAAATTTGCTTTGCGCGGCAATTTCATGAAGCATTAAATAAAAGTGACCCTTCACCGCGGTCTCATGACCAGGCTTCTGACTTTGACAAACGTTCATAATGCATTGCAAATGCTGAAGCAGCGCGAGTTCCCATTCTGTTTTTGGCTGAATATGTCTAGGAAACGTCTTTTTCTTGTCTTGAAGCGGTGAAATAAATCGTTCCTGTACGGCATCATAGCTGGCACTGGCGAGCAAATGAGTGTCGAACACGATGGCGCAAAAAGAACAGGCAGTATCACCTTGTGCATGACCAGCATGAATGTCGCCACCATCTATAAAAACAGCTTCTCCTGCTTTTACAATGAAATAATCGGTATCAACCTGGAACAGCACATCACCTTCAAGCACATAAAAAAACTCTGCTTCAGCATGCCAATGACAATCCAGAACGGGGACGCCAGCCTCTTCATGTTCAATCCAGTAGGCGGCAAGCGGGAACATATTATCGCCATGCAGCCGGTCTTCTTTTAAGGCGTGCCTAGTTGTTTGATCCATTTTGAGAGGCCTCCTGTGCTTGTTGCGAGTTAGTTGCCATTCCATAGAGGCATATCGTCAAAATAGTGCTATAGATGAGCAGTATTCTGTTAGAATTATTCGATTAATTATCAGTATAATGCAATTATATAGGATTGCAAATAAAACTAAACAGGAAGGTTGGTTCAGTCGATGAAATTTACAGACGGCAACTGGCTCATTCGTGATGAATACAAAGTATTAGGGGCTGTACAAGTCCATGATTTCGAGCAAAAGGATGGCAAGCTAACAGCTTATGCTTCACCACAACCTATCTATAATCGCTCTAATATGCTGGATACGATGTTATTAACGGTCCATTTTCATTCTCCGTTGCCAGGAATTATTGGCGTTAAGCTTGTGCATCATGCAGGTGTTCGGGAGCGTGGCCCAGTATTCGAGTTGTCCTCGCAAACTGGCGACCATGTTGTAATCGAAGAAAACGATGAGCGGGCTGTTCTAACAAGCGGCAGCCTCAGCGTTCATATCCATAAAGGAGACGTATGGGCGGTGGATTTCTATCGCGCGGGTGAGCGGATTACGGGAAGTACGCAAAAATCGATGGCCTATATTAAAGAAGACAACGGCAATACGTTTATGCGCGAAGAATTGGATGTTGGTGTTGGCGAGTGGGTATATGGCCTTGGCGAGCGCTTCACGCCTTTCGTAAGAAACGGACAAGTAGTCGATCTCTGGAACAAAGACGGGGGCACAAGCTCGGAGCAATCGTACAAAAATATTCCTTTCTACATGACCAATAAGGGATATGGTGTATTCGTCAATCATCCAGAGCTGGTATCATTCGAGATCGCTTCGGAAAAAGTGAAAAAAGTGCAATTCAGTGTGTCAGGAGAATCACTCGAATATTTCATTATCGATGGTCCGAGCATGAAGGATGTTCTTCATAAATATACAGATTTGACTGGCAAGCCAGCGCTGCCGCCGGCATGGACATTTGGATTATGGCTTACCACTTCATTTACGACTAACTATGATGAAGCAACAGTTAATTCATTCGTCGATGGCATGGCAGAACGTGGTCTTCCATTGCATGTGTTCCACTTCGACTGTTTCTGGATGCGTGAGTTTCATTGGACCGATTTCAAATGGGATGAGCGGGTATTTCCAGACCCTGTCGGCATGCTGTCGCGGCTCAAAGAAAAAGGGCTTAAAATTTGCGTGTGGATCAATCCTTACATTGCTCAGCGCTCGCGCTTGTTCGAGGAAGGCAAACAAAATGGCTATTTGGTGAAAAAGCCAAACGGCGATGTATGGCAATGGGATTTGTGGCAGCCAGGCATGGCGCTCGTTGATTTCACAAACCCAGCAGCATGCGAGTGGTACGCAAGTTATCTGCGTGATCTTGTCGATATGGGTGTGGACAGCTTTAAAACCGACTTCGGTGAGCGTATTCCGACCGATGTCGCTTATTTTGACGGCTCCGATCCGATGAAAATGCACAATTACTATACTCAGCTTTATAACAAAGTCGTATTTGAAGTGCTTGAAGAGAAGCTTGGCCGAAACGAAGCTGCTTTGTTTGCCCGTTCAGCTACGGCAGGCGGCCAGAAATTCCCCGTACATTGGGGCGGCGACTGTTATGCGGACTATGAGTCCATGGCAGAGAGCTTGCGCGGCGGCTTGTCGCTTGGGATGTCGGGCTTTGGCTTCTGGAGCCACGATATTGGCGGATTTGAGAATACTGCGCCAGAGCATGTATTCAAGCGTTGGTTAGCTTTTGGTTTACTGTCCAGCCATAGCCGCCTGCATGGAAGCAAATCGTATAGAGTGCCTTGGGCATACGATACGGAAGCGGTAGATGTTACTCGCTTCTTCACGAAGCTGAAATGCCGGATCATGCCTTACTTATTTAATACAGCTGTTCAAGCAACTGAGCAGGGCTTGCCTTCGATGCGTGCCATGGTGCTTGAGTTCCCTGAAGATCCGACCAGCGAAATGCTGGACCGCCAATACATGTTGGGCGACTCTATACTGGTAGCTCCTATTTTCAACGAGCAGGGCCATGTAACTTATTATTTGCCAGCTGGAAAATGGACGCATTTGTTATCCGGAGAAATTGTAGAAGGCGGCTCATGGCGCAAAGAGAAATATGACTTCTTTAGCCTTCCACTATTCGTTCGTCCTAATTCCATTATTGCGCTTGGAGCGAATGAGGTTAAACCAGATTATGATTATGCGGATGGCGTCCAGTTTGAGCTTCATAATCTGGAAGACGGAAAAACAGCTGCAACGGCTGTGCCCAATACCAAAGGCGATACAGAATTGACGATCTCGGCAACACGCCAAGGCGAAGCGATCACTGTTCAATTAGAGGGCAGCGGCAAAGCATTCTCGTTGGAACTGAAGGGGCTAGGTCCAATTCGTTCAGTTGAAGGGGTAAAAGCTGATGTGAAGGATACAGTTCTGCACATTGCCGCAGGCTCGAAGCAGCTGGCGTTTACGATTCATATCTAAACAAATAAGAGGCAGCTTCGTCCCAGCCGTATGCAGGCTAGGCCGAAGCTGCCCCTTTTATAGTGCCATTGTACGAGCATTGACCAAAATCGCATAAGAAAAGACTAATAATACAACTGGTTTTCGCATAGGACTGTCGATATAATAAAGATCAGAAAACAAAATCAAATACATCAAATAATAAATATAAGGGAGTGCAGCTCACATGTCACGAATGAATATTGGTTTGCAATTGTACACGTTAAGAGACGCTACCGCACAAGATTTTGAAGGCACGCTTCGCAAGGTTGCAGCAATGGGTTATGAGGGCGTAGAATTTGCAGGTTACGGTGATATCAAAGCTGAAGACATGCGCGACCTGCTTCAAGAATTGAATTTGAAAGCAATCGGCAGCCACGTCGGCTTGCATCTGCTTGAAGGCAATCTTGATGAGGAAATTGCTTATCTTCAAACCATTGGAGCTAAATATGCTATATGTCCTTGGTTGCCGGTAGATGCTCGTGATACAGAAGCATGGCGCGGACATCTCGTGAAATTTGAAGAGTATGGTAAGCGTTTCCGTGAAGCAGGCATTTCTTTTGCTTACCACAACCATGAATTTGAATTTGAAGTTGAAATCGACGGCCAAATCGTATTTGACGCTTTGTATGAGCGGATTGATCCGCAATATCTACAAGTTGAAATGGATATCGGCTGGGTACAATACTCCGGTGTAGATCCGCTTGCTTACATTGCAAAATATGCAGGACGTCTGCCACTTCTTCATTTGAAGGACTTCCGCGCTGGTGAGAAGGGTCAACAAATCGATACAGTAGAGCTTGGCCGTGGCGATTTGCCGCTTCTTCCTATTATTGATGCTGCCTCGAAAGCATCTGTAGAATGGATTATTGTTGAGCAGGACACTTGTGCGAATCCTCCGATTGAAGCTGTTGCAGAAAGCATGGAATGGTTGAAAACTAATTTTTTGAACAAATAATAATCTAATTAATAATAGATAGGGGAAAATATTCATGTCTAAAGTACGTGTAGCAGTTATAGGTTGTGGATCGATTTCGAAATACCGTCATATCCCGGAATATGCAGCTCATGAGAATGTTGAGCTTGTTGCATTCGTAGATCCAATTATCGAGCGCGCAGAACACTATGCGAATTTGCATGGCGGCAAAGCGTTTGCTGATTTCGAAACGATGCTTGCAGAAATCAAACCTGATGCAGTAAGCGTATGTACGCCAAATGCATTGCATGCTTCAATGTCAATTACTGCAGCTAATGCGGGCGCTCATGTTCTTGTTGAGAAACCAATGGCTGTAACAGATGAAGAAGCGGAAGCGATGATTGAAGCAGCTAAGAAAAACGGCGTTCACTTGATGGTTGGTCATAACCAACGCTTCATGCCGCCGCATGTTAAAGCGAAGCAAGTATTGCAGTCCGGCATTCTAGGCAAAGTACTTACATTCCGCACATCGTTTGGTCACCCTGGTCCAGATGGCTGGAGCATCGATGGCGCAGAAAGCTGGTTCTTCCGTAAGCCAGAAGCTATTATGGGCGCAATGGGCGATCTTGGCGTTCATAAATCCGATCTTATTCGCTGGATGCTTGACGACGAAGTTTCAGAAGTAGCTGGATTTGTTGGCACGCTTGATAAAGATACCGATGTTGATGATAACGCATCATGTTTGCTTCGTATGAAGAGCGGTGCAATCGGCACGCTTGTAGCAAGCTGGACTTACTATAAGGGTGAGGACAACAGCACTATTTTGTGGTGCGAGAACGGCGTTATGAAAATCGGTACGCATCCTGACGATCAAGTAATCGTGGAGCTGCGCAACGGCACAGTTGAGAAGCATAAAGTAGGCGCAATCTCGACTAACGATAAGCAAGAGACAAGCGGCGTAGTCAATGCTTTCTTGGAAAGCATTCTTACGAACACAACACCTGCTGTAAGCGGTGAAGATGGCCGTGCTTCTTTGAAAGTTATCTTGTGTGCATTTGAGTCACAAGCAACAGGCAAATTCATTAGCGTAAACTAAGTAATGTACAGGAATGCCTTCAACCGACGTGCGCAAGCCGTGAGGTTGGAGGTATTCTTTTTTGCACACTATCTTGCATTGTAGAATAGCATGTGGTAAATTATACAAAAGAAGGAATTGCTGTACAGTGCTATACTGTATTGATTAATAGTAAGTTATGCTTAGTATCTTTCCACATACAGTACCGAAGAATTAGAACTTCAATGATGGAGGACACGAAATGAACATTCAATTTAAAAAGGGCGTGCTTGAAATATGCGTTCTTGTGCTTGCGACAAGGGGAGATCGATACGGCTATGAGCTGGCTGTTAAAATTTCCGAAAAGTTTGAAGTTGCAGTCGGAAGCGTCTATCCATTACTAAGCAGATTGACACAGGACGGCTATTTCTCAACCTATTTGAAGGAATCAACTGAAGGCCCGCCTCGGAAATATTATCAATTAACAGCAGAGGGCTGGAGTCATATGCGCAAATTAATTGCAGAATGGGAAAGTTTCACGCAATCCGTAAATGAAATTGTAGAGGAAGGTTTAAGACCATGACGACAAGAGATCGATATATGTTGGAGCTTGAGAGCATGCTCAAAGTCATTCCAGAGCCGCAGCGGAAGGAATGGCTGTACGATTATTATCTTCATTTTCAGCAAGCGGTAGAGAATGGTCAAACCGAGGAGCAAGCAGCAAGCGAGCTGGGAGATCCAAGAATGATTGCGAACGAGATGCTGCTTGGATACCGAGTTAATCAGGCAGAGACGAACAAGGGCTTCGGAAAGCTCTCTAAGGCTGTATTTGCAACAGCAAGCCTTGGTTTATTCAATGTTATATTCGTTCTAGGCCCCTATCTGGCTCTGGCGTCGGTCATTGTTGCTTTATGGGCGTCAGCTTTGGGAATAGGCGTAGGCGGTATCGGAATCATGGTAGAGAGCTTATGGAACGGCACATTTACTATGCCACAGGCATTGACGATAGGCTTGATTACAAGCTCAATTACGATTTTACTCATCATCGGCTTAAAGGCACTTACAACTTCCTTCTATAAGATGACCTTAAAATATTTGAAATTCAACACAAGAATTGTAAAGGGGAATAACAAATGAAAAAACTAGCCGCATTCGCTTTAATTTTGCTTGGTATAGGAGTACTTTGCGCGTTTTTTGTATTCGATAAAGATGAACTTGTAACGAAATTTCAGGGCGAACCTTTTTTGCAGGAAAAAACGATTGATGCATCGTCCATTCGCTCGATCCATGCGGAGACGGATACGTTTAATATCACTTTCGTTCCCGGCACAGCAGATGATATTAAAGTGAGACTTGAAGGAGATGTAAGTGAAAAACTTGCTGGAGACGTCATCCTAACGGCAGCTCCTAAAGGGGATACGCTTAATATTGAGGCAAATACGAAGGATCGTTTTACATTCGGTATTTCTATCGTTAACTTGAAGCTGACGATTGAGGTGCCTGCTAAGCTATGGAGCTCAGTTGATATCGAAACCGATACAGGAAACATTGTAGTGAATCAGATGGAAGCTGACAAAATGAAATTAAAATCAGAAACCGGCAATATAAAATTAACGAATTACACGGCTCAGGAGCTTGAATTAAAAACAGATACTGGAAACATTACTATTGCGGACGGAAAAGGCATCCTAAAAGCGGAATCTGAGACGGGAAATGTACGAGTTGAAACAGATGAATTGCGCAGCGATCTTACAATTAAGACGGATACCGGGAATATCGTCGTTAATGCAGATAAACAGCCTGCTTCGGCTTCTATTCGTATCAAGAAGGATACCGGAAACAGCAAGGTGGATTGGGAWGGTTTCTCGGTTAACAAGGAAACAGAAAATAATATTGAAGGTGTAATCGGCAGCGGTGATATCAAAATAAGCATGGAGTCGGAGACGGGAAACATCAAACTCGGCACTCGATAAGCAAAAATTGATTTATAAAAACAAGAAGCAAGTCGTGGAATATATCCATGGCTTGCTTTTTTTATGTGTTTGCCGTCTCGATTCATTCATGTATCGCATAAAATATAGCAATTGTTTATCGAGAGGATGCGTTGCGAAATGGTCGTAGAGCGCAAATATTTTCAAAGGTTTACTTTTGCGGAGTATGTTGAGTATTTGAAACCATTCGTATCAAAAGTGAAGTTTTCGCAGATTCATGTGCATGGAACATGGAAGCCGACTATTGTGGATTATCGCAGAGCTGCGGATAAAATGAAAATCATTCAAGGGATGTGGCGGTTTCATGCGATTACACAAAATTGGGGTGATATCGCCCAGCACGCAACGATCGACCCTGACGGCTATATATGGGAGGGGCGTTCTCTTCTGGAGGCGCCGGCCTCTGCTGTTGGCTACAACGACCCTGATCCAGACCGCATACATCCGTTTATGTTCGAGATGATCGGTAATTTTGATGTTGGAGCGGAGAAGCTGGAAGGTGCTCAGCTTGCTTCAGCCGTTAAGCTGACAAGTCAAATTGCTGCCATGTGGAAGCTGCCAGACAGTCAAATTTTATTTCATCGCGAAATGAATCCAGCGAAAACATGTCCAGGAAGTTCAGTTAACAAAGCGGCTTTCTTAGAGCTTGTTCGCGACTGGAGGGATGTTGATATGAACGCAGCAGATGCTAACAAAATTATTTCGACTTGGCTCTCTCCAGCATGGTTTGCAGCAACCACAAAAGCGGAGAAGGATGAAATTCATCGGCTCGCAAATGAGCTTCGAAAAGCTAGCGGACAGCTCTAAAAGCAGCAAAAAACGGTGATGAGCATATTCTCATAAAGCAGTAATGGTGCTGTTTTGCTAGCTATTTTCACGTGATTACCAGTTTTTGTGTCATGAAACACCAAAAACCCCATGGTAAGATAAGTGGCGTCAGGAAGAACGATGCGCAAACAAAACGAATGCGCAGCTGAAAAAGCTTCAGTCGTCAGACGCTTTTTTACAAAAACTTATCTTATTAGGAGGATTCATTCATGAAGATGCAACCAATACGTGTAGGTGTCGCTGGCATAATCGCAGCAACGGTGATCGGCGCAGGTTTTACGGCTCCAACGGCAGGTGCAGCACCGGCTGTGAAAACTTTCTCCACGATTCAACAACCATGCCTCATTAGCCAAGATACGATCAAACAGATCGGTGATAAATATGGAATAGATATTAGCAAGCTCTTGAATGGCAGCTTCATTCAATGGCCTACGACAGGCGGTAACACAGGAACAGTAACAAAACCAGGAACAGGTACTGGAACAGTAACTAATCCGGGAACAGGTACTGGAACAGTAACTAAGCCAGGAACAGGCACTGGAACAGTAACTAAGCCAGGAACAGGTACTGGAACAGTAACTAAGCCGGGAACAGGCACAGGAACAGTAACAAAACCGGGAACAGGCACTGGAACTGGCACTGGAACTGGCACTGGAACTGGTACAGGAACTGAAACAAAACCTGGAACAGGTACCGACACAGGGGCTTCCAATTTGAGTGCTTATCAATCACAAGTTGTCGACTTAGTTAACAAGGAACGTGCTAAAGTTGGCTTGTCCGCTTTGAAGAGCGATACGCTTCTTACGAAAGTAGCGTCAGAGAAAGCAAGAGATATGGACGTTAACAACTACTTCAGCCACACATCGCCGACATACGGATCTCCATTTGATATGATGCGCTCTTTCGGAGTGACTTATTCTTATGCTGGTGAGAACATTGCTTCTGGTCAAAAAACACCACAAGATGTTATGACTGCTTGGATGAACAGCCCAGGTCACAAAGCAAACATTCTTAGCGGCAACTTTACAAAAATCGGCGTTGGTTATGTAAACGGCGAATGGGTTCAAATGTTTATCGGCTAGTCTTTCCATAAACCTTAGATAACAGCAATACGTTAAGGGCGGACAACCGCCCTTAACAAGATTTATAATCACGTGATCGAAGTTGTGAAACTTCGGGAACGCACAGGAGGATTTACCCCATGTTTAAAAAACGTACATTAGCAGCAGCAGTAGTAGGATTATCGGTTATGATGGCAGCAGGAACAGTAAGTGCAGCTTCGAAAACACATACAGCGAATGACAATGATACATTCTGGAAGCTATCCAAGCAGTACAGTGTACCTTTGGATACACTAATGGAGGCTAATCCAAAAATCGAACCGCTTAACCTATATAAAGGTTTAAAGCTTACTATACCTTCCACAGAAGCTTCTGTAGAGAAGAAACCGGCAACGATGAATTCAGCAGCTGACGACTCCTCAAAAACAGTTAAAGCCATGAATGGTAAAGAATACGCTTACTCGAAAGCGCTTCTCGTACAAGCTACGGCTTATACAGCAGCAGCATCTGAGAATGGCAAGTGGGGAGCAGTCGACTACTTTGGAGACAAGCTCCAGGTTGGTACGATTGCCGTAGATCCGAAAATGATACCTCTTGGCACAAAGCTTTATGTGACAGGGTATTCCTATAATGGTTTGCCGCAAGGCGGAATGATTGCAACAGCAACAGATATTGGCGGTTCGATTAAAGGCAATCGCGTTGATATTTTTGTACCAGGCTCAACAAGCCAAGCCATGTCTTTTGGTATCCAAAACGTGAAAGTATTCGTTCTTGAATAAAAATATAGATGTAAAAGGCAATCCACTCTTCATGAGGGATTGCCTTTTTTTTGTACAGAAAACTCAACGGGCTGCGGATTGTCCGACGAGTTCAGGCAATGTAACGAGCTCATACCCTTTGCTTTCCAGCAATTGGATGAGTTTCGGAAGTGCAGCAACCGTGCCGGATAAATTTTGTCCGACTCCTCCGCCTGCGTGCTGTAAAATAATCGATCCAGGTTGAAGTGTTCTTTTTATATTTTGCAGCACCAATGCGCTGCTAGGATTGTTTTTCCAATCTATGGAATCCACATCCCAGTTGACGATAGCAAAACCAGCCTGCTTGCTCCATCTTACTTGCTGAGGCAGCAGTTCACCGTATGGCGGTCGTATAAAATGAGGGGAATATCCAACTATATTTTTAATTATGGTGTCCGTTCTCCAAATTTGCTTCTGATACTTCGTTAAAGTAAGCTTTGAAAAAATGGCATGGTCATAAGAGTGATTTCCAATGACATGCCCTTCGTTATGTATCCGCTTTACTAATGCAGGGTATTTGGCAGCACGGTTCCCTACAATAAAAAAAGTAGCGCAAACATCATGCTCCGCTAATATATCCAAAATAGCTGGTGTATATCTGGAATCGGGAACATCATCAAACGTTAGCGCGACTCTTTTCTTATTACGAGGCCCATTAAGGAGAAAGGCATTGGGAAATTGCCTATGAAGCTTATCCCAAGACACGACAGCCGTTTTTCGTTTTTTTGATTCTTTTGCAGGTTTGAACTGAGCTATTTGCTGCTTATCGGCAGCTAAAGCATAGGAATCGGTTGATAGGTTAAGCAGCATACAACCAATTAAAGCAATGCCCGCCACAGTCTTCCCCATTTTATGTGGTGTTTTCCACATTTGCATCAGTCCCTATGATTGATTGTAAACAAGCCGTGCCGCTATTTTACCCATGCTGCATACTTTCATGCGCTTTACTTTAAAAAAAGAGAGGCTTAAACTAAACATAGTTCACCAATTCATGGCAGGGAGGTTATCTTTTATGAAGTTATTGCAGTTTAAGCAATCCGATCAACTAAGACTCGGCGTACAGGTTGACTTAGGAATTATTGATATTAAAATGGCCTCTCAAGCTCTGGATATTCCAGCTCCGCTTTCTATAGAAGAAGTTATAAGAGGCGGTAAAACAGCATTAGCGGAACTTCAAGCGGTTATTGAGGCTGTCGTTGCAACTAACAACCACATGTATGTGCTTGAGGACACAAATTTCGCTTACGCACCGGTCGTTTCGAACCCGCAAAAAATGATTTGCGTCGGTTTAAATTACCGCAAGCATGCAGAGGAGACGAAAGCTGAAATTCCGACCTCCCCTATTTTGTTTAATAAATTTGCCAATGCCCTGAGTGCACATGGTGATGAGGTGGAGCTGCCGCTTACGAGCAACGAAGTGGATTATGAAGCTGAGCTTGCGATCATTATAGGAAAAACGGCAAAAAACATCGAAGAAGCGGATGCGCTTGATTATGTTTTTGGCTATAGCTGCGCTAACGATTTGTCAGCGAGGAACCTGCAGCGGCGTACATCCCAGTGGATGCTTGGCAAAAGCTGCGACGGATTTGCACCAATTGGTCCTTATATCGTAACGGCAGATGTAGTAAATGATCCGGATAAGCTCACTATTTCTTGCCGCGTAAACGGTGTTCAAAAGCAGCATTCGAATACGGAAGATATGATTTTTTCTTGCCGATCTATCATTAGTTATATTTCTAAGCATATGACACTCGTACCTGGCGATATCATATTAACAGGGACTCCGGAAGGGGTAGTAATCGGATACCCGAGAGATCAAAGGGTTTATTTAAAATCAGGTGATGTGGTAACCGTGGAAATCGAGCAGCTTGGTGAGTTAACTGTCACAATGAGATAACGAAATGCAATTGATAATCATTTTCGTCCGTTGTATAATAAATCGTATCGTTTATTATTGTACATTCATGTTATGGAAGGACGAGAACATCAATGAATGAAGCGTTGTTTGCGATGTTGGAGGACAGCTATGATTTAACGGTAAATAAACGAGAAAATCTTCTGTTTACCTGCCCTGCAATAGATCTGTTGGATGAGAACAAATTGAAGCAATTATTAGCTTTCTATACACCGCTAGTAAAAGGCATGGATCCTTCCGTAGGGGAAGTGTACATGGCAGGTTGGTTTCGCGGGCCTATGCTGGGCTTGCTTTATACGTTGTCTGTTTTGAAACAAGCGCCGGATTTATCACTTAACAATTTAACGGTTCAAATATACAAGGCTGAATATAACAATCATGAATATATTGCTGTCAGCTTTTACTTACATAACTCTGAATTTGTAGCGGCTCCACTACCTTTAGATGAACAAGACATGTGGATTAAGGATAAAATCAGCTCTTTTTTTAAGCATACGATACGTCCTGTATTTGACATGATTGCAAAGGTAGGAACGTTGAAAGTAGGCATGCTTTGGAGCCAGCTTCCTACCTCGCTTGAATATGGGTATGACAGAATGCTGAGTGCCGAAGTAGATGAACAGGCAAAGCAAAGCATTGTGACCTATTCCAATATGGTCAAATCGCTTGATGGCGATGTTTTCGGCAGAAGCAAAAATCCGCTTGATGTGAAATTCCGTATGACAGAGTCATTGGGAGACAAAGATAAGCAGGTTCGGCTGAAAGCAGCATGCTGCTTGTATTACTTAGTTGATGGCGGCTATTATTGTTATACTTGCCCAAGGGTAAAAGAAAGTGTTCGTGCAGAACAGCGTGAAGAATATCGCTGCAAGCAGCAGGCGTAAAATAAGAAAGACCATAATCATCCATTTTGAATGGAAAGATTATGGTCTTTTTTTGTTGCGCGATAAGCAATCAAAAACTTGATTATTTCATTTTGAAAACATTAATGGTTCTGAGCAGCTGAGCCGCCATTGTACGCATACGTTCCGTTTCTTCTACCACCGCTTGTACAGATGCGATCTGCTCATTCATCGAAGCGGATACTTGCTCCGTGCCAGCAGCCGATTGCTGCGTAATCGCGGATATATTTTGGATGGCTCCGGAAATTTTGCGGGCACTCTCAAGCATAGCGTCGCTTTCTTGGGAGAAAACATAAATTTTATCCGTAATAAATTGAACACTTTGAACAATTTCTGAAAATACGACTTCGGATTCCTTAATATGCTCCGTTTGCAGCTTAACGACTTCTTCGTTTGTTTTCATATTGCTGATCGTTTGCTTGATACCCTCGTCAATACTTTTCACTAGGTTGAATACTTGTTTAGTTGAAGCGCTGGATTCCTCAGCAAGCTTGCGGACTTCCTGTGCAACTACGGCAAAGCCTCGTCCGTGCTCGCCTGCTCTTGCGGCCTCGATAGAGGCATTCAATGAAAGCAGGTTAGTTTGCTCAGCCAAATCGGAAATAGTCGTCGTAATTGCACTAATGCCTCTTGCTTTGCGGGCTAGATCTTCAATTGTAGCAGACACCTTCTCGGTTGCCTCAACGTTGCGGCGCATGCCGTCGGCTTGAATATCAAGAGCCTTCATGCCTTTATCTACGAGCTGAAGCGTTTGCTCAGAGCGTGTGTTCATTTCCTTAGTTGAGGTAGCGTAATCGGAAACTTTCTCTTCGATCTCAGTAATGGATTCGCTCATCTCGGAAACGTCCTCGGAAATTTCGTTTGCGCCAGTAGCAAGCTCGTTTGCGGAAGCAGCAACCTGCTGCATCGCGATTTGAATATTATTATTTTTGTCAAAAATGCTGTGGCTTGTATCGGACACATGACGGATGATGTTCGTCGTTTCCGTTAGAATGTCGCGAAGTTTATCAATCATACTGTTAAACGAATGTCCAAGCTCGCCTAAAGCTGATGAAGACGTTGTGTCGATTTTTTGAGTGAAATCACCTTTGGAAATACGAAGCGCAGTTCCTTTAATTTCATCAAATGAATTATTGATGGATCTCTCGATGAAGGAAACGAGTGGAAGCGTAGCGATTGCCATAATGATTGTGAAAATAATTCCAGCGATAAGCGAGCCGCCTGATACTGATAATATGACAAGCATAATGAGGGCAAACACTGCTAAATTTAGGTAAGAAGTAATCAGCAGCTTATTGCGCACGGAAAGCGAATAGTACCATTGGATCATTATGTAAGCGCTCCTTTTAATAGAATATCCATATTATAGCACCAGCTGCGAAATTGGTCTATAATTGTCGATTCATAAAAAATAGATAAATAATGACCGCATGCGGCGCTTCGGAAAATACTAAATACGTTTTCGGTGTAACAATAAATAGAAAATGATACCATTATCGGTAATTAGAAATCATTTTTATTATTAATTGATGGTTTAGATTGCATGGTACATAACTCCTAAGTAAGAAAGAAAAGCATCTTGAAATTAGAATTGAAAAATTAAATAAAAAATATTATTTTAGTTCGCAAGGTTCATTTTATTTAGATGTAATGAAATGATCTTTCTTTAATTATGTAAAAATAAGTTATATAATCATTAAATGAGAGTCGAATAATATCAAATAAACAAAAATAATGTTGTTTAGTATATTGATAATGATAGAAATGGACTATATAATATGCGTTGAGACCTAAGTGGAAACTCGTGCCTAATAAATCATAAAGGAGGATAATAAGTATGCAAACGGAATCTGCAGCTCTCGCTCGTCAAGTTGAATTTGTGTTTCGTCAGCTTGAAAGTGAACTGACAAACGCTACGGCTGGTACAGTATTAATACATATTCGAAACAATGCGGTGGGTAAATTTGGGGTTAGGCACCATCCAATCGAATGCAAAAATGGAAAGTTCGAGAGTGTTGATAAAGGACTGACAGCTGTTCAGGTACAGGCATTTAAACAAATGGCCATTGAATCGCTTAAGTTTAGGAAAGACTGGTCGCATGGCGAAATTTTATATGATTTTTCCGTTCGTTCAAGCGCTAATTCTTGGTCGGCAAGCATACTTTTTGAATCTAATTACAATATGGCCAATTGGAATTCTCGCTATTATCCGAAAAGAAATGATTTATGGGATTCACAATAAACAAAATTACGTAAAGAAAAAAAAGAGCTGACGGCATCCGTCAGCTCCTCATTTTATTGTCCGAAATCAAGATCAGGATACACATAAGGCGATTCCGGCACCTTGATTCGTTCAAGCCGCTGGGCTTCTAAAGTCATGACAACATGATTCATATAAGTTGATGTCGTTAACCTTCCTGTCACCGTCACCCATCCATCGTCGGCGTAATCCATCGCTTTTGGCCAAGATACCATAAGCCCATAAGGCATAGCGTCGGCTGAACAACAATTCATTGCAAATCTACTGACCGCAAATCGCTCCTTGCCCATCTCGTCCTCGTGGTAAATAAACCCCGAAATTTCAACTTCTTTACCGATTAGTTTCTCTCGAAAGAGATCAAATGTCRTCAACGTCTCAATAAATTGAGTATCAGGTACACGGATAAGTGGTTGGCTGTACAGTTTCTTCGCGTATGCTGTATGTGCTTCCATATAGCCATCGAAAGGATAAAAGGCATCGACTCCGGCACCATTCTCTTCAGCTGTTGAAATTCCAGATAAGCTGATCCCTTTTTTTGAAGCAATATCGCTCCCAAGCGTCCCGGCAGGGACGAGAAAACCGAGCAGCAGCGGAAAAATAAACAACCCATAAATGATGATGTTTTTGAACACGGATGGAGATGGCTCGTGCTCGCAATCACAGCTTGGCGTTTGATTTCCGATACGTTTCTGTAAAGCGGCATAGACTTGATAAATAGCTGCTGCATAGAGGCCTAACGCTGACAGTTTTACGTATACCTCCATTTTTGGAGCGATATAAAGGGCCAGTTCACCCGTTCGATCCAAGTAGAGAATAAACAGAGCAAAACCTGTAAGAATTGCGGCACGCAAAAGATGATGAATCATAGCAGCGCCTCCATTATCCAAGCGCCGATGAAGGTTAGCGCCGCGGTTAGTACAATGAGAATAAATACGAATTTAATACGGAATGTCGTTAGCAGCATTAACGTATTTTTAAGATCGATCATTGGGCCGAATACAAGAAAAGCAAGCAGCGGTCCAAAATCAAACATGCCGCTGAACGATGAAGCAATGAAAGCATCTGAAGTGGAGCAGATTGATAAAATAAAAGCAAAGCCCATCATGAAAAGGTATGAAAATAAAGGCTGATCAGCAAATGCCTCAAAGGTGCTGCGATCAATAACCGTTTGAATAATGGCGGTCAACATTGCTCCAAAAATAAAATATTTGCCCATTTCAAAAAACTCGTTTGAAGCATGCGATAGGGTTGAGGCGGCTCTTCCACGGAATCCAGTACCGCTTGTCCCATGCTCATGATTATGAGTGTGATTGTGGCTGTGTGTATGACCCTGCTTGATTAAATGAAACGGTTGAGCTAATTTGAGCGGACTGCTTCGCATAAATTTATAAAGGAGCAGGCCGATAATAACGGCTATGACAAAGGCCAATATCATTCGTGCATAAGCCATTTCTGGCGTCGTTCGAAAAGCAGCAAAGGTTGATGTAAAAACGATTGGATTAACGATGGGGCCTGCCAATAAATAAACGATTCCGATATAAGCAGGCATGCCTTTACGAATAAGCCGCCTGACAACCGGTATCATTCCGCATTCACATAATGGGAATAAAATGCCCAGCAGCGCCCCAAAAAGAACGCCTAATACCGGGTTTTTGGGCATGAATTTTTGAATGAGCTCGTCCGAAACGAAGACTTGCAGAAGTGCAGAAAAGATCACCCCGAGCAAGATAAATGGAAATGCTTCTAAAATAATGCTTATAAATAATATTTTGAAGGATTGCAAATTAGTGATACTAAAAAGATGTGTGGGAAGCTCTCGATTGGTTACGATAAGGGCGAGCATGATCAAGCAGCCTACTCCGAGCAATGGGGTGCAGATGCGGTAAAGAAATTTTGCCATAGTACAATATCCTTTCTTTATGTAAGGATTACGATTATGACTATAGCTTATGCGGTATCAATGCGGGATAGGACAACTTTCGTATCGCTTGACATTAACGATTACAGATGTATAATCGTTTTAAATGCAATGATGGGAATAAGTAAGCTCGATTGGATTGCGTACAGAGAGCCGGTGGTTGCTGCGAACCGGTGCAAACAACGATGCTGAATGGGCCCCGGAGCCTATGAACGGAAACTGGCTGCACGAGCAGCCGAAGATGTTTGTACGGACGCTCACCGTTACGGAGCAACAAGGCTTATGGGATTTTTAATACGCTTCGATTGTATGACAAAGCGTACCATAAGCGAATTAGGGTGGCACCACGGTCCCTCGTCCCTTGCGGCGGGGGATTTTTTGCGTTTTTTTTTAGACTAAAATTGACAAGAAAGAGGTCGAAGCATTATGAAAAAAGTACTCTCGGGTATTCAGCCAAGCGGTCAGCTTACACTTGGAAACTACATTGGCGCCATGCAAAACTTCGTAAAGCTGCAGCATACAGAAGAATGCTTTTTTATGATTGTTGATTTGCATGCGATTTCGGTTCCACAGGAGCCGGCTGCCTTAAGAGAACAAACGGAAGCGGTAGCCGCATTATTTATTGCTGCAGGCATAGATCCGCTCAAAGCGAATGTATTTGTACAATCGCATGTTCGCGCGCATGCTGAGCTTGGATGGTTGTTTACAACGCTTGCTAATATGGGCGAGCTGGAAAGAATGACGCAGTTCAAAGATAAATCTGCAGGCAAAGATTCTGTTGGGGCGGGGCTATTCGTCTATCCGACGCTGATGGCTGCCGATATATTGGTTTATAATGCGGATCTTGTTCCTGTTGGCGACGATCAGAAGCAGCATTTGGAGCTTACTCGTGATTTGGCGCATCGCTTCAATACAAGGTTTGGCAAATACTTTACGATACCGGAGCCTTATATTCCGAAAGTAGGCGCACGGGTAATGTCGCTTGATGATGCCAGCAAAAAAATGAGCAAAAGCAATCCAAACGTAGGAAGCTTCATTGCGCTGCTTGATTCTCCAGATGTGATTCGCAAAAAAATTAGCAGAGCGACAACAGATTCAGGCCGCGAAGTGAAATACGATCCAGCAAATAAACCTGAGATTAGCAATCTAATGAGTATTTATGCTCATTGTGCAAATATGAGCATTGAAGATATCGAGGCACGTTATGAGGGTCAAGGTTATGGACCTTTCAAGAAGGATCTTGCGGAGCAGGTGGTTGCGGTTATAGAACCGCTGCAAGCTAGATATAATGAAATTCGCAGTTCAGGCGAGATTCATCAAATCTTGAAGCAAGGCGCAGAAAAGGCTTCCTTGGTCGCAGATCGTACACTTGCAGACGTGAAAGAGCTTATGGGTTTTCTGCCGCCTCGCGGCTAATCTTTTAGGTACTTACAAGGCTGACGCCATAGCGTCAGCCTTGTTTTTTTCTGCGCAAGCGAGCTTTTGTAATAAAGCCGGCTCCTATAGTGAAAAGGCTCAACAAACCAAACAATAATACAAACCAGCCATTATAGCTGATGGAGATAGCCATAGCGCTCATAAATACGATAGCTAGTACGGAAAAGAACAAAGAAAGCGGTTTGGACATCTTGTTTTCTCTCCTTAATAAATCGTCAATATATTTTAATGGTTTAAGAATAGATTCTTTGATGGTGCGCATAATAAGCTTGCAAGCTTGCAACACACATCAAAGTGCAGAGGACGAAAGGAGAAATACATTATGGCAGGAAGCAGAAATCAACTTGTTGTTCCACAAGCAACTGCAGCATTACAACAAATGAAACTTGAGGCAGCGCAAGAACTGGGCGTACAAATTCCTCAAGATGGCTACTACGGTAATGTTTCAACTCGTGATGCAGGCTCCCTAGGTGGTTATATTACGAAAAAGCTTGTTCAAATTGCTGAACAACAATTGTCAGGCGGCTCCCGTTAATCGCTTCTAATACACAGTGATGAAATGAAGCCCAAGGGTAATCCTTGGGCTTTTTATTATGGTAACCATCATTTTAGCACAGGGCTGATCGACTTTCTTCTATAATATAAAACAAAAAAAAGAAAGCCCCCTTTATTTTGAAGCAAAGGGCTTTCGAACGTCAATACTAAAAAGTATCCATGCGCAATCTTTTCAATAAACGTTCATCGCTAAGCCAGCCGACATAAGAGCCAATGGTCTCATCCTTTTTATTCATAAGCAGAACGCCAACGAATGGGTATTGCTTGCGATGGCGATAACGTACGTCGGACCATCTGACCTCATAGCCCCATGTATGCTCTCGCACGTCTGCGCAGGCAAAGCTGGTGAAATATAAAAAGGATCGAATGGCGGGATCGTTTTTGGATTTGGCGACTGCCGGGTGATCAGAGCATTCCACATAATCAATCCATACTAAATTGTTATTGCGTAAATTTCCAATCGCGAATCCGCCATTTTTAACTTGCTTGACTACATTCCATATCGTTAAAGAAATCGTTGGAATGACGATATAAGCATCGCCTTCATGATATTCTGTGTCCAGCGTCTTCATCCGTTGCAGCGTGCTTCTCGAGGTAACTGTTCGCCATACAAAATAAATGGCAAGAAACAAGTACATAAGCGGGAATATTGAAGCTGGATTTACGAATCCGCCAGCCCAAAGTAAAATAGCTATGACATGCGTTGTGAAAATGATGGGATCAAATATGTGTATAATGTTCCAAGAGATCCATTTGTCCGTGAAGGGCCGCATCGCTTGAGTGCCGTAAGTATTAAATAAATCGGTGAATACATGTACGCACACGGCGAGCAGCACCCAGCCCCCAATATGCAGCCAAGGCAGCGAGCCGCGGTAAAACAATTGGAGGAGGCCGGTAATTAGCGCAGTCCAAATGGCGATAGCGGGCAAGGAGTGAGAAATGCCGCGATGATTGCGAATATAAATCGCATTGCCTTTTAAACGAAGTAGGCCATCTAAATCGGGCGCTTGCGATCCGATAACTGTGCCAAGCAATACTGCGGTGTGAATGGCTGGGTTTGCTGCTACCACGGGATCAATTGCGGCAAGTCCCCCTAAACCGATGCCCATGATAAGATGTGTGCCTGTGTCCATGACAAGTCCTCCCCAATCGATAATTAGATGTAGTATCGGCGGAAGGGAGCAACTTTATCAATATAATCTAAAGGAGACTGAAGGCAAATGTACATTTGTTTTGCAGAATATCGAGTTTCACCAGAATTTCGGGCACAATATCTTGACTACACAGCTTCGCTGCTACAGGAAGGACACGATGTGCAATTATATGAAGGAACAGATCAGCCGGGTTTATTTGTAGAGGTATGGAACGCAGCTACCTGCGAGCAAGCAGAGCAAATCAAAAAAGAACGCTGCAGTGAGCGTTCCTCTTGGATGCATATTTCGAGCTTTATTGTTGGGGGAGCTGCGAAAATGCACATTTGGACGTTTAAGCCAGCACATCTAAAGGGCGAAGCAGCGATTAACGGCTAGAATTTGCTGTGCCGAGAGTAGCCATGCCAAGTGGAGTGGAAGAGCTTACTACTCCGCCTTGGAATGGATATTCATAAGCAATCGGCTCATCGAATGTTACATAATCAAGATTAAGCGTCAAAAGTAAGTAGCGCATACCAGTCGTTGGATCGCTAATAACGATGTGATCACGTCCAGCAGCTTCGATGATTCCTTTAAAAATTTTGGCGTTCCACTCGCGATTGTTTTCGTAAGTCATATAAAAAGTTGCCATTTTGCCGCGGTTCAGACGCAAAATGTTTTCTACATAGGATTCTTCAACGGAAGGCATCGAAACGATGGTGCCGCCTTGTGGCGTAATAAACGATCCGCTTGGCACGTTTGGCGGAATGACTTGTGCTTGTTGGGTTTGAAAGTTAGCTGGAAGCGTGGTTGGCTGCTGCATGCCCATTGGCTGCTGCATCCCCATGCCCATTGGATATTGATATTGACCATATCCGCCGTAGCCGAATCCTTGAACAGGACCTGTATTTGCGGGGCTTACTTGATTTTTGTAACCATAACCATTAGACATTTAGAATTTCCTCACTTTCATACTTTAGAAATAGTTTTAATAAACGGCCGGACAATCCTCTGGCGTTGGAACGAAGAAGCAATGTTTCTTATACCTTCCGCTGTTGGCCTGATCCCACCACGTATCAGGGCAGCTGCCTGCTGGGCGGAAAAACCATAATGCATTAGAAGCCGGGTGCTGACGCTCGCCGTTAATGACCCGCTTTGCTAATCGAATATCTTTATCACGAGCGCTTTGATAAAAGTAGCTTTTGGTGATTGCTTCGAAACCGCCAGGACTTTGATAGACCATGTCTGGGATAGACCGAAGATTTCTAAAGTCGATACAATTTCCTAGTACACGGTTTACGCCAACGTTGCCTACCATAAGCATGCCGAGCTCGCCCTCGCCCTCTGCTTCCGCTCGCATGAGCCTAGCGAGCATCTTCGTATCTTCGGAATTGGTTTTGATGACAGCCATGGAATTGACAGATCACTTCCTTTCGTAGACTTTAGGACGGTTTGATGTGCTGTTCGGCATAGGCATCAAACTACATAGTTATTGTATTGTGCACCCGCCCATTTGGTTACTAAATGATTTGTCACAATTTACGTGGCAAAATGATGAACAAAACCGTCGAACGTTGTCATCGTGTTCTTTTTTCGGTATGATTAAAAACGATTCATCAATGGATGATAGACGCCATCAGCGTCTTGTCGCATAACTTGGGAGGCTAGCTTCGTGCTTAAAGACTGGATTGCATTGACAAAACCGCGGCTACTTCGACTTAATGTATTTGCTGCGATAGGTGGTTTCATGGTTGCTTCCAAATGGGACATTAACGTTCTATTGCTTATATGGGCGATTATCGGCTCAACGTTGACGATAGCGTCAGCAACCGTGATTAATAATTATTGGGATCGGGAACTTGATTTGAAAATGGAACGTACGAAGGATCGCGCGCTTCCTACCGGTCGTATGACGCCAGGCTCTGTTCTGGCTTATGGTATTATTTTGGGGGTTGTTGGACTAGCTGTTCTCTTCCTGCTCGTTAATCCTTTATCAGGCTGGCTTGGACTGCTAGGCTGGGGTGTTTACATTGTGGTTTACACGATGTGGCTCAAGCGTACATCAACTTGGAGTACATCGGTTGGAGGCATCTCTGGCGCGATGCCGCCGGTTATCGGTTATTGCGCGGTAACAGGTGAAATCGATGCGGGTGCTTGGATATTGTTTGCTCTGATGTTCCTATGGCAGCCGGCTCATTTCTGGTCGCTTGCCATTAGAAGGGTAGAAGAATATCGCGCGGCAGGTTTTCCATTGCTGCCTGTCGTGAAAGGAATCAAACGTACGAAGTTTCAAATGATTCCTTACATCGTATTGCTTTTGCCAACGGGCATATTGTTTTATTCCTACGGTTACGTTGGTATTTTCTTCTTGGTCATATCCGTTGCAGGCGGCTTAATCTGGCTGATCCATACGTTGCGCGGGCCAAAAGCCAAGGATACTGACAAATGGGCAAAAACCAATTTTCTTATCTCGGTCAATTATTTAATGGTTATATTTATCGTTATGATTCTTAATACGACGGGATCATAATTATCGTCTTAAGGAGTGACTGGCGTGGATTTTTTCAAAAAGCATAGCTTCAAAATTGCAGTACTTGCGCTTTGCGCAGCAATGGGAATTTATTTATTTATTACGTACGGCATGCCGGAGAAGCAGACTCTTCCAATCGAGAAGGCTGCGCCAGCGTTTGAACTGACGGATCTGGATGATCAGAAGGTAACACTCGCTTCAACAAATGGTAAGGCGCGAATTGTATATTTCTATTTCGCTAATTGTCCAGATGTTTGTCCGCCTACTACCTTCTTGCTGTCGCAAGTACAGGAGCAGCTTAAAGAGGAAGGCAAGCTCGGCACTAAAGCAGAGCTCATCTCGATTACGTTTGATCCAGTACGGGATACACCTGAAGTCATTCGTGATTTTGCAAAGCGGAATTTTGCTGATCTTAATGGCTGGCGYTTCCTGCGGGGCGATGAGTCAAACACGATGCAAATTGCTAGAGATTTTGGCATTGGCGTCATTAAAAATGAGGATGGCTCCTTCTCTCACTCCAATGTCATTACGATTGTGGATAAGGACGGTCAAATTCGCAAATGGATTGATGGCAGCAAAGAAGATTTGACGGCTGAGGAAATCGTAAATCAATTAAACAAGGTTCTTTAAAATTCATCTTTGCTCCAAATAGAAGCGGGACTCTGCGCAGGGTACAGGATATGCGCATCGAGGCCCGCTTTTTCTAATTGCTCAATTAAATATTCCTCTGGCGTATGCTCTACGCCTGAATAACCTCTGCGGGTATAAATATGCTCTGCATCTGGAAATACGTCGCGCAATAAGAAGCGAATCCGTTTTCCAGAGGAATCATTGTCGGTGAAAATATAAGCTTGGCTTTTGCCAATTTGTTTTCTAAGCTTGTCCAATTGCTCAGAACCGGGCGTGCCGAAGGTGCAGAAAATCGGTACATCTTGATGAAGGACGCGCTTTAGTCTTGCCTTGTCATTTTTTCCTTCTACGATAATGGCTATATCCATGGAACTCACCTCGCGTAGTGAATGTAGAGCAGGGTCATGAAGCATATGTATAGTTTACCACCAAAAATCGATTTTACCGAGATCGGGAATGATTGGTTCTTTCGTTTGAAAATGAATAAACGGTCTGCAGTTTGCAGACCGTTTATTATTTTACTAGTAGAGGCAAGTGCATGCTATGATTACGAGCAGGATAAACAGTACAAGGATAATGCCAAGGTTTGAGAAACCGCCGTGGCCATAACCACGATTTTCTGAACTTACATTTGCAGACATATATGGGGTCACCTCGTTTCCGTAGTGTTAGAAGGATGAATGCAAACAGCTGAGCTTAGCTGTTCTAACTAGTCACCTGTCATAATACAGCATATGACATGATGGGGAATTAGCCCTGTGCATTTACCTATGCCTACGAAAAATGGGTGCGGGAAGAAAGTGAACGGGAAATTCGCAGCGGAAGCAGAGCAACTGCTATCATCAATGCAATAAACGCTATGTAGTAAGGCGATATATAGTTGCGAAGCTGTCCTGCCGCCATCGGTCCGATAAACGCACCGATGGAGAAGGCGATGGATAATACGGAAAAAGTACGGCCGTAACGTGCTCCGCCGCTAAGCTCAATTAATAAGGTGGACAGCGCGGGCAAAATGACTCCTTTCGCCATACCGACAAAGAGCAGCATCAATGTTAGAGGTGCCGGTATATCGGATGCAATGCCAAAGTAAATAATGGCAAGAATGAGCGAGCCCCACAACGTTCGCAGATACGCGGATACGCGGTTCAGAAACAGCATGCTTAATGTGACGATTGCGCCGATACTGATAACGGAAAATAAAAGGCCGGTCGTCATCATCGCTTCCTGCGTTTTGGCAAGCAGCGGCAGCTCGAACGATAGGATACCCTGCGCGCAGCTTATTGCAACAGGCAGCAGGTAGACGAGCCAAGGAATAGGCACTGCAGGTTCAAGCGGCAGCTTCGTTTTCTTTTTGCCGTCGTTGCCCTCAGCTGGCGTTTGCTCTACCTTCTGGCGAACTTCTTTAATAAAGAACAGAGCGCAGACAGATGTTACGATCAGAACCCATCCAAGCAGCGTAAAAGCGGTTGAAAATCCAATTTTTGCAACGAGATACGCTCCTGCTGCTGGAGATACGACTGATGCTAGTGTATGAACTAGTCCATTGCCAGCCATAAGTTTTCCTTGCTCCGTTCGATCGCTCGTTATTCTTGCAAGCAGGGACAAGCAAGCCGGAGACAGAAATGCAAGCACAAAACCGCTGATGGAGCGGAGCGTGAGGAGCTGCCAAGGATTAGTTACATGCGATTGAAACAGGAGAACAATGCCGGCTGCCATAAGACTGAACACGATAAACAATCTGCTGCCATAACGGTCAACGCCAAAGCCTGCAATGAGATTTCCAGGCAAATGCGTAATGGAGTACATGCCCATCATGAGTCCGATGAAGGAAGGCGCTGCACCTAAAGAGATGGCAAAAGGTGTTAAAATGGGGTATTGCGCATGCAAATCAAAAAAGGCGATAAACAAAAATAAGTACAGCCAAACCGCGGTTTTCACAGAGCTGACCCTCCTTGCCAATTACATTCTTATATACTTGTACGTCTAATTGGGACAGGATATGTCTGCATAAAAAGGAAACGAGCGTTTACGCCCTATATTCCGTAGGTTATAATATTTTGTAATGGGATTTTGTACGAGGTATAATGGAGGGGATCGCAATTGGATTTTTTGAATTTTTCGACCTATGATTGGGACACTTGGACAGCTTTTTTTAAAGAACATTGGCTTGTGCTTGTTATTGCGCTTATCTTACTATTAATTATTATCCGCATCGTGAAAACTGTAGTTAAATGGGCACTCGTGGTGGCAATCGTGCTTGGTATTGTCGTATATAGCGGCTACACTATGGATGATTTGAAAGAGATTGGCACTAAGGTTGCAGATACAGTGAAACAGGAAGCCGTTAATGCAATGGTAGGCGAAGCAAAGGATGCTACTTTCGTGAACAACGGGGATGGAACCTTTACAGTGAAAACTAAAAATGTAGAGCTTACCGGAGAGCCGGGTGCGAATGAGGTTGCCATTTCATTCCGCGGAACGGCGCTTGGCAAGTGGGAGCTCGATAATACGATACAAACCTTCATCGACCAAGCGAAGCAGAACGGGTAATGCCGATGACAAGCTGGGATCAATTATTTAGAGAGCCGGAGCCAATTGCTATCATTGTGCTTCTATTGCTAATTGGCTCTCTTATACAGGGGATGAGGAGAGGCGCATCGGGATCTGCGAGGCGTCTTTTCTTTTTTGTTTGGGAAGGTTTAGCAGTTATCGTATGTTTGGTACTGGCAGCACAGCTTACGAATACATTGTCACCAGCTGTAGCGAAGTGGTTAACTAGCAAGGTGAAGGTTCCTCTTCATGACCTCAGCGGGGTGGAGCAAGCATGGTACACGCTGCTTACGAGTTTGAGGGATTTTGCATTGCTGCGCTATGGCGTCTTGTTCCTGCTCAGTTATTTACTGCTGCGGGCATTGGCAGCTTCTATTGAGCCATTGCTGGAAAGAGCAGTAGAAGGCGTTCTGAGGAGCGGCAAGGAAGAGCCTATGGCTCACTTGCAAGGCAGGCGAAGTGCTAGCCGTGCCATAGGGGCTTTAATTGGTGCTGCTCACGGAGCGGGTCGTTCATTTGTATTCGTCGTTCTTTTATTCGTTTATGTGTCCCTTGTGCCAAATGGCTGGTATGTCGACAAAATTTCCGAATCGACGGTTTATACCAAAGCGGCTTCGTGGCTGAGTCCAGTTGCCGGAGACGTTCTAGCAGGGCAAGGACCCGTGCTCGCCCAAGCGGTTGAAGCGCAGTTCAAACAAATTTTACAACGAAAATATGAGATTATTGATTACGCCATCCCAGCTGAGATTGAGAAAGCTGCTCTTTATGTGACCAAGGATGCGCAAACGAATGAGGATAAGGCGAGAAAGCTATATGACTTTCTTGGAACAAGAATTGCTTACGATTGGGACAAAGCTCGGAATTATGAAGAGCAGGGAATTTGGAAGGAACAGACACCTCCCGAAACATTTGATACGCGCAAAGGCGTATGTATAGATATAGCTCGTTTATATGCTGTAATGGCTAGGTCAGTTGGTCTAGAGGTACGGGTTGTAACTGGAATGGGAGCTAACGGTAAGGGAGGCTTCGGTCCACATGCTTGGAATGAGGTGCGAATCARTGAAGGGGATAATGGCTGGATTCCACTGGATGCTACTTGGGCAAATACCGGGAATTGGTTTAATCCGCCGGCATTTGACGATACTCACATACGTGATGCATAGCTTAAAATGAGAAGGTTATGAGGTGATTAGACATGCAAGATGATCCGCAGAAACGGGAAATTATAAATCGACGTCATTTTTCGTTTCGATTGAACTTATTTTTCTTTATTACGTTCGCATTATTTAGTGTTTTGATTGTAAGGCTAGCCATTTTACAGTTTGTTGAAGGGCCGACTCTAAGTGCTGAAGGGATCGGCAAAAGTACACGCAGCGTGAAGATTCCGCCGATAAGGGGCAATATTTACGACGCTACGGGTCATGCAATTGCGTATTCGACTTCGACCCAGTCTATTTATTTCACGATTCAGCCTGAGCTTAAGCTGGAGAAAGCGACTGCAAGTGCAAAAGAGATGGCGCAGAAGCTTTATGACATATTTACAGAGCTTGGCGATCCTGCCAAGGCGATGACGGTTGACGATATTATTCGCCAGATGGATCTTGATTTTAAACGGAATAATATCTCGACTCCGCGGCGGATTAAATCCGGCCTCACGAATAAAGAAGTGGCTTATTTCATGGAAAATCGCACGTCGTTCAAAGGTGTAGATATCATGGAGGAAAGCGTTCGGAACTATGATAAAGATTCGATTTCGGTGCAGCTTGTCGGGTATTTGAAGAAGTTTAATACCGTTCGCGAAAACGTAGACTTCTACAAGGAAAAGACGACAGAGGAAGATCCTACGCTGAGATATTTGGATGAAGAGGACGTTGGCTTCGACGGTCTTGAGCGGATGTATCAGGACGTGCTGCGCGGCAAAAATGGTTTGAAAACCTATCCCGTTAACAATGCGGAGCGTATTATCGGGCCTATGGAAATAACGAACCCTACGAAGGGGTCGGATCTTTATTTAACCATTAACAAAAACGTGCAGTTAACGACGGAAACAGCAATTATGGATCAGCTCAAAAAAATATCAACGTCTACAAACAAATATGAGCGTGCCAAATATGCACAAACCGGATTTGCAGTAGCGATGGAAGTTGATACAGGTAAAATCGTGGCGATGGCGAGTATGCCGGATTATGATCCAAATATTTGGTCAGGCGGCCGTATTAGCAAAGAGGATTACGAGAACTTCCAGAATATCTTATCGAACGGTACGATTCGAACAGTCTATGGCAAGTATTCCGAAGAAGAGCGCAATCAACATCCATCTTCCATCCTGCCGCTCGGCTCGACAATGAAGCCGTTATCCGTATTAGTCGGTCTGAATGAGAAATTGTTTAAGACGACAGATACCTACCCGGACACTGGGAGGTTCTCATATGGTAGAAAAGGATATGAGACTTATATCGGCAACTCCCAAGGCAAAAAGTTCGGCTACATTGATGGCGCCCAAGCCATTCAACATTCTTCCAATACGTTTATGGGAGCTATGATTGGGGATAGGCTTTATAGAAGAGACCTGAAAAATGGTAAGAGCGGCGTGGAAATTTGGGACGAATACATGAAGCAATTTGGTCTTGGCGTCCTGACGGAAAGCGGCTTGCCTAACGAAACGAAGGGCGTTATAGAGTACTTTAACGAGGCGAAAAATGCCAGTTCGCAATCAGCGCTTGTTCAAGCCTCCTTCGGTCAGCAAGGGCGTTATACAACCTTGCAGCTCGCGCAATATACTGCAATGCTTGCCAATCGCGGCAAACGAATGAAGCCGCAATTTGTAAACGAAATTAAGGATGCAGACGGAAATATTATTCAAGGCTATACGCCTGTTATTTTGAATGAAGTAAATTATCCGATTGAATATTGGAAAGAAATTGAGCTAGGTATGTCGAAGGTTAGCTCACAAGGCTTTGAAGGTGTGGATTACACCTATAACCGTAAGACAGGTACGTCAGAGCAACAAGTAAAAGGCCGGACTGCAGAAAATGCGGTATTTATCGCCTATGCGCCTGCTGATAAGCCGAAGCTTGCTGTAGCCGTTGTAGTACCTGATGGCGGATTCGGGGGTTACGGCGCCTCTCCAATCGCTCGTAAGATTTTTGATGCTTATGACGAGGAAATTGGTTTGTACGGTGTGCCGAAAAAGAAGGCGCCAGCTACAAATGATGCTGCTGGCAACACGGCTAATCATACAGCGGATGATGCTAATGCAGGAACTGATACAGGAACAGGAACAAACGAATAGTGGTCTAAAAACATCAAAAAGGCAGGTCGGAGCATCAACTCCGATCTGCCTTTTTTGCTGTGCAAATCGCCCATTTCAAAATAAATGTTGCACGAGTGAAACATTTTTGTGTATTATTAAAAAAAAGGCATTAGGTAAACTAAGATTCATAAGGGCAAACTTTAGAGCATATAAAAAATGACAGGGATGGAGGAGGTAGCACAATGCGTAAAACGTACAAAACAAATTCTGCTCTTCGGAGATTTATTATGGTTATCGCTTTTTTGGCGATGACGGCAATGGTAACCTCAGCTTGCGGGCAGCAAGGAACGAGCGATGGGAAATTGAAAATTACGACAACAACAGGAATGATCACGGACGTAGTGCAGCAGGTAGGCGGCGAGTATGTCGATGTTAGCGGATTGATGGGGGCAGGGATTGACCCCCATCTATACAAGGCATCTCAAGGAGACGTGCGGAAGCTGGATAATGCGGACATTATTTTTTATAACGGCTTGCACTTAGAGGGCAAGATGGCCGAGATGTTCGAGAAATTGGAGAAGCGCAAGCCGACGGTAGCCGTCTCCAAATATTTGACGGAAGATCAGCTGCACTCTGCCCCAGGGCAAGGGGCTGGCATGCATGATCCGCATATTTGGTTCAATGTGAAGCTTTGGATTTCAACAACGGAGGTGATCCGCGACACGCTGATGGAGAAGGATGCGGTCCATGCGGAGTACTACAAAGAGCATGCAGCAGCCTACATCAAGCAGCTGGAGGAGCTGGACAATTATGCGAGAGAGCAAATTGCACTTATTCCAGAGGCAGATCGCATTTTAGTAACAGCACACGATGCATTTGGATATTTTGGGGAAGCGTATGGTCTAACTGTCACGGGTTTGCAAGGGATGAATACGATGTCGGAGTACGGCTCAAAGGATGTTAGCAAGCTGCGCGACTACTTAGTTGAGAAAAAAATAAAAGCTGTTTTTATCGAATCCAGCGTTCCGAAAAAATCAATTGAATCGGTCATAGAAGGGGCAAGAAGCTTAGGCCATGAGGTGAAAATTGGCGGCGAGCTTTACTCCGACGCAATGGGAGATGCCGGTACGTTTGAAGGCACTTATATCGGAATGGTGAAGCATAACGTGGATACGATTGTAGCCGCTTTGAAATAGCACATAAAAAGGCAAGGAAAGTGAGTGATAAAAATGAACCAATCTACAACAGCAGCCAAACAAAATACGAAACAAATTGCACCGCTTACGATTAAGGGACTAAGCGTTGCTTATCAGAAGAAGCCAGTGCTTCGGAACGTATCGTTTGAAGTAAGCGAGGGTGAGCTCGTCGGGGTAATCGGACCCAATGGTGCAGGTAAGTCGACGCTGATGAAAGCGGCTCTTGGCCTCATACCGAGTATTGGCGGAGAAGTGTTAGTATACGGCAAATCTTATAAGCAGCAGCGGAAAATGATCGGTTATGTCCCGCAGCGAGAATCGGTGGATTGGGATTTTCCAACGAATGCGCTTGATGTTGTACTTATGGGCCGTTATGGTCATTTAGGCTGGTTCCGCCGCCCAAGCGCGAAGGATAAGGCGATTGCGCTGGAGTGCCTGAACAAGGTTGGCATGGCCGATTATGCGGGCAGGCAAATCAGTCAGCTCTCTGGCGGACAGCAGCAGCGCGTGTTTCTAGCGCGTGCACTGGCGCAGGACGCGAAGCTGTACTTTATGGATGAACCATTTGCAGGCGTGGATGCGGCGACAGAGAAAGCCATTATCACATTGCTGCAGGAGCTGAAGCTGCAAGGGAAAACGGTCATCGTTGTCCATCATGATCTAGCGACTGTGCAAGATTATTTTGACTCGGTACTGCTTCTGAATGTAGAGCTTCAAGCATTCGGCAAAACAGAGCAAACCTTTACGCAGGAGAAATTACAGCGTACTTACGGCGGCAGACTGGCGTTTCTTGATCGCAGCATGCAGTCTCCGTCACGTTTTGACGGAAAGGGTGAGTAATTCATGGATAGAATATGGTTGATGCTGACCGATCCGAATATGCAATGGATTTTTCTAGGCTGTACACTGCTTGGTTTAAGCAGTGGAGTGATCGGCTGCTTCTCGTATCTTCGGAAACAAAGCTTAATGGGCGATACGTTAGCCCATGCGGCATTGCCAGGCATATGCATTGCATTCATGCTCACTGGCGTTAAATCGATTGGACTGTTTCTCATAGGAGCAGGCATATCTGGTCTTATCGCAACATTCGGTATTGGATATATTACTCGAAACTCTAAGCTTAAACAGGATGCAGCGATGGGGATCGTCTTGTCAGGATTTTTTGGCCTAGGTATCGTATTGCTTACACTTATCCAGCATGGCAGCTATGGCAATCAAGCCGGATTGGATAAATTCTTGTTTGGGCAGGCGGCTTCCATGATTGCATCTGACGTTATTACGATGACAGTCGTGTGTGTGTCTCTTATTACGGTTTGCACGCTGCTCTTTAAACAGTTTAAAATTATTTCTTTTGACCCCGGGTTTGCTAGAGGTATCGGTTATCCCGTAGCCTTTCTTGAGCAGCTGCTCATGCTTCTAATCGTCGTTGCTGTAGTAGCGGGCATTCAAGCGGTAGGTGTCGTACTCGTAGCTGCGCTGCTTATTACACCGGCCGTATCGGCTAGATACTGGACGGATCGCCTTGGGCTCATGGTTGTATTGTCAGGCATATTCGGTGCAGTTAGCGGTGCGGCAGGCACTTGGATTAGCGCATCGGTGTCTAACTTGCCAACGGGACCTGTTACGGTGCTGGCAGCAACATTGCTCTTCTGCATTTCCATTCTATTTGGTCCACAGCGCGGATTGCTTGCCAAAAGACTGGTGCGCCAAAGAGTGAAGCAAAGCTATAATCGTGACACCGATATGCTGCTTGAGGGCAAAGTGAAGAAGGAGGCGGCATTATGAGCGACTTCTGGATCTTGCTTACAGGTGCTCTAGTAGCAAGCTGCTGCGGTATTCTAGGTGTATTTCTTGTTTTGCGCAAAATGGCGATGATCGGCGATGCCATTAGCCACTCCGTCATGCCCGGTATCGTTATCGCGTTTCTGCTCAGCGGCTCGCGCGATTCGCTGCTAATGATGTTCGCAGCACTATTATGCGGATTGCTGACGACCTTTCTTATTCAAATGTTTCAGCAAAGCGGCATTCAATCCGATGCTTCGATCGGCGTTGTCTTTACAGCATTATTCGCCATTGGTGTCGTTCTCGTAAGCTTGTACGCTCGTCAGGTGCATTTGGACCAGGATGCGATTTTGTACGGTGAGATTGCGTATGTGCACTGGAATATTTGGGAGCTTGGCGGCGTGAATATGGGCCCGAAAGCCGTTTGGCTGCTCGGCACAACGCTGCTGATTATAACGTCAGTTATCGTTTTGTTCTATAAACAATTCAAGTTATGCGCGTTTGATCCTGCCCTTGCGGCTGCAATCGGCATACCTGTAGCTATCTTTCATTATTTATTAATGGGTCTCGTCTCGATGGCTACTGTAAGCTCCTTTGAAAGTGTAGGAGCGATACTCGTTGTAGGACTGCTGATTATCCCGGCATCTACCGCTTATTTACTGACAGATCGGCTCGGCCTGATGATCGTTTTGAGTGTAGCAGCCGGCGTAGCTAGTACATTCATCGGCTATGGTGCAGCTGTTTTATTGGATGCTTCAATTGCTGGCTGTATGGTGTGCGCAGCTGCAATATTGTTCGTTATCGCATTTTTGTTCTCGCCCTCGCATGGCATTGTAATCAAGAAACTGCGTCTAAGAAAGTTAGCATAATAATTGCGAAAAGCATCCTAAATGGATGCTTTTTTCATATTTATTTCAAAAAAAGGTGTATAACTGCAACTTTTATCCAAAAAGAAACGTAATGTAATTGGTACATATTAGGAGGAAACTGAAGAGGAGAGAAAATTGAACATGAAAGTGTTGTCAAAATTCGTCATACCGCTAGTTGTTTTTACATTATTGGTAACCGGTTGCAGCTTTGGGGGCAAAAACGAACAAAAAGAAAATGAACAGTCAACGCTGAAAATTATGTATTACGATGAAGGTTCTTTCTTTCAGGAGTATGGCATGGTGTTCTCGGCATTATATCCAAATATCGAAATTCAAGTCGTAGAAAATAGGAAAATGTATCAAAGCGAAAACAAGGATATGGATGCTGCACTCGACAAGTTTATTACGGAGGAGCAGCCAGATATATTGATGCTTGATACCGATCAATACAAAAAGATGGCACTTGACGGCAAGCTTTATGATCTTGATCCGGTTATGGAGAAGGAAAAGTATAATACAGAGGGCTTGATTCCCGGCATGCTTGATTATTTGAGAGAAAATGGCGGCGGACAGGTTTTTGGCATGACGCCAAGCTTTTATAGTCAAGTTATGTTCTACAACAAGGATTTGTTTGAGAAATACCAAATCGAGCCGCCGACCAATCGCATGAGCTGGGACCAGACGATACAATTGGCACGCCGCTTCCCTACGGATGGTGACAAAAAGGAACGCGTATACGGGCTGAAAATGGGCTACAGCGAAGATTTATTTGAAATGGCAAGCATTCTTGCTAATTCAGAGAACGTTAATTATGTGAATGCTTCGCAAAAACAAATGACGATAAACACAGATTCATGGAAAAATGCATTTAAGCAAGCGATTGACGCATTGGATTCGAACGCGCTTTATTTTGATAGCATGCGTAATCAAGGTGGCGACGAACCGATGTCGCAAACCTATGAGGACTATTTGTTAAGCGATCCCTTCATAGCGGGCCGATTGGCGATGACGATGGGCGATATTAATTTCATCAATCAAATCAAGCAAGCGGCTGAGAATGAGAAAGTAAAAGATAAGATCGTGAAAAACTGGGATATTGTAACGGTTCCGGTTGGACAACAAAATCCGGATCAATCAAGCATGATGTCTTTCAACAACATTTTCTCCATTCGCTCGGAATCACCAAGTAAGGACGCTGCGTGGAAATTCCTTAGCTATGTAACGAGTGAGGACTTTGCAAGAGTCAAGTCGAAGTCGAACAATTATAATGGCTTGCCCGTCCGCACTAAATATATTACGGATACAGAAGGGCATAATTTTGCGGCATTTTATGATTTGAAGCCAAGTACATTTAATAGCTATAAGGATTTTGACAAGCTGCCACAAAGCTTCTGGGGAGAATTTAGAGGGGCAGCCAGCCAAGAGCTTGAAAAAGTGAAGAAAAAGGAACAGGAACTCGATGCGGCGCTTGATATTTTGCAGGTGAAAGGCCAAGAAATGCTGTTGAAGGAAGATCCTGTACCTACTGAAGGTGCTGAAGGAGCTGGAACTACGGAAAGCAGTGGATCTGTTACTACCATTGAAACAACGGAGTAAGTTAAAAGATGGGGAGCATGCTTACGCAAATTAGCGGAGGCTGCTCCTTTTTTCTGAGCAAGTATGATGAATTCGTGTTTTTTAGAGTGACTTTCATTTGGAATCTGTCGTAAATGTGCTAAAATAATTTACTAGTTAGGTACAACAACGATACGGCATTTACGAGGAGGCACAATATTGGGAGATTATAAATTGCTTGCGCTTGATATGGACGGAACATTGCTAAATGAACAGAGTGAAATTAGTACAGAAAATGCAGAATGGATTCAAAAAGCACTTGATGCTGGAGTTATTGTCAGCTTCTCAACGGGCAGAGGTTTTCGCAGTGCATTGCCTTACGCTGAGCAATTAAAGCTGGAAACACCTATGATCACAGTAAACGGCAGTGAGATTTGGCATCGTCCGCATGTGCTTCATAAACGTACTCATCTAAGTCACGTTTACGTGCAAAGGCTGCATGAGCTTGCTCTCGCACATGGCGAGCCGTGGTTCTGGGCGTATACAGCTGATGAAATTTACAATAAAGAGAAATGGATTACGCCTGCTGATGATTATGCATCACATCACTGGTTGAAATTCGGCTATTACACAGAGGATGACAACACTCGAGAGAAGCTGCTGGCTGAAGTACAAAGCTGGGGAGCGCTTGAGATTACGAATTCATCTCCATTTAATTTGGAGCTTAATCCGCTCGGCGTTTCAAAGGCAAGCGCACTTCAAGAGCTTTGCGGCTTGCTTAACATCGAGATGTCGCAAGTCATTGCTGTTGGCGATAGCTTGAACGATATTGCGGCGATTCGCGAAGCCGGCTTAGGCGTAGCGATGGGCAATGCGCAGGAATCGGTCAAGGAAGCTGCAGACTTCATTACTTTTACGAATACTGAGCATGGAGTTGCAGAAGTGATTAGACGTTACCTTCTGAAGGGATGAGAAACGTATGGATATTTTAGGCTGGACATTAGTTATTCTATTATTTGTAGTAGGGATGGCAGGAGCTATTTATCCGATTCTTCCGGGAGCTCTTGCCATTTATGGCGCATTTTTTGTTTATGGCTTATTTTTCTCGTTTAGTGAATTTGGTTTTTGGTTCTGGTTCATTCAGACGGTAACTTTAATCGTGCTGTTTGTCGCCGATTATGCGGTTAGCGCCTGGGGCGTCAAACGATTTGGAGGCTCGCGAGCCTCAGTGATCGGCAGTACAATTGGTCTTATCTTTGGTCCTTTCGTTATCCCAGCACTTGGCCTTATTATCGGTCCTTTTGTGGGTGCCGTCATTGGTGAGATGATTATCGGAACACGTTTTGACAAATCGCTCAAGGTTGGTTTAGGTTCAGTTGTAGGATTGTTTTCAAGCGTAGTCGTGAAGGTAATTTTGCAGCTGGCGATGATCTTGGTGTTTGTCCTATGGCTCGTCTTTTAATGAAATGAATAAAAGGTGGATAGCTCAATGATTAAAGTAACCGTATGGAATGAGTTTTTGCATGAGAAGATTCATGAGGAAGTCAAAAAAATATATCCAGATGGCATTCATCAAGCTTTAGCCAAAGGGATCGCAAGTGGAGATATCGAAGTAGCGACATCAACGCTTGAGGAGCCGGAGCATGGCCTTACAGAAGAGCGTCTAGCCAATACGGATGTTCTAGTATGGTGGGGACATATGGGGCATGACCAGGTGGATGACGCCATTGTAGATCGTGTTCAACAGCGCGTACTCGCAGGTATGGGCTTAATCGTGCTGCACTCGGGTCACTTCTCAAAAATTTTCAAAAAGCTGATGGGCACAGGCTGTGATCTCAAATGGCGTGAAGTGGGCGAGAAGGAAAGAATTTGGGTCGTAAATCCAGCGCATCCGATAGCAGCCGGCTTGCCGGAATACATTACGCTGGAGCATGAGGAAATGTATGGTGAGCATTTTGATATCCCAGCGCCGGATGAGCTTGTTTTTGTGAGCTGGTTTGAAGGCGGCGAGGTGTTCCGCAGCGGCTGTACCTTTAACCGCGGCCAAGGTAAAATCTTTTACTTCCGTCCGGGGCATGAGACTTATCCAACTTACTATAACCCGCAAGTGCTGCAAGTGATTCAAAATGGTGTGCGTTGGGCTTCTCCATCTCATGCAGCAGTGCCCGTACGCGGCAATCATCAGCCGCTGGAGCCCATTGGAAATAAAGGATAGGGAGACTTTGACAGACCATTATGCTAAAAAAAGACTCATTAATTAAAGGCACAATTATACTGGCAGCCGCAGCGCTGGTCGTCCGGTTTCTCGGCTTGTTCCAGCGGATTCCGCTCGAATATATGCTGGGAGCTGCCGGACAGGCGGCATTCAACTCAGCGAATACGATTTACTTATTACTGCTAACGATTGCGACGGGCGGCATACCGCTATCGATTAGTAAAATGATTTCTCAGCGCTATGCGCTTGGCCGCCCCGATGAAGCCAAGCGAATTTATCGAGCGGCATTAATGTTTGGAGCAGTGACAGGGATATTGCTTGCCACTGCGATGTTTGTTTTTGCACCAGCTTATGAACGGTTCTCGAAGGTGCCGGATGCAGCTTTATCGCTGCAAGCTATAGCGCCTGCGCTGCTGCTATTTCCTATTATTGCGATGATGCGAGGTTACTTCCAAGGACGGCAGATCATGTCCGCAGGCGGTATTTCTCAAATCATGGAACAAATTTTGCGGCTCATCGGTGGAATTGGACTAGCCCTGATCGTACTCGGCTGGGGCTGGGGAGATAAGTACGGCGCTGCAGCTATTGCGTTTGGTTCTGTACTCGGAAGTATTGGTGCATTTTCGGTTATGATGTGGTTTTGGCGGAAGCTGAAAAAACAAGATCAATCGGAGCATGCCAAATCCGCTATAAGTGTGAAGGATAAGTCGGTAAAGACAAGCTCCAACCTGCCTTATCGGACTATTTATAAAGAAATATTCGGCACTTCCATTCCTGCTGTCGTAACGGCTATGACGGTACAGCTATTGTACTTTTTTGATATAACGATATTTATGCGATTGACGGAATCCTTTTATAATGAAAATTCTGCAACAAAAGCGTTGGCGGATTACTCCACGAAGGCGATGGGGATAGCGGGCATACCTCCGATTCTTGCGATTGCGCTTGGCGCTTCGATTATTCCAATCATTTCCTCGGCATTTGCCTTGAATAATATGAAGGAAGTGCAGCGTCAATCCTCGCTCGTCATGCGGATTGTGTTGTTTACAGGCGTACCGGTTGCGCTGCTGCTGGCAGTAGCCTCTTATTCCGTAACTGGACTGTTATTTACGACTCCAAGCGGAAGCGGGACGGTAGCGATGCTTACAGCCGGAGCGATCTTCCAAATTACAATGATGATTTCTAATTCGATCCTATACGGACTCAACAAGCCTAAGCTGCCGATGAACCATACGTTTATTGGTTTGGCGCTTAAAGTGGTGTTCAGTCTGGCGCTTGCTCCTTTGCTTGGCGTATACGGATTTATTATTGGATCTACGATTTGTTTCGTTGTCATTACGTATTTGAATTTAAGAAGCATTAACAAGGACGTTAACTTGAACGTGCTAGGCGGCAAATGGATTGCCTATTTGATCGCAATTGCTGTACCTGCCCTCGCAGGCTGGGGAGCTGAGTACGGGGTGCTGGCTATTACGGGAGCATGGGCAGATAAGCTTTCCTATTTCTTGGCAGCAGCTGTTGCATCTATTGTTGTAGGCTCACTTTATCTCATATTGCTCGCTGCGCTTCGCGTTATTACACCAGAGGATGTGCGCTCGTTCCCAGGGCCGCTCCGCAAAATACTCGGGATTGTTTTAAAGCCATTTTACAAAAAAGCGGTATAATCATAAGTTATCATGGAAGAAAGGACACAGCCCTTATAGGGGGATGTGTCCTTTTTTTCGTTAGAGCTCCCGCACTGCTTCGAAAACTTTGAAAAACTTAAGCATTCATTAAGCTAATGTTAAGAAATAGCAGAGAGAATTAGTAAGTTTTTTCCTCTAGACTATATATCAGTAGGATATGGATACATATTAGGGATATGTGGAGAGGGAGAGAAACGAGAGATGAAAGTAAGGTCAAGGTTTGTTTTATCAGTCGTTGTTTTGGCATTAGTGGCAACTGGCTGCAGCTTTGGAGGGGACAATAAGGATAGTAATAAAATGAAGCAGTCGTCACTGAAGGTCATGTATTACGATGAAGGCATGTTCTTTCAAGATTATGGTATGGTGTTCTCGGCATTATATCCGAATGTTGAAATTGAAGTCGTCAGCAATCAGTCGATGTATAGTGAAGAAAATACAGACTACGATACTGCGTTTAACAAATTTATAGAAGAAAAACAGCCTGATATTTTAATGCTGGATGCAGAGAGGTACCAAAAGCTGTCACAAGAAGGCAAGCTTTATGATCTCGATGCTGTTATGGAAAAGGAAAAGTACGAAACCGAGGGATTGATTCCCGGTATGCTTGACTATTTAAAAGAGCAGGGCGGCGGAAAAGTATACGGTTTAGCGCCTAGCTTCTACAGCCAGGTTATTTACTACAACAAGGATTTATTTGAAAAATACAAAATTGAGCTTCCGCGAAGTCGAATGAGCTGGAATGAAACGATACAATTGGCGAGGCGTTTCCCTACGGGCGGTGATAGGAAGGAGCGGGTATACGGTTTGAAGATGGGATATCGCGAGGAGCTGTTTGATTTGGCCATTATGCTGGCAGAGTCTGAAAAAGTTAGCTATGTGAATGCTGGGCAAAAGCAAATGACCATACATACGGATTCGTGGAAAAATGCATTTCAGCAGGCGCTGGATGCAATAGAATCAAACGCGCTTTATTTTGAAAGTATGAGCAGCCAAGCGGGAGCGATGTCACAGTCCTATGAGGATTACCTGTTATCAGATCCTTTCCTGTCCGGCCGTTTGGCGATGACGATTCAAGACGTTGGTTACACGAACCAAATCAAGCAGGCAAGCGACTATCCAAGCCTAAAAGATAAGATCGTAAAAAACTGGGACATTGTGACAGCACCAATCGGACAGCAAAGTCCAGATGAATCAAATCTGATGTCATTTAATAATCTGTTTGCAATTCGAGCAGACTCTCCAAACAAGGACGTCGCATGGGATTTTCTCAAGTATGTGACAAGCGATGATTATGCAAGAGTAAAATCAAAGTCGAACAATTACAATGGTTTGCCGGTTCGCACGAAATATATTACGGATGTTGAAGGGCATAATTATGGTGCATTCTATGAGTTAAAGCCAAGTGCTTTTAATGGCTACAAAAATTTTGACAAGCTGCCTGACAACTTCTATGGGGAATTCACAACGGCGGTTAAGGAAGAGATGAAAAAGGTGAAGGAAGACACACAGGATTTAAACTCTGCACTTAGTATATTGCAGGTTAAAGGCCAAGAAATGCTTGCTAAAGAAGATGCTGCACGGCCGGATGACGCAGCTGCTGGTGAAAACAGCGAAGCATCGTCCAAAACGGAGTAAGAAATCAATCATAAAGGGGAGCTTGCTTACGCCTTCAAGCGAAGTCTGCTCCTTTTTTTATTTGCGGCGCCACACTGTAACATACATAAATGAACCAATGGATACAGATCATGTTATATTTAATGAGAAGCACACCGCAGGAGGGAGTACAGAGATATGAATAGAGAAACGATACTTATGGTAGATGATGAGAAGGAAATATTAAGCCTAATGGAGATTTATTTTAAAAATGAAGGATTTACGATGCTGAAGGCATCCAATGGGCTTGAAGCGCTGGAGAAGCTTAATACGCATAAGGTGGATCTTATTATACTTGATGTGATGATGCCTGTTATGGACGGGCTTGAAGCATGCATGAAAATTCGCGAGCAAAACCATATTCCGATTATTATGCTGTCCGCCAAATCTCAGGATATTGATAAAATATCGGGACTTAGCCTTGGTGCGGACGAATATGTCACGAAGCCATTTAGCCCGCTGGTACTGCTCGCCAGCGTCAAATCGCATATCCGCAGAGCGAAGCAATTTCATTCGAAAGCGAGTCATAATGACAATGAGATCATCATTGATGATCTCATTATAAATACAGCTACGCATACGGTAACCGTTGATCGGCAGGAAATTAAACTAACGCCTCGTGAATTTTCTATTCTTACCCTGCTGGCAGTCAATCGTGGTATCGTCCTCAGTATGGACAAAATATATGAGAGCGCTTGGAACGAGCCTTTTATGGAATCCAAAAACACCGTTATGGTTCACATCCGTAAAATTAGAGAGAAAATTGAGAAGGACGCCCAAAATCCGAGATTTATCAAAACCGTTTGGGGAATAGGCTATAAAATGGATGCGCTATAGGCATCGTGTGAACCTCGTCTTCCACCTGCCTATTTAGATGCAAACCTCGCAAATGAAGGTGCTGAAATGATGAAGAAAAAGAACAAATTCAACTTAAAGGCAGCTGCAGCAAGTTTAGGAGCAGCGGTGCTGTTTGCTGTGATTGGCTGGATGTTGCTGTGGTTTATGTTAGATATAAAGCCATACGACAAGACAATTATATGGGCAATTGAGAACATCGGATCAACGCCAATCGCAGCTGCTGCGGGTTTATTGATTTTTGTAATATGCTACAGGAAGCTTGACCAGCGTGGAGCGAGTGATAATCAGAAGGGCTATAAGTTTTTCCGTACCATTCGCTTATCCTTTATCATTGCTTTCTTACAAAGCTTAGGTCTTATGTTATGCTGCGTCATTGCAGGACATTTGCTTGCCTATTTTCTTATACAATACACATCGTATAATCGTACATTAATTTGGATCGTAAACAATATTGGTTCTGCCCCTGTCATTGCTATTTTTGGATGTCTGCTTTTTCTAGCGTTATTTTTCTGGACAAGCAGGAACATGATTAACTATTTGAAGGAAATCCGATTTGGCCTGCAGCAGCTGGGTGCTGGGGAGCTTGATTATGTTATTCCTGTCAAAGCGTCGGATGAGCTTGGAGAAATAGCAAGCAGCATAAATGGATTAGGCCAGCAATTCAATCAGCTGCTGCAGGATGAGCGAAATGCCGAGAAATCAAAAAATGATTTAATTACCGGTGTATCTCATGATCTGCGTACACCGCTTACGTCCATTTTAGGTTTCCTTGAACTGATCGATCAGGATCGGTATCAGGATGAGGTAGAGCTCCGATATTTCGTTAACATCGCCTATGAGAAATCGAAGCATCTGAAACGATTAATCGATGATCTGTTTGAATACACAAAGCTAAACAACGGCATGCCGCTGGAGCTTGATGAACTAGACATTGTCGGCTTCGCACTTCAGCTTACGGAGGAGTTCGTTCCAAGCCTAGAGAAGGCCAAGATGACCTGCAATATTCAAACAAAGGAAAACACATTGTTCATTATGGCGGACGGGAATATGCTGGCGCGCGCCTTCGATAATTTAATGACGAACGCCATTCAATATGGCAGCTCAGGCAAAATTATCGATTTGCAGATCGAGAATATAGAAGATCGAGCTGTCATTCGAGTTATTAATTACGGCGAGCAAATTCCGGCACAAGATGTTCCTTTTATTTTTGACCGCTTCTACCGTGTTGACCGATCACGATCTTCTGAATCGGGGTCTGGAGGAACGGGGCTTGGACTCGCGATTACCAAAAGTATTATCGAAGCGCAAAATGGACGAATATCGGTTAGCAGTTCCACTAAGGAAACGATATTCGAGATGAGCTTCCCGTTGGCGCATCTTGAAACTTAAGATTTCTTTAAGCATATGTTAAGCGGCTATAAACGCAGTCGATAAGATTTCTCCTCTACACTATCCATTAGTTGGGTAGTTGAGGGGGAAATCATAATGGATCAAAAGAAAAAAGCAGCGCTAGCAATCGTCATTGCTGTCGCTATGATGGTTGGATGGCTGCTGACAGGATGTTCAAATGAGAACAAGGTAAACAGCGTTCAATTGATAGTAAATGGTACAAAGCTAGAGGGCCAAGCACCTGCTATGATTCAAAACGACCGCTTGATGGTGTCGGCGCAATATTTGGAGCAAGCGTTTGACAAGCAGTTTGATTTATTCAGTATGTCTTCTAGTAAAAAGAGTGTTTATTATTCAGAGCAGGTCGCCGTTCTTATGTATCATGATATCGCAATAAAACCTCAGTCTGATGGCATTATTGCTGTGGAGCGATTTAAAAAACAAATGCAGCTTGTGAAGCAAAACGGCTTTCAAGTTATTACTATTGAACAATATATTAACTTCATGCAAGGAAAAGGCCATGTGCCGGACAATGCGCTGTTGATTACATTTGATGACGGCTATGAAAGCTTTTATAAGCTTGCTTATCCGATTCTGAAGGAATACGGTTATCCTGCTGTCAACTTTGTAATCGTCTCGACGATCGATGACCGTACGAAGCCGGGAACACCAAAGCTGACTTGGGATCAGATGAGGGAAATGCAGCAAGTGGGAATGAGCTTTATGAGCCACACCTTTGATATGCATCGTTATGGAGCAGTGAACGAACACGGTAATGAAGCGCCTGTCATGTCCAAGCTTAATTATGATAAACAAAAGAAAAAGTTGGAAACAAAGGCGGAGTACGTTGAACGGTTGAAAAAAGATTTGCTTAGGGCTGAGGAGCGGCTGAAGAGTGAACTCGGCAATAAGGTGAGTGCACTTGCGTTTCCATATGGTGCTCATAATGAAGCTGTTTTGGAGCTGACAAAAGCGGTAGGTATACCTATTACGTTTACGACGAAAGAAGGCATTAACTCTAAGTTGCATCACAATAGTTTCCGAATCAATGGGGCAAGAGCAGGTGAAACCGAAGAAGAGCTTTTCCGTAAGTTGAAGGGCGATCATTCTGCTAAGCTGTTTATTGATGAGAAAGAGGTTCCTGGCATCCATTTCTCCGAGAAATCCGGTACTGAGGTGCATATGATTGCGTTGCGAGACATTGCAAATTATTATGATTGGAAAATCAATTGGCGTCGTGAAACAAAGCAAGTGGAAATTCAAACAAAACAGTCGTAATGTCTGCTTGTAAAAGGCTTGAAAATTCGACAAAACTAGTGCTTTCCATACATTTACAACAAATAGAGTCTCCTGTACAATGAGTAGAGTTTGTGAATAACAATAACCTGCTTATTGATGTTCGATAACAAAGGAGACGAGTGGATGAAATCATTTTTTGCAAGACCAAGCAAGTTATTAATTCTTTTATTAGCTTTAACACTTATTTTCGTTGCCGGTTGTCAAGCGGTTTCCAATCTTGATTTTAATACGGCGCTCAAAAACTCGCTTAAAGTTACTTCAAGTGAAAGCAAGCAGTCGCTAGAATTTAAGCTCTTGCTAGATGAGGAAGCCTATGAAGGTGCTCCTGAAGAGGAACTTGCCATTATGAAGCTGGTTTCCAATATGAAGCTTCAACTGGATCATGTTAAAGCGCAGGACAGCTCAAATATCTCCATGGATGGAAGTCTCGTTTTTGGAGAAACGGCAAGCATTAAATTTTCATTGAAAATGTCTGACAAACTTGCTGTGATGGAGCTTGAGGGAGCAAAGCATCCTTTTGTGCTTGATCTGACGAGCGAGGGTTTGCTTGGTTTGACAGGGGTATCAGATTTGACGGGCTTGCCAGCGGGAGCAGCATCTGCTGAAGCACCGGCAGTTGATGAAGCGGCGCTAACTGCGCTTGGCCACCAGATGCTGGATACCATTGGCTCGTATGTTATACATAACCTGCCAAATCCAGAACGAATTGAAGTGAAGCCAGTAAATGAATCCATTAATGGTTCACCGACTTCATTGATGAAAGTGCATGTTGACCTCGATGGTCCTGAAATTTGGGCATGGGTGAAAAAATATGTTGATGCCCTTGTTGCTGATCGTGCTGGTTTAGACAAGATGATAACAGGCGTGTTTGAGATTCTTCAGAGCAATCCAAATGTATGGGCAGCTGCAGGTACGATTAACCCATTTGAAGGCAGCGAATTAGATACTCAGGATCCTAAGGAAGCGATCAAGGAAGCAACGGACGCTATCGCTCTTCTCTTAACGGAGCTGCAGGGCGAGCTGAAGCTGCTTGAGGAAGAGCCGGATGAAACATTAGATGAAATTTTCAGCAAGGACCTAACCATCAAAGCAGATGTTTATTTCGATAATAAGCTAGATATGCGGAAGCAAGCCTATGAGCTTTCTTATGTTCCAACAGTGGACCTAGAATACGGTATTTTGCCGGTTAAAGGGCTGACAATCAAGGTTGAAAGCGAAACTTGGAATGTAAACGGCGATGTAAAGGCAGATGCGCCTGTAGCATCCAAGACGGATATTTCTGTAGATAAGCTTTTTGGCATGCAAGGTTATCAAGTATTGAAGCAATTTGATGAAAAATCATTTGCTTATGATTTATTGAAAAATAAATTGCATATCGGCAAGCAGAACATCACATGGTATCCTTCTGATTATTATAATCCTGTCATTTTGACTGCCGACAATATTACAATTATTCCTCTCCGCGATACGGTTGAGCAGTTGGGTGCTACCCTGACGTATGACGCAAAAACAAAAAGCTTAAAAGTTAATGACGGAGCTACAAATACGACCATTGTTCTAAAAAATGGCAGCGATACAGCCGTCGTTAACGGTAAAAATGTAAAATGGGCGTTCCCGGTAACCGTTATTAATGGTACGACATATGTTCCAGCGCGTAATTTGGCTGCAGCATTAAAAGCAAAGATTGGCTGGGTCGACATGGGCGAAGACATGAGAATATTTACGCTGGATCGGGAAGTCTAAGCAACATAAGATCATGTTAAATACAACGATGTGCAGAGGTGTGAGATGAAAAAGTTAACGACAGATGAGTCTTTCCGCGAAGCAGTGGCAAGCGAAGGGCTCACGATTGCAGTATTTAAGACGACTTGGTGCAAGGATTGCCATTTTATCGATCCGTTTATGCCGGATTTAGAACGTCATTATGAGGGCAAGGTTACTTTCATCGAGCTGGATCGCGACGATCTACCTGATCTTTGCTCCGAGCTGAACATACTGGGCATACCTAGCTTTATCGCTTTCCGTGAAAGCAAGGAGCTAGTTAGATTCGTTAGCAAGCTGCGCAAATCACGCGAGGAAATCGAGGAATTCGTCGATCGTGCCATCCAAGTCAGCGATGCGCTGGCTCATAAGTAATCGTTAGTCCGCGCCTTAGAGAATTCATTCTCTCAGCGCGGGCTTTCCTTTTTTTCAGTGCTTCTACTTGAAGTGTCACATTTTCAACATGGCTTTTGCCTTTTTTTATGGCTATAATTGAACTGTTATTAAAACATGAAATAAGGTGATTTTATTATGGTAACCGGGCGTTTTCGCGCGTTAGCTCTCGCTGCGTGCATCGGAATGCTTCTTGTACTGCTCGGCGGAGCATTAGTGACGAATACGGATTCTGGACGAGGCTGCGGTGATGACTGGCCTTTGTGTCATGGCAAATTTATTCCTGCTTATACAATTGAATCCATGATTGAATATTCACATCGGCTTGTGACAGGTTTTGAAGGTCTTCTTGTTCTCGCTACTGCCGTTGCAATGTTCCGTAAATTTAGGCAAAACCGAAAAAGCTACAAAGAGCCACTTTTTTATGCTGGCGGTGCATTGTTATTCACAATCATCCAAGCGTTAATGGGGGCGGCCGCCGTCATGTGGCCTCAATCGCCACCTATTATGGCCATACATTTTGGTATTTCATTAATCGCTTTTGCAGCAACACTGCTGTTAGTCATTTGGACGTTTAGAGCGAAAGACGGACCGCCAGTAGAGTTTAAAGTACCGCGCTCAATTTTCCCTCGCGTCCTGCTTACCGCTATCTTTTGTTACGTTGTTGTGTATTTGGGAGCATTCATTCGGCATACGGAGTCTGGCGGCGGATGTCTAGGCTGGCCGCTTTGTAACGGTGAAGTAATTCCAGAGATTAGCGGAGCAACAGGAGCGGTATTTATCCACCGTGTGGCTGCTTTGCTGCTAGGTATCAGCCTTGCAGGATTGTATCTCCATATTCGTAAGGTCAGCCATGGCGGAGCGGGATTAACGAAGCCTGCTGCGTGGACGCTCGGACTTGTCATTACTCAAATTTTCAGCGGCGCACTTTTGACAGTTACGATTACAAACTCAGAGTGGTTTCTGTTCACCAATTTATTGCACAATCTGATTGTAACCGGATTGTTTGGATTATTAATGGACATATTAATTCGTTCATGGCGCCTCAGAGAAGGGCGCAAAGGATAGTAAAAGCATTTGAAATGATCAAAGTCAGCTGTAAGCATGTAAATGTAGAAGGGACTGTTCGATGATGCTGCGTTTCCTGTTTGATGAACCCTTAAGAAAAGCGGAAGGAACCCTTGCAGAAACGTATCGTTTCATGGATCAGTTCATCTCCATTTTGTCCAAAAAAATGGCTGAGAACGGAGCTGACGTTCAAAAGCTGCGCAAATATGAGATTTGGACGCTTGGACTTCGTTCTTCATTGGACGAGCTAGAGCAAAGCCATTATGTCGCCCTTCATTTTCAACATAAAATTACTTCCTCATCTCTCAAACAAATGACAGATGAGGAACGTATCCATTATAATCGTTATATCTACTTTGATAAAAACGCTTTTATCCGTGTATTTTCTTTGCTGGATAAGCTTGGTACGTTCCTTAATGAGCTGCTCGATATGAGAACGGAGCGGATCAAGCCGCATTTTTCTTATTTCACCGTTTTGCGCAACATGCGCGAAAAGAAAGCTCATCCAGGGCTTACTTGGAAGCTGAATGATGTGAAGGAGAAATACAAGGAATCCACAACAAGAATGCGCAAGCGCAGAAATACCGAGATTCATTTTATGAACTCGGAGATGCAGGATGATCTTATTCAAAGCAGCCGTATGTACGGTGAAGAGATCAAGCTGGAAAATGTAGCAGAGCAATCCGCTGATTTGACGCAGGGTCTATATTTAGCGATGGAATCGCTGCTGCTCACGTATCAATACGCATGCGGATTGATGCGAAACAAGCAACCATAATCCCGAGGGGGGAAAACTCGTGGGACTCAAAGGGAAAACAGCATTAGTAACAGGCAGCGCTAAGGGACTCGGCAAACGAACGGCGCTCCAGCTTGCTGAGCAAGGCTGCAATGTTGTCATTAACTACTACGAGAGCGAGCTTGAAGCACAGCAGGTAAAGGCACAGATCGAGCAGCTTGGTGTAAAGGCAATTACCGTGCAAGCTGATATTGCTACGACTGAGGGCGTTGAGCGGCTTGCTGACGAGGCTGAGCGCTCGTTTGGCGGCGTAGATATACTGGTCAACAACGCAGGCCCATTTGTCCGCAAGCGGCGTCTATTCAGCGAATATGATGAAGAGACTATTATTAGACTGCTCCATGGCAATTTGTTAGGCGTTATGCTGCTGGATCATCGCCTGCTGCCTGGCATGCGTGAGCGCAAATGGGGACGTATCGTTCACTTTGGCTTCGGACATGCAGGAGAAGCGCGGGCTTGGCCGCATCGAGCGGTATATGCCGCAGCGAAGACAGGACTTGTCTCGTTTACGAAGTCGTTAGCAGTCGAAGAAGCACCGCATGGCATTACCGTTAATTTAATTGGGCCTGGAGATATTCGGGGCGTCAACAAGGAACGATCTATTGCTGAGGTTGAGGAAGACTACGATAAAGAATCGCCGATCGGTCGTCCAGGCACGGGCGAGGATGTAGCGCGCGTGGTGCTGTTTCTATGTGACCGGCAATCGAATTTCTTAACAGGCAATGTAATTGATGTCACGGGAGGCTTTGATCCAATCGTCGCCAATATTAAAGGGATGTTCTGATCTTATAGGATTTTAAAAAAAAGAGTCTTATCGTTAAGCTTCGGAGCTAGCTCCTATGCTGTCGATAAGACTCTTCATCATTTGTCATGCCTAGAGCAATCATGATTCGTTCTTATATTTTTAGAATACTTGAACGACTTCGATTACACCTTCAACTTCTTCGAGAAGTGCGCGTTCGATACCCGCTTTAAGCGTGATCGTCGAGCTTGGGCAGCTTCCGCATGCACCCATTAGGCGAAGCTTGATGATGCCGCCTTCAACATCGACTAGTTCAACATCGCCGCCGTCGCGCTGCAAAAACGGACGAAGCTTATCGAGTACGTCCAATACTTCATCGTACATCGTGTCTTGTACTTGTTCACTCATTGCAATCATCTCCTTTCTCCCCTATTATAGTACAAAGTGAAGCAATTGAAAATGGATAGTAACTTAGTAAAGTTAGGTGAGGCCTCATGTTTAAAACAATGATTGAGTTTTGTGCCAGTAATATGCACCATGGCACTGATCGTATAATGCAATTATTTGAGCAAAATGATGAATACGAAGTAACCGAATATGGCTGCTTAGGCAACTGCGGCGAATGTTATTTAAACCCATTTGCGTTAGTTGAGGGTGCAATCGTATCCGCAGACTCGGTAGACGAGCTGTACGACAATATTTTGAAAGCCATTGAGCAGCAAAAGGCAGATCAAGATGCGCTGGATAAGCTGCTCGATGATTTGTAATACCATGTACTAGCCAAGGTGACGTTTAGATCTCCAAAGCACTCCACTCTTAACAAGGCGTGGCACACGGCCCATAATCGCGGTTCCGCCCATCAAGCCGAAGCCGCTTTTTTTGCCAAGTGAACCAAGAACGCCTTTTAGCTTGATTTTGCCAAGACGAGGTGTCTTATCATGCCAGATAGCCTGCAGGACCTCGGCAATTTGCTTGCCTTGGGCACCTGCGGCTTGACCGCTTGGCGACAGCGGCAGTGCTGCGCAGTCACCAACGATAAATACATCGGTATGATCCGGCAATTGATGATACTCATTAATGATAAGTCTGCCTTGATTATCCTTCGGCAATTCCATTCGCTGCACAAGCGGTACAGGCTGGATGCCTGCTGTCCATACCGTTACGTCTGTATAAATAGGCGTTGAAGAATTACCATCATGCAAAATGCCGCCTTCGACTTTTGTAAGTCCGACATGGCCGCGCATTTCAACATGATGCTCTCCGAACCATTCCGCTACAAAGGATTGCAGCTTGCTTGGGAAAGCCGAGAGCACTTTAGGTCCGCGATCCAAAATGCGAATGTTAAGATCCGGACGACTCTCGCGCAGTTCCGCTGCAACCTCAACACCGCTTAGTCCGCCGCCTACAATGGACACTTGGCCATAAGGTTTAACGTCATTGAGCTGAGCGTAGGTTTGTCTAGCGGCTGAGAAGGTCTGAATGCTCGTAGAATACTGCTCAGCGCCTTCAATCCCATGATATTTATCCGTACATCCAAGGCCGATCACAAGCCATTCATATTCCATTGATTCTTGACCTTCGATATGAACAAGCTTCAGCTCCATATCCACATCGGTGACCTCGCCGTAAGCGAGTGAAATTCTTGGATCAACCGGAAACTTTACGCGAAGCTCCAGGTCTGAAACAGTTCCTGCAGCAAGCGCGTAATATTCCGTTTTTAAGCCTTGAAAAGGCATTCGGTCAATCAGTACGATGGAAACATCGATCGGCAACTGTTTTTCTAAGAGCTCGTTAGCTATGGCAAGACCGCCATAACCTCCGCCCAAAATAATAAGTTTTCTCATATGATTTCCAACTCCACGTTTCTAGATGATGGTCTATTTTGTGCGTTCGTGTTGTAGATTACTCACTCGTAAACTTTAATTTCATTGTAAAAAGTATCACGTTCTACCGGAATTCGTCCTGCGCCTTTAATGAGCCAAATGAGATCTTCGCGCGTTATGCCTTCAGGAGTTAGGGCACCTGCAGCATGGCTGATTTTTTCCTTCACAATCGTGCCATGCGCATCCGATGCTCCCATCGTTAATGCGACTTGTGTAAGCTGTACACCAATGTTAATAAAGTAAGCTTTAATATGCTGGAAGTTGTCGAGCATCAACCGGCTGATTGCAATCGTCTTAAGATCCTCGAAAGCTGAATTACGTCTGCGAATGCCGGCTCTTGGATTAATCGGCTGCATGGAAAGCGGAATAAATACTTGGAAGCCGTTTGTTTCGTCTTGAAGATCACGAATATGCATCATGTGGCGAATGCGGTCTTCTTTCGTTTCAATTGAACCATATAGCATGGTTGTGTGCGTGCGCAGGCCTAGTTCATGGGCAGTCCGGTGAACCTGCAAATATTGGGTAACATCGGCTTTGTCTACACGCATTTTTTTGCGGTAATGATCTGATAATATTTCTGCGCCTCCGCCTGTTAGCGACTTCAGGCCGGCTTTCATGAGCTCCTCAAGCACCTCGCGGTAAGTCAAGCCGCTGATTCGGGAGAAAAAGTCGATCTCCGCTGCAGTATAAGCCTTAAGAGTTACGTCGGGATAACGCTCATTTAATGCTTTCAAAGAATCTACATAATATTGGAAAGGAACATTCGGATTATGACCGCCTACGATATGAAATTCCCGAACGCCAGGGTGGAAATGCTGTTCTACATATTCAATCATTTGCTCGCCGCTAAGCGTGTAGGAGCCTTCCTCGCCTTCATCCTTGCGGAAGTTGCAAAATGCACAATGAGCTTCACATACGTTCGTAAAGTAAAGACTCATGTTCTCAATAAAATAAACCTTCTTGCCATTTTTGCGCAGGGCAACTTCATTTGCGAGCTGTCCAATTGTAAGCAGATCGTCTGATTGATATAAGAAAACACCATCTTCAAGCGTTAAACGCTGCCCATGACGCACTTTTTCAATAATGTGCTGCATCTTTGTATCCTCTGTCGGTATTATAACGTTCATGGCTAAGCCTCCTGATTTAAGTAGTTTGTGAAAAAAATAACTTTCTTTTCCGATTAAAGAAGCTGTAACTATTATAAACCTCATACGTAGCAGGGGCAATAAGAAAAGTATTGGCATTTACACAAATTGTAAATTTCATTTGTGGGCATGCTTCTATTGAGCAACTGAACAAACTGGAGTATACTACAAATAAGTAAGTGAAAAGTAATCAGCAATTAAAACGAATGATGGATAAACGGAGGGATGTAGCATGATCACAATCAGTGATACAGCATCTGACAAAATAAAAGAAATGCTTGCTGAAGAGGGCGGCCCTGAAATGTTTTTGCGCATTGGCGTAAAAGAAGGCGGCTGCAGTGGTTTCTCTTACGGCATGGGCTTTGACGATGAAGAGCATGAAGGCGATAAGGCTTTAGATATGGAAGGCCTTAAAGTGGTTGTAGATGGAGAAAGCGTCAAATACTTAACCGGTCTTGTTATCGATTTTAAGGAATCGGCAATGGGCGGCGGTTTTACGATCGAGAACCCGAATGCAAGTGCAACTTGCGGCTGCGGTTCATCGTTCCGCACAGCGAAGGATGCAGGAAAACCAGCTGCAGCAGGCGAGTGCTAATAACGAGCGGTGAATGTTATCTTCCGAAATGCGTATGAAATTCATATGCATTCCGGAAGTTTTTTTTGTTGTCGGTTTGGCTTTAAGTCTATAAATCGATCATCTTGGGGGATAACAGCGCATGAAATTTATTCGTGATTATAGACAGTTTATTGAGGTAGGTTGTACATCATGCAATAGAAAGCATACAGTTCAAACAGACAACTATACGATTTCCTCAGAAGGCTATGCGTTTCATTCACCGATCCAATGTGCTTGCGGCCACATGGCGAGTACGGCAATAAAGGACAAGAGAACATGGACAACTATGAAAACCGAAAAAAATGACATGATGAAAAGAAATAAAGCGACGACGATTAAGCTAATGTTAGTCATTGGTTTTACGATCGTATTTTTTGCAGGCGAAATGTTCTATTTGCTGAACAAAAATGAAGCGGAGCAGAAGAGCGCTCAACACGATGCAGAGAAAGAGTCATCCAGCCTTATTGTTGTTCAAACGCAGGAGAACTTCTAATCATTATGGGATGAATGCAGGCATCAAAAAAATTTTCAAAACAGGTATAAGGAAGCAAAATGATGTGCATATTAGATTTGACGGTGTGAAGAGAGGTGTGGTTCCGTTGGACCTTTTGGTGCTAGGGCTACAGGAGGAACTTATTTAATCACTAAGCTTTTATGAAAGCGAGGGGTTGTGTCGCAGAGCATCTCTGAACACACACGCTAAGCGCAATCCATTAAAACGGAATGTGTACAAGCGGTGCCCAAGTAATCTTAACAATGTGAAGTGTTAGATGTGAAGACTCGTACGATCAAACACCGTCGAAGAAGGAGCCTGTAAAAGGGCTCCTTTTTTCTATGCCGAAATCTCGGTGCATACTAAGGCAATGGTGGTTTGGATGGCATTAATTCAGGGAATTCCCTGACATACAAAGCATTTGCTTAGCTTTATAATAAGGTTAGAGAATGCTTGTATTTCCTGAAGGAGGAATGAGGATGAAGACGATAGAAGCGGAAATCGCTGCATACATCGAGCGATTGAAGAGGGAGACAGGCAGCGATTTCGCTATACTCGGCTTGATCGATACGGGCAAACGTAAGCTGCGCTGGTCCAAGGCGTCAGGCAGCATAAGTGAGCGCACACCGCTTGTTGAGCAGAAGTCGTCTGCGGGTTTGTCCGGTACTGCGATACGCTCCGGCAGAACCGCAAGCACAAGCTCGGCAATGACTGATACGGTGCGGTTCAAGTTAGGAGAGCCGATTCTGCTGACAGAGCAGCTGCGCATTGCTGCAAGCGTACCCATTCAAACGCCTAAAGGCATCTGCGGCGTTCTGCTTATCGGTAGACGCTCGGAGAAGACCTATGTCGCCGAAGAGCTGGAGAAGGCTTCACATATTACAGTAGAGCTCTCATCAATGCTCGTTTGATGATGGCTTTTTTTGACTGTAAATACAATTCACTGCCTAATGTAAGCTATACTAGTATAGATAATAAAAATGATAGACTCATATCGACAGAGGTATCATTCCAGTGAGGGGAGAACAAGATGATTAAGCTGCTTATTTGTGATGATCATGCCATGGTCAGATCGGGTCTAGCAATGCTGCTGCACGGCAAGCATGATATCGAGGTAGTAGGGGAAGCCTCGGAAGGGGACGAAGCCATTCAGATGGCACAGCAATTAGTGCCGGATGTTGTATTGATGGATCTTAGTATGCCGCATGGCAAAGACGGGATGACAGCAACGACGGAGCTGAAGAAGCTGCTGCCTGAGACGGCGGTTCTTATTTTGACGATGCATGACGATGACGAATATTTGTTCCGTGCGATTCATATCGGAGCTTCAGGCTATATTTTGAAAAATGCGCCTCATGATGAGCTCATATCAGCGATCCAGTCGGTTGCGCAAGGAAATGCATATCTTTATCCTACGGCTACCAAGCGGTTGATGAGCGAATATCTCGTCAAGCTGAAGCAAGGCGGGGAGGACAACAGCCCTTACAACACGTTATCTGAGCGTGAAAAGGAGATTTTGGGCTGGATCGCCAAAGGGTATTCAAATAAGGAAATCGCGGAAAGTTTAATTATTAGCGTAAAGACAGTCGAGACTCACAAAAGCCATGTGATGGATAAGCTCGGTCTTAGAACAAGGCCGGAGCTCATTAAGTTTGCGCTAGAGAAGGGGCTGCTGCATTTTGATTAAGCATGGCGGAAACAACTTTCGGCGAATGATTGGGTCAGACGTCGATTATCTTCTATCCGTTCTGGAGGATGAGATTGACGATAAGTCGATGCTTACGCAAGTTAATCAATCGCTTAAGCAGCTTGCAGATGTGAAGTTTGCGCTGGATGAATCGTCAATCGTTGCGGTAACGGATCATAAAGGCCGCATTGAATATGTAAACGATAAGTTTTGTGAAATTTCTAAGTACAGCCGTGAAGAGTTAATAGGCAAGGATCATCGGATTATTAACTCTGGATTTCATGGGCGCGATTTCTTCCGCAAGCTGTGGGAGGTTATTTCAAGCGGCGAAGTATGGCGAGGCGAAATTAAAAATCGTGCCAAGGACGGCAGCTACTACTGGGTCAACACGACGATTGTTCCCTTCGTTGATGAAGCGGGCAACCCTTATCAATATTTAGCTATTCGCAGTGAAGTGACGCAGCGGAAGCGGGCTGAGCAAGAGCTGAAGGAAATGATGGTTAAGGTGATTGAAATCCAAGAGGAAGAGCGAAAACGAATTTCGAGAGAGCTGCATGACGGGATTGGTCAAAGTCTCTTTTCGCTGCTTATTCGGCTTGACCGCATCATCGGCGATCACGATGACATTCCTGAGCTGGGCGCGCTTCGCAGCGATGTATCTGGCGTGATGGAGGATATTCGTGGTTTGGCTTGGGAGCTGAGGCCATCGGTTCTCGATGATTTAGGTGTCGTTCCGGCAATAAGAACTTATGTGGACAATTATTCACAGCATTTTGGCATTCGATTGACGCTCACATGCAATTTAAAGAGCAGGCTGGGCATTATGAAGGAAACAGCTATTTATCGTGTCATTCAAGAAGCATTAACGAATATCGCGAAGTATGCCGATGTAGGCGAGGCTGAAGTGGTGGTTGAGGAGCTGGAGGAAGAGGTTGTCGTCAGCGTAACAGATCAAGGGCTCGGTTTCAGTCCTGATCGCATCGGCCACGGTGTAGGCTTGTTCAGCATGGAGGAGAGAGCTCGCAGCATCGGCGGTTATTTGGATATTGTTTCGGAGCCTGGCAAAGGAGCAAAGGTGAAGCTTATTGTTCCTAAAGATAAGAATTCGGAAGGAAAAGGTGTAAACCTATAGGAGGAATTTCATGTATCGAGTTTTCATCATAGAGGACGACGATAAGATTGCTTCAATTCTCAAAAAAAATATGGATAAATACGGATTTGAGGCAGCCATTGTTACACAGTTTCGAGAAATTATGCCGGAGCTGGAGGCTTTTGATCCGCATGTCATTTTGCTCGATATTAATTTGCCTTACTATGATGGTTATTATTGGTGCAGACAAATTCGAACACGTTCAAGCCTCCCTATTATTTTTATTTCTGCCCGTGCTGGCGAGATGGATCAAGTTATGGCTATAGAGAACGGCGGCGATGACTATATTACAAAGCCTATTCATTTGGATTTATTAATGGCAAAGGTGAAGAGTGTGCTAAGGCGAGCTTACGGGGAATATGCGGCATCCGGGTCTGCAGCAACAGAAACGGGCGTTGCCTCGCAAGCAGGGGAGCTGTCAGCTGGCGACCTCTGTCTTTACTTGAACCGTAATGAGCTTGAATGGAGAGACTGCCGCATTGAGCTGACAAAAAACGAGCAGCTGCTGGCTGAATGCTTGATGAAGCGGCATGGCATGGTTGTTTCGCGCGAGCAGCTGCTTGAGGCGCTTTGGGATGATGTGCAATTCGTCGATGATAATACGCTTACGGTCAATGTGACCAGACTTAGGAAAAAGCTGGAGGAGCTTGGGCTTCCTAAAGCGATCGAAACGGTGCGGGGACAGGGCTATAAGCTCGTTATAGAAAATGCAGTAGGAGAAACGTCACGATGAGAGGCTTATCGCTGGCGTTATTTTTACGTGATCGTCTGTTATTTATTTTTATGGTTTGTTTAATTATTTTACTCGCAGTCAGCCTACTTCTCCTTGAGCGTGAGCGCTACCCAGGGTTAGTCGAGCTGGGTACGATTTATTATTTTATCGTCATTGCTTTATTTTTGCTTGGGACTTGGCTGGTCGTCGATTATTTGCGGCAGCGCACGTACTTTAAGCAAATGTTGGAGGCGATTGCACGGTCTGAAGAACTGCAAGCTTCAACAATCGTACAAGCTACAGTGACACAGGAGCAGAAGCTTGTCGCTAAAATGCTGGAGGAGCAGAGCAGGGCTTATTTGAACGAGCTTGGCAAATATCGAAGGCAGCAGGAAATACATAATCATTTTGTGCTGCAATGGGTGCATCATATGAAGACGCCGGTATCTGTCATCGATTTGCTCGCTCAGGAGGTTTTGCAGCAGAACTCGTCCTCGCAGCAGGAACAGCAGCAGCTGGCGCTAAGTATGCAGGAGGAAACTGATCGAATGACGCGGGGGCTTGAGATGATGCTGTATACAGCTCGTCTAGATAAGTTTGAAATCGACCTGCATGTCAAGCAGGTAGCGCTTCATGAACTTGTGCGCTCGGTCATCAACGCCCATAAGAAGCTTTGCATCCGTTACTCCATTTTCCCTCGTGTCGAGGGGGAAGCATCCGTGGAAACCGATGAGAAATGGATGACCTTTGTGCTTAATCAGTTCATTAGCAACGCAATCAAATATAGTAAAAGCAAAGAAGGCGGCAAAAAACTGCTCTTTCAATTGGAAGCGTTCAATGACGGAGGAGGCAGGCTGCAGGTGATCGATGAAGGCATTGGTATTGCGCCGCATGATCTTCCTCGCATCTTTGATCCTTTCTTCACAGGTGAGAATGGACGAACGGCGGGCGAGTCAACTGGAATGGGGCTTTATTTGGCTAAGCAGGTATGCAATCGGTTAGGTCATGAGATGACCGTTTCCTCGGTACTCGGAGAAAGTACGACGGTCAGTGTCGCATTCAAACCGCGCGGCATTCATATTATGGGCAGCCGAGGTAACGGAAGCTCAGGTTAGGTGACAAATTTGTAAGGTTGGCAGGGTGTGAATGAAAGGGAAATCGATGGGTTTAACCTCTTCCCCTCGTCTATACTAACGGTAATGAAGCACATTACAGATAGATCTGGGGAGGAACAAAGCAATGAGCGTACTAAAAGCAGAAGGGCTTGGCAAAATATACAGCAGTAAAGGCAATGTCGCTTACAAAGCGCTTGAGGATATAGAGCTTCAAGTGGAAGCGGGAGAATTCGTAGGGGTAATGGGGCCCTCTGGCAGCGGAAAAACAACTCTGCTGAATTTATTGTCCACGATCGATCGACCAACCTCTGGTCAAATTGAAATCAACGGCATAAATCCGAGCAAGCTAACGGACAAGAAGCTTGCCTTATTTCGCCGCCGCGAGCTCGGTTTCGTCTTTCAGGATTTTAACTTGCTAGATACATTATCAATCAAGGAAAACATCATTTTGCCGCTCGTAATGGAGGGCATGGCACCGAAGCAAATTGAACAAAAGCTGGATTCGCTCGCTGAATTGCTGCAAATCAAACAAATCTTGAATAAGCGGACGTATGAGGTGTCTGGCGGCCAGAAGCAGCGCGCAGCAATCGCCCGTGCTATTATTCATCAGCCTTCGCTCGTGCTTGCAGATGAGTTGACGGGCAATCTCGATTCCAAATCAGCGAAGGATGTTATGGATTCCCTGAAGGACATGAATGAGCGTTTTAAGGCGACCGTATTGATGGTAACGCATGATCCATTCTCTGCGAGCTACTGCCAGCGCATCGTATTCATCAAGGACGGCAAGTTTTTCTCGGAAATTCGCCGCGGCTCGAACAGGCAAGCGTTTTTCCAACAAATACTAGATGCGCTCAGCGTGCTGGGAGGTAATTTCGATGACGTTCCGTTCGCTCGCGCTTAGTAACATTCGGGGCAACTGGCGGTCGTACAGCGCATTTTTCCTGAGCAGCGTCTTTTCCGTTATGATCTTTTATATTTATGCAGCGTTTCTATACCATCCAGAAGTAACGAGCGGCCACATTATGGCAGCATCAAAAATTCGTACAGGCATGGTGTTTTGTGAATATATTATCGTCATATTCTCGTTTTTGTTTGTGCTCTATTCTAATTCAGCATTTCTCAAAACGAGGCAGCAGGAATTTGGTTTGTTCTCCTTATTCGGTATGACAAAAGTTCAGCTTCGAAAGCTTGTTATTTATGAAAATGCAGCCATCGCTGCGCTGGCCATCGCTGTAGGCATCGGTCTTGGCATGCTGTTCAGCAAGCTGTTTTTTATGGCTCTAACGGTGCTTCTTAATTTGCAGGAAGCGATATCTTTTGCGGCTCCACTCAAAGCCATTGGCTTAACGGCAGGCGGTTTTTTTGTTCTGTTCATGCTGATCTCCATTTGGACAGCACTTCGCATTGGACGAACTGAAATTATTGATTTGCTGAAAGCGGCTCGCAAGCCAAAAGGACAGCTCGTATTCTCGCCTTGGCTGGTTGCTGTGTCTGTCGTTTGCTTATCGGCTGCCTATGGCATGGCTCTGGTTATGAACGACGGAAATTTCATGCTTCTAGCCTTGCCAATACTAATTACTGTCGTTATCGGGACGTACTTTCTCTTTACTCAGCTGAGCATTTTGCTGCTCCGCTATATTCAAAAAAGATCATCGATATATTATAAACGGACCAATATGATCGTGTTTGCACAGCTCGGCTATAAGATAAAGGATAATGCGCGTATTTTATTTATTGTATCTATTCTTAGCGCGATCGTTATGACTGCCCTTGGGACGGTATATGTGATGAACATCGGTGCCAAAAAAAATATGATAGAATACTCTCCTTTCTCACTAGCCTATAGTGAAAAAGGCTTGAATACACATGAGGTTATTGACCCAGCTAAGCTTAGACAAGTAGTCAAAGAGGACGGCTACAAAATTGTGCGTGAAGCAAAGGCAGCTGGCGTACTGTTGAATCGCTTTTCGGTTAAATGGGGAGATGAAAAGGCCCGTGATTTTGATTATGATGCTTTGGTAATTTCAGCTACAGACTATAACAAGCTTGCAGCATTGACGGGTCAGCCGAGCATTCAGCCTGAGAATGGCAAGCTAACGCTTATAAAGTCCTTTTTATCAAAAGAAAGAGAACAAGCAGGTACTGTAAAAGGCAGCATTAATGGCAAGGAAGCGGCATTCGACATTAGCGGCTCGGTAGAAGCTCATGTTATGAATTATCTCGAAAGCAACTATTTTACTTTCGTTATGGACGATTTTTCTTACATGAAGCTGCTATCGAGTGTGCCAGAAGATGAGCTTTATGTGATGTATGGCTATGAATTAAGCAATTGGGAGAAAACAGCAGCTACGGTTGAGAAACTTAGTAAGCTTGTGCCAGAACAATTTCAATCCCAAACCGATTTTAGCCGTGTAAAAACGCTGCAAGAAATGAATCAAACGGTTTCTTTGACTTTATTCATCGGTATGTTCATTAGTTTGCTATTCTTCATTGCATCGGGAAGCATGATTTATTTCAAGCTATTCACCGAGCTGCAAGAAGACCAAGCCCAGTTTAAAGCTTTAGTCCGCATCGGCATGACGAAGGGCGAGATTCGCAAAATTGTTGTAACGCAGGTCGGCATCGTCTTCTTTGTTCCCGTCATTGTTGGCATTTGTCACGCCTTGTTCGCGATGAAAGCACTCGACAACATTATGGAATCATCTAACTGGATTTACTCCTTCGTCGTTATCGGCATTTATATCGTGATGCAGACGTTGTACTTCATAACCGCATGCAGCAGCTACATGAAGAGCATGCTTCGCGGGGCAAACGCTTAATAAAATTAAAAAAACGGCTTTTTCCTCAGAATATGAGGAGAAGTCGTTTTTTTTATGTTCATATGAACATTTAGAAGCAAGTGAAAGAGCTGATTCTCCGTAAATCTATACCGGTGTAACCCCATGATCTTCCGAACCAACGGAAACCGGAGACAGATGTACGTCCAACAAATACAGGGAAAAACCAGAAACCATGACCATTCTCCATCCATACGTAAGTGTTGCGGAACAAACAGCCGGAAATAGCTCCTGGATCAATTGCAAATGACGAAACAGCTGGCTGCGGCGGCGTGAATTGTGGAGGCGGAGCGGTCGGACCCGACATACCTGGTTGACCTTGTTGTCCTGGTCCCATAGGTCCTTGTGGACCTTGTGGACCTTGTGGACCTTGCGGACCTTGCGGTCCAAATGGTCCGAAAGGCCCCATCGGTCCCATTGGCCCCTGAGGGCCTATTGGAGGCATAAATGCCATGCAAAATCACTCCTTATCAATTGGGCTAATGCATGTTATGCAGAAATACCTAGCAACGATTGGGCGAACGATCATTGTCAGCGATTCAATCTGAAAAAAGTTAAAAATGTGATTGGAGCGGAGTACCGATTATAGCGACGTTTAATCTAGAGGAATCAAACCTGTTTCCATTCCATGTCAGCAGATTCTCTACATAACCGAGCGTATCAGCGTTTGTTGGTCCAATGATGCGCTGAAGAGCCTGCAGATCAAAGGATGCACGGTTTTCGGCTGTAATAATTGGGTTTAATGCTGCGATAGCCAGCACTTCACCTTGCAGAGGCTGCTTCAGCGTTCCGTTTTCGTTGTAATAAGTGGCTAAATAAGCGGCCCCTTTGCTGCTTATATCAATTATAAACAGCAAATCAAGCTGAGCACTTGATACCGATACTTTGTACATATCTTCATACTGGACGCGAAACTTGTATTGTTGATTGTAGCTGTCTGAATCAAACAGCTTGTGAAGCGCATGGTGAGCGAAGGAGTAAATGTAGAAAATGCCGTAACCGCCGCTTCCTCCGGAATCGATACTGATCAAAATGTCTGGTATTTGATTTTTATCAAAGTCGCCAAGCAGCAGGACAGCGTTATAACCGGCATTATTTTGTAAAGGAACGACTGTTCGCTGCTGTGAATACCCATCTTGAATGACTAGCGTAATATGATCTGCGAATATACCGGATGGTCCATCCGGTTTATGACCAATTAAATAAATCTGATCAGGTATACCGTCACCTGTTACATCTCCTTGTTTCATGTCGAGCAAATATTCGTCTGTTGCTAACCGATCTGGCTGGTACCTATGTGTATGGAAAGACGAGTGCATAACTTTTCCTCCAAGCTTAAAATACATGGTTTCTGTCTATACCTATGCCAATCCCTTGCGATTGGACTGTGCGAATGCCTAGAAGCGGGCAAACAAACCAAAGCAAGCTTTCGTTTGAAAAGAGAGCATTCAGGCATTACATATTGCAAGATGATTAGGCAACACTAATGCGGACTGATGTCTATATACTTACGGAGGTGCAGCCTTTTTATGAAGCACTTAATCGTCTATTGTCATCCTAATCCAGACAGCTTTAATAACGCCATTGTGGATGCTTTTATTGAATCATTAAAGGAGCAAGGCCATGAGGTCGTCGTCCGAGATTTATACGCGATGCGATTTGACCCTGTGCTCAAAGCCAGCGATTTTGAGGCGCTGCGAGAAGGCAACACACCTTTGGATATTAAAACGGAGCAAGAGCATGTGAAATGGGCGGATGCTTTTACGATGGTATATCCTATTTGGTGGACGGGGCTGCCCGCACTTATTAAAGGATACATTGATCGAGTATTCTCGTATGGTTTCGCTTATGCGTATGGTGAGGATGGAACGATCAGCAAGCTGCTTGCGGGCAAGAAGGGGCTTATTATTAATACACATGGAACGCCTTCGGAGATTTACAGCCGGACTGGCATGTACGATGGGCTGAAAAAAACTTCGGATACGGGTATTTATGAATTTTGCGGCATCAAGTCAGTTGGCCATATATTTTTTGGCAGCGTGCCGCAAATTGATGATGCAGCCCGAAAGAAGATGCTCGAAGAAGTGCGGGGCAAGGCAGTCAGCTTGTTCGAATAGAAAGCCAAGAAAAGCTGGTCGCAACGATGCGATCAGCTTTTCCTTTTTTTAAAGCATGCTTGTCCTGTCCGAGGTTGAGGAGTATCATATAGTCCAAAAGCCTAAATGTATAGAATTGGAGATTTGGAATGAGAATCGGCATTCGCACCAAGATATTCACAAGCTTCTCTGTAGTAATCATTGTTTCGCTGACGATAGTTAGCGTGTTGTGGTACAACAAATATTATGATAGCCAGCGCGATTCGGCTGAGAGCTTTATGTCCCGTACCATTTTGGATGCAAATAAAAGCTTCGAGCTTACTCTCAAGGACATCGATTATATTAGTACGATTATTTCTCTCAACCGGCCTAACGTGATTGATGTGCTTTTGCCTGATCCTTCTGAAAGTTTAATTAATCGACTCGAGAAGGATCGTAAGCTTGATAACTTCATTTCTAGTTTATATGGCTACAAATATTACATATCGAGCATACAAGTAGCGAGTTTGGGAGGCCGCAGCTACTCGCAGGGGGCCATGGTTCCAACCAATGAATTTATGGAGTCGAGCTGGTTCGAGCAGCTGCTCGAGCAAAGAGGGAACAAAATATTTATTACGACGCATTCCAATAAAAAACTTAATTATGTGTCTTCCTATGTGAACCAAAACGTCGTTTCTATTGCGAGGGCAATCATGGACGGCTCGGAGGCGGCAGGTTACGTCATGGTTGATTTCAGTTATGAGGTTGTTGAGCGTATTTTCAATACCCCTCTGCCTAATAAAAGTCAGCTGTTTCTGATTGATGAAAAAGGGAATTTTGTCTACTCGCCGCGCAACAAGGATATTAATCAGCCGATTTCAGATACAGCTTATGCAGATGTGCTCCCTGAGCTGAAGGGCAGCTCGGGCAAGCTAAGCATGAACATAAACGGAGAGAAGCATCTTGTTATTTATCATACTTCCGATTTTACAAATTGGACGACAGTGGGGCTAATTCCGCAGGGTGAGCTGCTCGCAGAGAGCAGAAAAGCAGCCAATACGATTATGATTATTCCTATGGTGACCCTCATTGTTGCCCTTTTTGTTGCTACGATTTTGTCCAATCAAATTACGATTAATATCGGCCGTTTAAGGCAGGCCATGAAGAAGGTCAGCGAGGGCAATTTATCACATCCTATTGCCATATCATCAGGAGATGAGGTGGAGGAGCTGAGCCACGGCTTTAACGCGATGGTTACCAACTTGCGGCTGCTGCTTGATGATGTGAAGCAAACGGAGGAGCAGAAACGGATTCTTGAGTTTAAAGCGCTTCAGGCGCAGATCAATCCTCATTTTTTATTCAATACACTAAATCAAATCAAATGGCTGGCAGATGTACAGAAAGCCGACAATATTAAGCAGCTAGTTACCTCTCTCGTTACACTCCTGCATAGCAGCATGGGCAAAGGCGGAGAGTATGTTACCGTTCAAGAGGAACAGCAATATTTGGAGCATTATTTGAATATTCAGCAGTTTCGTTATTACGATAAGTTTGTCGCTGTATTCGATATTGAGGAAGAGATTTTGCAGGTGCGTATGTTGAAGTTTTTGCTGCAGCCTATCGTTGAGAATGCCCTCATTCATGGCTTAGAGCCGCTTAAGGGAAGAGGACAGCTCACGGTTAAAGGATATGAGGATGATGGACATATCGTAATACAGGTGTCTGACAATGGTGTAGGCATCGAGCAAGAGCGATTGGAAACTATTTTTAATAAAGTCACTGAAAAAAATCGGTCTAGATTTAGCGGTATTGGGCTTGTAAATGTACAGCAGAGAATGAAGCTCCATTATGGAATAGGCTATGGCCTGCAAATCGAGAGCGTGCCCGGTTTATTCACGACGGTAACTGTGCGTATTCCGATTGAAGTGAAGGGAGACAACAAGCATGATTAATGTTTTGCTGGTCGATGACGATCTGCCTATGTTGAGCAAGCTGAAGAACATCATGAACTGGGAAGCGGGCAGCTTTAATATATGCGGAGAAGCCAGCGGCGGCTATGCAGCGATCAAGCTTCTGGATGAACGCAAGCCTGAAATCGTCATTACGGACATGAGTATGCCGGGAATGGATGGTTTAGAGCTGATCAGTTATATGGAGGAGCATTATCCGCATATTCAAGTGATAGCGATCAGCAGCTACAGCGATGTTCATTATGTGAAGAACAGTATGAAAAAGGGCGCTGTCGACTATATTTTGAAGCATGAGCTGGATGCAGAAACACTGGCTGCTGCCCTTGCAAGCGCACGGGAGCGGTTTGCAATAGAGCAGGAGGAGCAGGCGAAGACGCTGGATTTGCAGCGGCAAATTCAGCAGAATCAAACGACGCTGATCAGGGGGTTCATTCGAAGTCTTGTTCAGTACACATACAATAGCGAAGAAGAGCTTCTCGTGCAGATGGACAAGCTTGATTTAACTCTGAACCTGCGGATGCTCACCGTCGTCGTTGCGGAGTGGGATAGCCGCGGCATGCTTCATGATAAATATAACGCCAAAGAGCTTGACTATATTATGGGCACTTTTATGGATATTACCGACAATATCCTTGGAGATACAGGAAACGCTTATATGACGCCGATCGAAAATGGGAAGTTTGCCATTTTATTTTCATTTGATACGAACAGCAAATTTATTTGGCACACGATTATATCGGAAGCGCTCTCCCGAATCAGATTGAGCGCCAAACGGCAGCTTAACCAGATGTTAAGCTTCAGCGTAAGTGAAATGTGCAGCAAGGTGAATGTGCTGCATGAATACTTCAATGAGGCGGATAAAGCGCTGCAGGAGAGGTTTTATGAAGGCGGCGATGTCGTCATCTGGCCGGGGATACAGCGAAAGGCAGGGGCTGACTCTGGAACAAGCTTCTCCGTTGATGTGAAGCTGGAGCGAACATTGCTGTCGCTTCTCGCAGCATCCAATGAAAAGGATCTGGTCATCAAAATCGAAGAGCTGTTTACTAGAATGAATGAAGCACGTGCACCGCATAAAACGGCTCAAATGGTTGCGGTAGAACTCATTCATCTTGTTAATCGCAAGGCGAAGGAAGCTGGCATTGCAGATCAGGATTTGTTCGAGGGCGACCAGAATCCTTATCTGGCGATTGGTAAATTTGATACGCTCTCCGATCTGAAGGAATGGATTGTTGGGGTGTATAAGAAGCTTGTCGAGGCGCTTAGTCCGTATGTGCATGACAATCTTTATTCTGAAAATACCCGCCGCACGATGGAGTGGGTTCGGAAAAAATTCTCAGAGCCAATCACTTTGCAGGAGGCCGCAGATGTCATTGGAGTCAATTCCTCTTATTTGAGCCGGATGTTCAAGGAGGAATGCGGTCAAGGCTTCGCTGATTATGTCAACCATGTGCGAGTGGAACAAGCTAAGCTGTTGATCAGGTCAGGCGATGTTGATTTAAAGGATGTTGTGAAGCAGGTTGGTTTTAACAATTACAATTATTTCTTTACGGTATTCAAAAAAATTACTGGAAACACGCCAATCGAATATGAAAAACAACAAAAATAAGATTATTTGAGTGAAAAGTAAAAAAGATAGAGTAAATGTAAAAATAATGGAGTCCACGTGTGGGCTCTTCTTTTCTATGATGAAGAGGCAAGATGACAAACATACATCTAAGGGGAGATGGAACAATGAAAAAATTATCTTTTAGATTTGCGCTTGTATTGGCATTATCCATTTGTTTAACATTGACGGCTGCTGCTTGCGGCAGCAAAAACACAGACACAAATAACGGCAAGAATAGTGGATCAACTTCTACGGAACAGCAAACGGTTACTTTCTGGTCTTGGGTTCCTACGGATGTACAAGCGGAGAAAGCGATTGCGGCATTTGAAGCAGCTAACCCGAACATTAAAGTAGATTACTGGCGCGGCGAGCAAACAGACTTTCAGAAGAAGCTTCAAGTAGCGATGGCTGCCAACGAAGGTCCGGATCTTCTTGGTATGCAAGTTGGAGGCATGCTGAACCAATATGCTAACACGCTAGAGCCTATCGAAGCGCTTGCGGATACGAACTGGGGTACTGGCTGGCAGGACAAGTTCGTTAAAGCTTCTATCGATCAAGTAAGAGCAAAAGACGGCACAATGGTTGCACTGCCGCTTAACTTGACTGGCCAAGAATTTGTTCTTTATAACAAAACGATTTTTGATAAATTGGGCATTACAAAAGTGCCGGCAACGTATGAAGAGTGGTTGTCTGTAAATGCGACTATTCGTGAGAAAGGCAACGGCATCGTGCCTGTAGCTTTCGGAGCGAAGGACATTTGGCATGACGTTGATATGTTCGTAGCGCTTAGCAATCAATTCGCGCCAGGCAAAATCTATGAAGCAGAGCAAGGCAAAGTAGCTTGGACCGATCAAGCTTTCGTCGACACAATGACAGCATGGAGCAAGCTATTCACTGATAAAGTAATGCAAGACGGAGCTTTGGGCTTGTCTACTTACCCAGATGCTCGTGACCAATACTTCTATTCTGGTAAAGCTGCGATGTTCTTGACTGGTTCTTGGCATGCAGGCTTCAGCCTACCAGGCGGAGAGAAAGACGGAACAGCGATTGAAAACGATGAAACGGGCATTTTCTTGCTTCCGCAAATCGGACCAAACGAATCCAAAGCGGTTGCCAGCGTAGATACAGCACTTTCAATCAACAAAAACTCCAAAAACAAGGAAGCGGCTTGGAAGCTGCTTGAGTTTATGACACAAGGCGAAGGCCAACAAATTATGGCTGATTTCATTCAAGGATCACCAGCTAAGATTGGCATTGAAATTAAATCGCTTGATCAATTTAAATTCGAATCCGAGCGTGAAGCGATCAAAACAGTAAACGATGCAATCGAAAATGCAGTAGGCAAACGCTTGCTTGATTACCCTGAGCTTACGAATGCGATTGGTGTAGCGATGCAGGATGTTGCAGCAGGTAAAAGCATTGAAACCTCGCTTAAAGATATTCAGAAGGTTTCCGATGGTATTGACCGCAAGTAAATTCGAATTTTTAGCAAGCAATAAGATTTAGAGCAGATAAAGAGCATGGATATGCGTGTTGGTATTCATGCTCTTTCTTATACTCAAAATCGGATATTTGATAGGTAAATGAAGGGGTGATACACCATGAACGGCAATCGTTCTGTTCTTTCCGGATGGAGAGCTTATTTATATATTTTACCAATTCTTATCGTATCGGGTTTATTTTTGTACTATTGCATAGGATTTACGGTTTATACGAGCTTTCATTCTTGGAACGGCATTGACTCGGAGATGAAATATATCGGCTTTGATAACTATATCAAGCTGTTTGACGATAAGTCTTACCATATCGCACTGCGAAATAATCTCGTGTTCTTTATTTTTACAGTGGGCATTCAAGCGGCGCTTGGGTTAATGCTGGCGATACTGCTTCGCGCGAAGCTGCGGGGCCATTCCATCTTCAGATCGGTCTATTTCATACCGACCATTATGGCACCGATCATTATTGCTGCTATATTCCGTATCATTATGGATACAAACTTCGGCAGTCTAAATGAAGGATTGCGCGCTTTGGGGCTAGATTTTCTAGCTGTATCCTGGCTTGGCGATCCCAAATATGCGCTCATGTCGATCATTATCGTCAATATTTTTGAATGGATGGGCTTTAGTATGACGCTTTATTATTCAGCGCTTCTAGCCATTCCAGATGAAATCTATGAATCAGCAAAAATTGACGGCTCTGGCTTCTGGAGGACGCTGTTCAAAATTACGGTTCCGCTCGTTGGCGGCACAACGTCTACACTCGTCATTCTTGGTATTGTCGGCTCGCTCAAAACATTCGACATCGTATCGCTGCTTACTGGCGGCGGACCGGGGCGCTCGACAGAGTTTCTGACTACGTATGTGTATAAGAAGGCGATTGAGGAGTTTAATGGCGGGATGTCCGCTGCTGCAGGGGTGACCATTCTCATCATCGCTCTCATACTTGCCGTGCTGCAAATTCAGTATACGAACCGTCAACAACGTGATTTATAACCGTAAGGGGTGAGCTCAAATGTTTATTAATTTACGCAAATTAGATAAATGGATCATTCAAGCCGTGTTAGCCATAGTTGCGGTCGTTTGGTTGTATCCGCTTGTACAATCCGTCATTAAATCGCTCGGCATCAATGGGTTTGGCAATTATCTTGCCGTTATCAATCACCCAAAGGTCAATTATTTCTTAGTCGTTTTCAATAGCTTTTTTATCGCGGTATGCACAACTCTCGCAGTAGGTTTGCTAGCTACACTGGCTGCTTATGCATTCTCAAAAATGCAATTCAAGATGAAAAACGTCCTGTTTTATTCGCTGGTTGCCTGCTTGGCTATTCCTGCGACAGCGGTCATGTCACCGCTCTTTTTTACAGCAAAAACACTTGGCATTATGAATAGCTATTCTGGCGTCATTTTGCCATTGGTCGCATTCAACGCACCGTTCATGCTTCTTATTCTCAAAAACTATTTCGATTCCATTCCGAATGCGATTCTGGAAGCGGGCATGATTGATGGCTGCACATCCTTCCGAATGTACAGAACGATCATGATCCCGCTTGGCATACCTGCTATTATTAATATTGCAGTGCTTACATTTATCTACTCATGGAATGACTATATCATTCCGCTGCTCCTTATTCGTGATGAAGAGATGTATACCGTTACGCTGGCTACGCAATTTTTTACGGGTACAACAAATCAGACGCCAGAAATGGTCGCACAGCTTTATGCAGCGCTTATTTTGATGACTATTCCTTCCATTATTGTTTATATGTTCGGTCAGAATGCAATGAAATCAGGCTTAACGGCAGGCGCAGTAAAAAGCTAATTAATGAGCTAGTAGATAAGCTGGAGGAGGACTATTATTATGGCTAAAAATATACCATCTATCGGACTGCCGCATCATGGCGGCGCATCGTATTTGAATCCGCTGAAGATCGAAGCGGGCGCAGGGCAGCAGGAGCCGCTGACGCTCGTGCATCCCGATCCTTACCTTTTGAAATTTAACGGTCGTTATTATACCTATGCAACCGCGAAAGCTGGCGTAGTTGTGCTGCGATCCAGTGATCTTGTAAGCTGGGAGCACTTAGGCTATGGATTTCAGCTGGAAGGGCATAAGGAATATTGGGCGCCAGCCGCTGTATATGAGAATGGCCGCTTTTACTTATACGTATCATCAATGCTCATAACGGAAGATGATGTGCATGAAGAGCGATTAATGGTTGCCGTTTCAGATACACCGGAAGGCCCATTCGAATACGTGCGAACGTTTTATGACACGTTTTCATTGGATGCGCATGTCGTGAAGGACGAGCAAGGCGATTATTATATGTTTTACTCCAATAATGAATATTCAGGCGTAGATCGTGATCGTGCGGGCACAGTCATCCTGGTCGATAAAATGCTTGATATGGTTACGCCAGCCGGTGAGCCGCAAATTGTCGTATTGCCTACTATTGATGAGGAAATCTATGAAGAAAATCGGTTTGGCGACGGCCGTGACTGGCATACGATCGAGGGTGCTTTTTATTTGAAGCGCGGCACGAAGCACTATATGATGTACAGCGGAAATGCATATGTACGCCCGAATTATTTTTTAGGTTATTCGGTGGCAGACGGCAGCAAAGGCCAGCCGCTTCATGAGCTGGAATGGAACAAGTATCCTTCCGATGATCAATATGAGCCGCTTCTTCGCAAAAATGATGGTGTCGAGGGCGTAGGCCACAATTCCGTGGTGAGAGCTCCAAACAACGTAGATTCATGGGTGTTTTACCACGGCCGGAATGCTGACGATGTTCTTGACATGGACCGTGAGCAGCGGACGATGCGAGCAGATCCTCTGCTTTGGAGCGGTGATCGGCTCTATATTGCCGGCCCGACTTATACGCCGCAGACAGCGCCGGCGCAGCCAACATTCCGTGATTTATTTGACGGTAGTGAAGAAGGTCTAGGCGAGTTGTGGCAAGCAGCTGCGGGCAGCTGGACAAGAGCAAATGGCGAAGCGCTTCAGACAAGCCGTGCTGTTATCGCCGGGGCAGTCACGAAGTCTGCATACAGCCACTATGTTCTTGAAGCAAGCGTGAAATGGTCGAAGGATCATACCGGCGGTTTATATGGCATTTATGCCGCATATCAGGACGAAAGCAATTACGTGTCGGTCTTATTGGATGTCGGACGTAGAGTACTACGTGCTCATGCCGTCTATAAAGGCATTCAGCATGAAGCAATCGAGTATGCTTTGCCAGAGAGCTTTAACTTCGCCGTATACCATTTGCTTCGTGTGGAGAAAACGGGAGACAACTATCGTATTCAGCTTGATGAGGTTACGGTAATAGATAAACAATTCCCGATTGCAAGCGGCAGCGTAGGTTTACAAACGCGTTATACTGCTGCTTCCTTCGCAGGTTTTGAGGTTACACGCCATTTGGCGTTAACGGATGCGAGCAGCACCGCATTTGCTGAGCAGCTTGAGCGGACAAGCGGCGATGGCATCTGCCGTGTCAGCGGCGGCGAGCTTCACTGCCGCAGCAAGCAAGGGCTGCGTACAGCTTGGTTATTGGACAAACTAGGTGATGCTGCCTCAGGTGAGGCTTACTGTTTTGATACCGATATTCTCGTGAAGCGTGGTTCCGAATATGGCGTCTATGCCGCTTATACGGATGAGCGCAACTCGGTAGAAGCCGTGTTGAATCGTACAGCCGGTTCCGTAACCGTATCGTCATGTATTGATGGAGAGGCATCTGTTTTGTCCAGCGTTACTTTAGATGCGGCAGACTTCGATTGGACGGTCTGGCATACGCTTTCGAGTACGGTCGTTAACGGCTGCTTGACCATTCGACTGGACGATCAAGTCGTATTTGCAGGTGCTGTATCCAGCCTTGCAGGCTTGCCTGGTCTGGTGGGCGCAGGTGAAGCTTCATTCCGTGAAACACGGTATACGATGCTTTAATAAGTGAATGTTGTCATGATAGATTAATGAAATAATGGGTCTGTTTCTCTAGGTCGCGAGTGACCTTTAGGGACGGGCTCTTCTTTTTTTTATAGCAAATCTACTAATTTTTTGTGAGTTTTAATAGCAAGGAGATTATTTTGGCTACGACTGGGAAAGAATAGAGGTGAAGGTCATTAATAGAACGATGGGAATGATCGATATGATGAATGTTCATTGGCGCCTTGCTGAGCTGTGGCTGCTGCAGGAGAAACGGAGCTTAACGGAGCAAGAAAGCTCAGAGCTAAACGCCTGCATGAAATTGAATGCCAAGTACGCACAAAGACTTGCCGAACAATATAATTTTGGCTATATGGCGAGCATGACAGGTGACGAGGTTTGGCTTCAGGAAATCGCAGTCGAAATTGACAAGCTGGAGAGAACTAATGAATGCAAGCGTCCTTTGTTTTTTGAAGGCAAAACGGAGAAGTAAGCAAGAAACGGCTTATTAATGTGCGAGTATTGGTATGAAAAAAGCAATCGACAAACTATCATTCACTAGTAATAAAGCTAGAATATAGGTTATTATGATAGTGATGATTTACATGTAGGGCATTCTAATTAAGAGGTGATAGGTTATGGCTTTTCAGTCCGCAAACATCTTTGTGAATTTACCGATTAAAGATTTGAATAAGACAGTCGATTTTTTTACTAAATTAGGGTTTGAGTTCAACCCCCAATTTACGGATGAGAAAGCTACCTGTATGATCATCGGACCTAATATTTTTGCTATGCTGCTGGTTGAGCAGTACTTCCAAACGTTTATTGATAAAGAAATTGCAGATCCATCAAAAACAGCTGAGGTCATATTGACATTATCCGCCGAAAGCAAAGAGCAAGTGGATGAGATTGTGAATAAGGCTTTGGAAGCTGGCGGTAAACCTGCTAAAGATCCAATCGACCATGGATTTATGTATAACTGGAGCTTTCAAGATATAAATAATCATCTATGGGAACTAGTGTATATGGACCCAAGTGTGATCGAACAAGGGTAAGCTGGTGCAATAGGCAAGTAATGCAGGGGYTGTCTTAAACGTAGATTTATCTGCGTTTTGGACAGCCCCTGCTTTGTTTTGTTAATCGAGCTTAGACTGCGTGAATCCCAAAGCGCTGCTCTGCTGGGGCTTCGTTCACCTGCCATTTGGATTGCACCACTATTTTCAGTTAACGAACCCAGCATCTCGTTCCCAGTTTGCAAGCCCCCTTGAAGATGACATCAACCTCTGGTTATTAGTTATGACGGGAAAACAGTTCCCATAAAAGCTCACGCCGGCTGTTTACGCCGGTTTTTGTGAAAATCGACTTTAAATGGTCTTGAACGGTATAGGCAGAAATATGAAGAGACTTAGCAATTTCTTTAGTTGAAAATGCTTTGATGATCCGCTCTATAACCTCCTTCTCCCGAGAAGAGAGGGCGTATGCCTCTGATATAAGCGGAACAATATCGGATGGTTTAGCTAGCTCGATAAAGACCGCAAGCTGGGTCAAACCATTTGTTCCATCCAGCCTGCTCGCATGCAAGGATAAATAATGACCGCTCGGCATCCGAATACATACTTTTGCTGACTTTGTTTCATCCGCTGAAGAGGCTGGCTTTGCCAGCGCCCGAGAGCAAACAGCTCTGATTGGTCTTGGCAGTGTATCGCCTTCTATTTGCTCTAAGCCTCTTAAGGCGGAAAGCCAGCGGCGGGCAGCATCATTGGAGGAATTGAATTGAAGCTGCTCGGACAGCACCAAGAAGCCAGGCTCCTCTAAGCCTGCAACACCATCGGTCGACGGAAGCTCCAAAGCGTATTTTTTTAATGCTTTGGCTAAAATCGGAGCGACAGCGACGATAAGCAAAATTTCCGACTCAAGGAAAAAAGGCTCTCCTGACTTACGGAACAACGTCAAATATCCCCAGCATGAACCCTCATAAAGCAAAGCTGCACGCAGCTCGTCTCCGAATCCAGCAGGCAGCAGAACCTCGTGGTAACGACCGCTTCGCCCCAAGTAGCCCTCAGTGGCTTCGCTTAAGGAGGCTGCTGCCATTTCTGCTTGGGCTAACTGCTCATAGCTGTTGTAATCCTCATGCAAATATTCATATTCAAATAATTGATGATGAATCGCTTCCACAGCCTCATCTGTTGTCGCCCCGATTGAGAGCAGAGTCATCGGATCAACAGAAGTACAGCAGGCTCCAGCATAAGGCACGGCTTCTCTGATGATGGATAAGGCCGCTTCGCGATAAGCCTGTGATGTTATTGAGGCAACAGACAACTTATTTAATCGCTGTTTGACCTTATCTATGGTTAAAGACATACACAGTCTCCTTCATTTCTGTATTCGGAATCCCACATTTATGGGATGGTTGTTTATTTTATCTCCACTATAATTGAGAATAATTCTTAATTCATTTTACATAATGGATGGGACGATGAACAGCTTTGCTGCTGCTTATATATTAGACGGCTATGTTGATTTAAGAGAGGATAAGGGGACAGCTATGAAAACAGACATCATTGTAGTAGGCGGTTACGGCCATGTGGGCGGGAAAATATGCAATCAGCTTGCGATTCATTATCCAGGCAACGTGTATGCGGCAGGCAGAAGTCTAGCGCGAGCGGAACAATTTTGCCAGAGCGGTGGCGGGAAGGTAAAGCCGCTTCGGATTTCAGTGGAAGAACCGCTTAAGGAACACCAGCTTGAACGAGTAAAGCTTGTTGTGATGTGTTTGGATCAGATGGATACTGCCTTTGCGGAAGCTTGTTTGCTCGCTGGCGCGGACTATGTAGACGTATCGGCAAATGGTGCTTTTTTTGCAGCGATGGAGCAATTGAATAAAAGCGTGAACGATCAGCAAGGTACCGCTGTATTAAGCGTCGGGCTGGCGCCAGGCCTGACGAATCTGCTGGCGCTTAAGGCCGTGCAGTCGATGGATGAAGTGCAACGGATTGATATCGGCATTATGCTGGGTCTTGGAGACGCGCATGGCAAAGCAGCTATCGAATGGACAGTCGATAGTCTCTCACGGTCATTTCATATTACGGAATCAGGCAGCGCACGAAGAGTCAGCAGCTTTACGGAAGGGCTTAAAACAGATTTTGGCGCTGATTTAAAAGTCCGAACAGCCTATCGCTTCCCTTTTTCCGACCAAGAAACACTACCTCATACATTAGGCGTACCATCAGTATCTACGAGGTTATGCTTTGATTCGCGGATCGTCACCAGCACGATAGCACTCTTTAAGGGATTAGGATTCGATCGTCTGCTGCGATTAAAACCGATGAGAAGTTTGGCGATTCAATTGCTCGGTAAGCTTCGAGTCGGTTCTGCTTGTTACGCGGTAAAAATGACAGGTTACGGTGTTAAATCAGGAGCAGAGACGTTAATCGAATATGGGCTGCAGGGTACAGAGGAGGCTGAAATTACAGCACAAACGGCAATTGCGGTTGCCATGGCTGTATACAGCTCGAATCTGCCAAAAGGAGTTTATCATATTGAGCAATTATTTGAGCTCGATCTCTATGAAACAAAGCTTGAGCTGCGTTTAAAAGAGGACGAGAACAAGCTTTCAATCGCTGCTATTTCCAATATCGAGAGCTGGACTAGGATGAATATGTAGTTTTTCAGCTGATTCATTTGGTATAATTAGCATTAAATGCCTAAAATACTGAATCGGATTTACGATAGGGAGATGGAGCTGAGCATGGATAAACAATCGATGATTGCTTTCATTTTGGAAGAATATGCGTTCGTAAAGGAGGATAACCGCGCACAGTTTGATGCGATTATTCTGCGTTTATCCGGTCATAAGGGCGGGATATCGTTGGAGAGCTTGTCGGCGTGGGAAGAAGATGACCTTACGCAGCTGTACCAAATTCTGTCTGGGCATAAACTGACTCGTGAATACGTACCGGATATCATTCAAGCCTACGCCAGCATCGATAGGGCAAATTTTCCATCGGAAATATCGTTTGGGCCGATCGTCAAAACGGAACAAAAATGGGATAAGCCGCGTGTTCATCGGCAATATGGCAACTATGAGGTGCCGCAGGCGATTAATCGGCTGTATGAGCTGGAGTCAGAGCTCGGGAGAGCAATGGATCTAGAGCTGGGGCTTATCATGCAAAAATATGACTTCCGCTATCCATGTACGCCGCCCGATTTTATTCCTTTCGCCAGCTCTGGTTGTGATGGCATTCATTATTGTTTTGTAACGGATTTCGGAGCTGTCAAAGATTTGGAGCAAGCTTATATAGCTGTCGTATCGCCAATGGATTTTGACTCGGAAATATGGCTTGTTTCCAAAAATATTACGGATTTCCTTCGTCTTATTATTACGGATAGAAGTCTACTGTATAATAACCCTGCGACATTTGATGATTTCTTTAAAAAGATGCGAGAGCAGAAAAATGAAAGCTTGGCGGATGAGCATTCAGCGGCGCTGCAAAGGCTGAAAGAGCTTTTTGGACTGCGTGAAATTACTGACTTGGAACAGTATATGCAAAGTGTACGTGAGGAAAGGGCGCAAGCGATTTGCATGCAAACGCTGGATTCGATTGGTGTTGCACCGCTTTTGGGTCAGGTTGATTATATCGCTGAAGGGCCGCTCTCTATTGATTGGGATGATAGGCGGGCGCTCGATGCAATGGTTGAAGAGGCAACCCCGGAGAGAAAGCTTGCTTTCCTTCGTGATGCGCAGCACAAGAAATTAATTTTGGAAGACAGACGGATGCTTAGACGCTGCAAGCGCGTATTGTCGGAGCTGGAGTTATATCATGAGCTGAGTAATTTGCTTGAACTGGTTGACCAATAAAATAAAATATCAATGAGGAGTGTGTTCTCGATAAATCTATTGTTTGTATGCAGCAGAAACAAGTGGCGAAGCTTGACTGCGGAAACGATTTTTCAAGGTGTTGTCGGCCATGAGGTGAGGTCCGCTGGTACGGAAGAGAATGCCCGGATTAAGGTGACAGCAGGTCATATTGGCTGGGCTGATTATATTTTTGCAATGGAGAAAAAACATATTCGAAGGCTGCAAAGCAAGTTTGGCCATGAGCTTTCGGGCAAGCAGCTAATCTGTCTTCATATACCAGATGAATTCGAATACATGAACGATGATTTAATCGATCTACTTCGATCAAATGCAGCTTCCTATGTCAGCGATCTGGGCTAATGATTAATGTTTTTGTTCGATGGCGAGTAGAAGCTTATACAAAAAATGGGCTCCGAGCAGTTGGTTTCTATTGACTCGATTTAGAAATTGCATCGATTCACGCGCTATTTTTATCGCATTTTCTACCTGGTTATCGTCTACTTCTTTCAACACCTGTTGAATGATCTCAAGCGACCATACCGCCGCCTTGAAGGTGCGAATAATTAAGATTTGACGCAGGTTTGCTGGACTGAAGATGCGGTAGCCATTTTCCTTGTTGCGATTAACAATAAGGAGACCCATCTTCTCCCAGTGACGAATAGCGGAGCTTGGTATGGTTGTTGCCTCGGATACTTCCCCAATGGTCATCCCTTTTCTGTTCCTTGCTCTATGCAGCAAATGAATTTCATCTGTCTCCAGCGCAAGAATCGTTTTATCGGCGATCGTTTTGTCACGGTGAAGCTCTGCCTGTGCACGGTTTACAAGCCATAACGATTCATCAATCTCGCCTTGGATTAGTTTAATCATCACTTCTTTGGTAAGCGTCATTCCAAAACCTTCATTCATCGCTCTTATGCACTCAAAGTAAGCGACGTGTTCTGCTGTATATATGCGATAACCGTTTGTCCCTCGTTCAACCGGTGGAATGATGCCCCAATCCTCGTAGTGCCTCAGCGCGTTAGTACTAATATTTAATCTCCTGGCAATATCAATCGGCCGAATAATCACAAAAAAACACCTCCGAACATTTTCTAAAAACATTAAACAACCATGGGAACCTTTTTGTCAACGAAACAGGTTTAAATAGGGTGTTTATTTGCGTAACCTTCTCACTTGCATCAATGTAGTATGCTGGAATAAATGCTGGAAAAGAGCTCTAAATAGGCGAAGCGTTGCTTACCCCAAAAATTTATTGTCAATGAGGAGGACATGCATGAACGATACGATAGTCATTACAGGTGCGCGCGAAAATAACTTGAAAAACATTTCACTCTCAATCCCCAAATACAAATTGGTTGTGTTGACAGGGCCCTCAGGCTCCGGCAAATCAACGCTTGCCATGGACACGCTGCAAAGGGAATGTCAGAGGCAGTATATGGAGTCAATGGGGATGGTATCGGATTCCATAAGCAAGCCGAAGGTGGAATCGATAGCTGGACTTTCTCCTTCCATCAGCATCGGTCAGCACGTCACCAATCGCAATCCGCGTTCTACGGTTGGTACGGTTACAGATATTTATACGTATTTGCGTTTTGTCTACTCCAGGCTTAGCAGCCGTAAATGCAGCAGCTGCGATACAACTATACCGCCTGTATTCGATGAAGAGAATGATATCGCAGCTGCAGAGGAAGAGGAGGGACGCCAGACGATCGTATGCCCGGGCTGCAATAAGGAACATGAGAAGCTCGGAATGGCTCATTTTTCTTTCAATAAGCCGGAGGGAGCCTGCGAAACCTGCAGTGGGTTAGGACATGTTGCCACGCTTGACTTAGAAGCGGTATTCAATCAAGAGCTGAGTTTCCGCGGCGGCTGTGTGACTTGCCTGTACGAAGTACAACTCGAATATTATGCTGTCATTTTAAAGGGTGCAGGAGACCATTATGGATTTACATTTGATCTCGACCTGCCATTAAAGGATTATACGGAAATCCAGCGTGATCTGCTTTATTACGGCGTGGAGAGCGATGCATTCATGAGGCATTTTCCTCTTGCAGCGCCGCCAAAAACAGTCGGAAAAGGCAAGTTTGAAGGCATTGTAACTGGAATGTGGAGAAGGTATAAAGAGAAGGAAAGCGAGCAAGGGGCAGCAGAAAAGGAAAACGATTATTTTAAGCAAGATGGGTGTACGGATTGCAAGGGCATGCGTCTAAAAAAAGAAAGCCGGTCAGCTTTAGTGGCAGGGGCTTCGATATCAGAAGTATCCACTTGGTCATTGGAGGATTTGCTTACTTGGACCAAGCAGCTTCAGGATGCTGTGCCTCCTCAGGGACGGCCGCTGCTTGCGCCTGTCATGACCGATATGCCGATACGTTTGGAGAGAATCATCGATGTTGGCCTTAGTTATTTATCTCTGGACCGACAGACCGTTTCCCTGTCAGGCGGGGAAGCTCAGCGTCTGCGATTAGCGTCACTCCTTGGGTCTGGACTTACTGGTGTGCTCTATATATTGGATGAGCCAACAACAGGTCTACATCCACGCGATACAGCAGGTTTGCTTCGCGTTCTCATGCAGCTGCGTGATTTGGGCAACACGGTACTCGTTATTGAGCATGATATTGAGGTCATGAGAGCTGCAGATCATATTATCGATATCGGTCCAGGAGCAGGATATTTAGGTGGGACGGTCGTTGGCGAAGGCAGCTTGGAGGAGCTGATCGCAAGTGAGAGTTCCGTTACAGGTACCTATTTGCGTCAGGAAAGCTTGCCAGCGGCGGTACGGACAAGAAGGTCAGGCGACGGTAAACAGCTGTCGATTGTCCATGYACATGCTCGTAATTTGAAAGGGTTTGATGTTGCTTTTCCGCTTGGCTGTCTCATCTCGGTAACGGGAGTGTCTGGCTCAGGCAAATCTACCTTGTTATTTGATTTGCTTGCGGAGGGAGGGCAGGGGAAACGACGTATTGCGGGCTGCGACAGCATTGCGGGCTTTGAGCATATCGGAAATCAAATTACGGTCGATCAGTCACCATTAGGTCGTATGCAGCGCTCAAATATTGCGACTTATACAGAAGTATTTACACAGCTGCGAAATTTATATGCAGGGCTGCCAGAGGCGAAGCGCAATCAGCTTACCTCGAAGCATTTTTCATTCAATACACCAGGGGGACGCTGCGAGACTTGCCAAGGACTTGGCGTATTATCGGTAGACATGAGTTTTCTCCCTAATCTTGAAATTCGCTGCACGGCTTGCAAAGGAAAACGATTCAAAGATGAAGTGCTGCGAGTCACCTACGAGGGTTATTCGATATCGGATTTGCTTGATATGACGGTTGAAGAGAGCAGATCTGTGTTTAAAAATAAAGCAAAAATTGCGAGCATGACCGAGCTGCTGTGTGAAGTGGGGTTAGGCTATCTGCAATGGGGACAGTCGGTAAAAACGTTGTCCGGCGGAGAAGGTCAGCGAATTAAGCTGGCTAGGGAGCTGAACAAGAGATCGAACAAACATACCCTTTATTTGCTGGATGAGCCAACAACGGGCTTGCATCTAGCGGACGTTGAACAGCTGCTTGCTCTACTCAATAAATTAGTGGATGCCGGCAATACGGTCATTCTGGTTGAGCATAGCTTAGAACTTATCCGGGAATCCGATTGGGTCATCGATATAGGGCCCGAAGGCGGTGCAGAAGGCGGCAATCTTGTCGCAGCAGGAACGCCAGAGCAAGTAGCGGCTGTTGCAGCTTCCTATACAGGACAGTTTTTGAAAAAAGCGCTGGCTGGCGGATTGTAGACATATATATAAAGGAGCTGTCAACGTCGATTGCGTTGGCAGCTCCCTTATTCGCTATTCGGCAGCGAGCTCTAAAATCCGCTCATTCACATGATCAGAATATAATCCGCCATGGTAGCAGATGACTGTGTTTATGTCGTATTGCGTTAATTTTTTGATGGATTTTTTTGCGGTATCCGGGTCGAGGCAATAATGTGGTGTCGGTCCTAGCAGCTGGTCGTTTTCAACGATTAGAGCATCAGCTGCAATTAACGTTTTGCTAGCAGTATGATAAAGGCTAAGATGTCCGGGCGTATGCCCAGGTGTGCCAATGACGATAATTCCTCCGCAATACGGCAATTGTTGCCCATCCGTAATGATAACATCGACATTCGCTTTAGGCGGATTTTCAAGCGTCTTCCTGAATGCGGCTCGCCATTCCTCAGGCACTTCTGCCGGCAAGGCTTTGACAGCTTGCTCAATCGATTCTGGTGTAACTTTGAGCAAATGTGCTTCACCTTGAATGTAAGGAGCTTCTACTTTATCCGCAAGCACCTCCGCCTTATGAGGCAATTCCTGCAAAATCGCAGGCAAGCTTCCAATGTGGTCAAGGTCTTGATGGGTAATAATGATTTTGTTAAGACGCTCAAACGCAAGTCCAGCACGCTCCATTTGCTCCTTTATTAATGGCAGCTGCCCCGGATAGCCAGTATCCACTAAGATCACGGTGTCGTTATCCCAAATTAAAGTGGGATAAATCGTTTCCATTCGACCCATCATGACCGCTGATATTGGCATCATATTAACGCCGCTTGCAATGTTCATTTTAACCCTCCGCTACTGTTTAGAAGTTTTTGCTGCAGGTGAGTTGCTCATTTCAAGTAACATCGTACCAATAGTTAAAATGTATGTAAATAGTAAAATATTATATTATACCACAAAAATAATTATTTGTCAATATGCAATAGTAGCGTTTTTGATGAAATAACGTTTCATCTCACGAATCATATATTCACGCCCAATGGGGCCCCAAGGGTCCCATTCTCTAGAATCGGGATAATGTGCTCAAGCGCATTGTTTTTGTAAATGGGATACGTGATGCGCTCATCACATTGGAACTGCAAGCGATCGTAAAATAACTCCGTAAAGGTATGTTCACTATTTCCATAAAGGCGGCAATTATTTGGCAGCAGTCTTATGATTACCCATTTTCCTTGTTTTGTAACCGAAGCAAGCTTTTTTCTTGCGTCCTGCTCGACCATGATCATTTGCCGAATGATGATTTATTTAATTGCTTGAAAAAAGGGTGTAAATCCCTTTCGCCTCGTATTAGTCGGCATAGGTGTGGCTTCCTTGTTGTCGGCGATGACGACATTTATGCTTGTGTTTAGCCCTGCCTATTATGCCATCTCCTCCTATATTTGGTTGACCGGAACAGTTTATGGCACAACCTGGACCTATGTATGGAACCTTTTACCATGGACCTTCGTCTTAATGGTTATCGCACTCGATTTATTTATCTATTTATTATATCGGACACGAAGTAACAGGTAGCAATGGTTGAATTTTTTTGGAGAAAGGAAGTGTGCATTTGAAGCGTGGCTACATCATTCTGATTGGCGTCGTAGTTGTGGCTGCTGCAATTTTGATGTTTTTGTTTCGGGTAAATGAGAATCAGGTTACCGTTCAGCGCATGCTTGATTTTGAGCAGGCAGAGCCGACCTCGCAAGTGGTGTGGGAGGATCGAGAGTCGATTCGAGCATTCGAATATGCATTCCGATTTGGTAAGCAGATGAAGGGAAAGGTCGATATCGCGGCACCACCCTATTCTGTAATCTTAGGGGACTCGCGTTACCTGCTTTGGATATCAGAGAGCAGCGAGCATGGGAATTTCATGAAGCCAGGTGATACTGGAACGCTTTATCGATTAGGGAAATCATCCACGAATAAGATTTGGACTTTGCTGGAAGATGCGTATTCGGTGAGTGGTTATGGCAAAGATGGAGCAGACGAGCAAGTAGACGGAGAACAGCAGAATACACAGAGCATGTCGCCATCACCTATAATCGAGTCTTCCACTCCCATTCCTATGCAGTCGTCTGAGTCGCCGAATAACGAAGTACTCGAGCCAGCGTATTTGGAAAGCTCAGCTTTCACGGAAGAAGAGAAGCCGCTTATCGAGCTAATTAATTTGCGAATAAAGTATATACATGAGAAAAAATGGGATGATTTTTTAAACTTGTACACGGAAAGTGCACGCAAGTCACGCGAAGATTCAAGTGGCATTACCGGATTCACAATTACAAGCATAAAGGTCGAACAACCAATAGCTATTAAAGAGCAAAAGTCGTTGTTTGAGGCTGTCGTTCAAGTTTCGGAGATCAGGAACAATGAAGACAGCGGTGGAAGCTCAGTGTATGTGTTCCATAAGAGCAAGGAAAAAGGTGCTGAATGGCGTATAGCTGATGTAGATTAATCGTTAATTAGCGGATTCACACCGTTATAGACGCAACACGGAGTCTACAATAAAGATATAAAAATAGCGGCAGCAATTGTGTGTATACCCTCGTCATAGGCTGGATAGCCGGAAATGAGAGTGGTTTACATCATTGCTGCCGCTATTTTCGTTAACCTTTTAAACGGTTGTGAATTCTACCTCGATATGAATAACCTCAGACCGGCTGCCAATTCGTACTGGCGGTCCCCAAGTTCCGAAGCCCGATGATACGATGGCATGCAGTCCGCCTTTTTTTAAATAACCCCAATCGAGCTCAAACAGCTTTCTCGTTATCAGATGATTAGGCATCATCTGGCCGCGATGGGTGTGGCCGGATACGGAGATGTCGATGCCGTTATCCGCTGCGCTTGCGATGTCGGAAGGCTGATGATCGAGCATGATTAGCGGTCTAGATTGATCTAGAGGAGCGACAAGCTCCTGAATAGGTAGCCTTCCTTTGCCGCTGAATCCCGCAGCCGCCTTATCTTTACGTCCGATGACATAGAAGCTGTCAGCAATGAGCGCCGTCTCGTCCATAAGGACACGAATGCCGATTGCATCCATTGCCGCAATAAATTCCGGCACTTTCCGGCCAATGTATTCGTGATTTCCAGTTACGGCGTAAACGCCTAGTGGTGCTTTGAGCTTGCCAAGTTCAGTTGACATGTTTTTGCGAAGAAAAGGCTCAATATCATCATCAAGAATATCGCCAGGAAGCAGGATAAGATCCGGCTTAATTTCTTCAACCTTATTCACCAGCCTAACTAAATGCCGATTGCCTACAATTGTACCCAAATGAAGATCAGAAGCCATGGCGATGCGCAATTTCTTCAATTTTCCAGCAGGTTTTGGCACTTGAACGTGATAGGTTCGAACAATTGGGCTCCATGCATTCCATGAACCGCGGATAAGGAGTACAGCCATAATAAGCAAGGTCAGTCCGCCTACACCTACAATATAGATTGATTTTTCAGCGCCAGCTGCTTTTAAGATAAGGGCAACAACATTGGCAGGCGGCAAAATGATTACGGCGTATTCCAATACGGCAAACCAGTAGGAACCAATCAGCTTCAATACCTCGGCAACCGGTTTAAAAGGCGCACGGTAAGCGAGCCGGCCGATAATGTATGAAAATGCAATGACACTAGCAATGATCGTATACACTGTCGCATTTTCGAAATGAAATAAATGAGATAAGAACAGCCACCCATTCCAGCCAATATAGAAGGAAATGCCGCTGTATAAGAGCAAAACACCAAAAACAATAGCAACAACACGCAGCTTCATCCATCAACGCTCCCTAGCTCTTAATCTGCTTTCTTATAAGCTGAACCTACTATATCACACCGAGATTATAGCAGTAAAATTCACAAGAATAGCAGGAATAGATTGCTAATCGCCAAGTGTTTCAATACGATAGGAAGGATGCGAAATCGATGCATAAACGTTTTATAGCATGCTAGGAGTTAAGGCTGCAGGCGTTGCGCAGGCTGCGAGCCTATGGTATCGTTTCGTCATAATGATTGATGCGAATGAGGCATCTAAATGGAATGGAGCGAATAATCCGAATGAAATCGCTTGTACTGGCAGAAAAACCGAGTGTGGCGAAGGAAATAGCCCGTGTACTCGGCTGCGGACAGAAACATAAAGGCTACATGGAAGGCTCTAAATATGTTGTAACTTGGGCGCTGGGACATTTGGTGACACTGGCTGAACCTGAGGATTACGATCCGAAATATAAAACTTGGAATTTGGAAGATTTGCYGCTGCTTCCGCCAAAAATGAATTTAAAAATTATGAAGGAAACATCACAGCAATATCGTACAGTAGCTCAGCTTTGTAAACGGCAAGATATTAGTGAGCTTATCATCGCTACAGATGCTGGCCGAGAAGGCGAGTTAGTCGCTCGTTGGATTATGGAGCTTGTTCATTGGCGCAAGCCGTTTAAGCGTCTTTGGATTTCATCTCAGACGGACAAAGCGATAAAGGACGGCTTCAACACCTTGAAGCCAGGCAAGGACTATAACAATTTGTATGCTTCGGCCGTTTGCCGAGCAGAAGCGGATTGGTTGATTGGATTAAACGTGACGAGAGCATTAACGACCAAATACAACGCGCAGCTAGCAGCTGGACGCGTGCAAACGCCAACGCTTGCCATGCTGATGGAGCGGGAACAAGAAATACAATCGTTTCAATCGCAGCCATATTGGAATGTGTCCGCTGATTTTGGCTCATTCTCTGCGCATTGGCGGGAGCAGGATGCACATGATGGAAGAGTATGGAGCCGTGCTGATGCTGATGCGATCGCCGCTCGTATTAAGCAGGGAACTGCAAAGGTAAGCAAGCTTCGCACCTTGGAGAAATCGGAGCCGCATCCTCAGGCCTATGACCTTACTGAGCTGCAGCGGGATGCAAATAAACGTCTGGGCTTCTCGGCCAAACAAACGTCCAACGTGCTTCAGAAGCTTTACGAGCAGCATAAGCTGGTTACGTATCCGCGTACAGATTCCAGATATTTGTCGAGCGATATGGTTCCTACCTTAAAGGGACGTTTAGAGAGCATCGCTGTTGGCCCCTACACACAGCTGGCTCGCAAGCTTGTCAGAATGCAGATTCCGATAACGAAGCGAATTGTGGACGACAGTAAAGTAACAGATCATCATGCTATTATTCCTACAGAACAATTCGTAAACTTGTCTGCTCTAAGCAATGATGAGCGCCGATTATACGATTTAATCGTAAAACGGTTTATTTCATTATTTTATGGACCTTATCGTTACGATGAGACGAGTGTCGTGCTTGCTGTAGGCAAGGATATGTTATACGCAAAAGGGAAGATCGAGAAAGAAAAGGGCTGGAAGGAAATTTATCAATCAGATGCTTATTCTTCCGTTCAAGATGAGGATGACGACGACGGAGCGGGCTCAGGTCAAGGGAAATCCGACGGACAGCCTGCTCAGCTGCTTCCGCCGCTATCCATTGGACAATCGCTCCCTGTGAAGCAGGAAAAGGTACGCGAGCTTCGCACAATGCCGCCAGCACGCTATACAGAAGCGACACTGCTTACTCGCATGGAGAAGCACAGTCTTGGAACACCGGCAACAAGAGCTGATATTATTGAAAAACTGCTCGGAACAGATACGATAACTCGGACGCAAAACAAGCTGATGCCAACGGGTAAAGGAAAGCAGCTGATTGAACTCGTAGTAAACGAGCTCAGAAGTCCTGATTTAACAGCAAAGTGGGAGCAGGAGCTGGAGCGCATTGCGAAAGGTAAAGGCGACCCGGCTGCCTTTATGAAAAATGTCAGACAGCAGGCTGCGAAATGGGTTTCTGAGGTTATTGCTGAGACGAAGGAATATAAACCGCATAATTTGACCCATTCACGTTGTCCTGAATGCGAGAAGCCGTTGCTCGAAATTAACGGAAAACGAGGCAAATCGCTCGTCTGCTCAGATCGTGAATGCGGCTATCGCCGTTCAGCAGAGCCAATGCTCTCCAATAAGCGCTGCCCGCAATGCCATAAGAAAATGGAGATTAAAGACGGCAAAGCAGGGAAATTTGCACAATGCAAACCATGCAATGTCATCGAAATGCTTGGCGATAAGCAAAGCGGCAAAGTGAATCGTAAGCAAAACCAGAAACTGATTGAACAGTATAGCGATAATACGTCGATGTCCAATAGCTTGGCAGATAAGCTTAAGGCAGCACTCGAGAAACAATCAGGCAAATAAATTAGAGAAAACCGGCAAGCAATCCCTAAAGGGCTGCTTGCCGGTTTTTTTGTGATAAGAAAAAATGAAATACTACTTTACAAACCGACCAGCGGTCTGTATTATAAAGGTAGCAACAAACCGACCGACGGTCTGCTGTCCTTCTAAATAAGTTATCGTCGATTGCAACTAATAATAAACAATTAATAATAAAGGAGGCTGCTTATGGTAGATTACACTTCAAATGTGAGTTATAAATTATTGTTGGAAACAGCAGAGCAGCTCATTCGGGAAAAAGGCTGCCGACATACCACATTGCAGCAAATCATGCTTAGTACCGGATTGTCCAAAGGTGCCATCTATCATTATGTAAAAAGCAAGGAAGAGCTTTTTGGACTTATATTGGCTTCGCAAGTAGAGCTCATTAATGATTCCTTCCTGCTTACGATAGAGAAAAGCTGCAGTCTTACAGCTCCATTGCTTGCTATTACTGAGGGGCTTGATCGGCTTCAGCAGAAGGATAGTGTGGCTAATCAAATCTTAACTTATTTGCTTAGTCAGAAGGATAAGCCAGGTATTGCAAATGTGCTGCAGCAATTTCACGAGCGTTCAACAGCGACCTTGCTCGAGTGGATAGAAAGCGGACAAAAAGAGGGTCTCATTGCTCAAACCGTGGATGCGCGTAAAGCAGCGGAGCAAGGCGTAATGCTGTCATACGGCATGTGCGTTCGGAACATTATGTTAGCCGACACGCTTTCATCACCAGCTCGTGCATTCGAGAAAGAAGATTTTTATACATTTATGCTGCTCATTTTACAAGACGGAGCTTCTGAATAGTGTCAAAGAGAATCGCGACAAGGATAAGTACCGATGATTAGATTTCTTACAATTATTTTAGTAACAGAAACGGTGGTGGAGCCAAAGTGAGCTCAAATAAAAAAATACTTATCATTCAAGGAAATCCCAATCCTACCAGCTATTGCAGTTCTTTGGCCAAGGCTTATGCTGACGGCGCGGTGCAGGGCGGCGCAGAGGTTCGAATCATACAGCTGCATGAGCTAAGCTTTAATCCTAATCTTGCCTTCGGCTATGCGAAGCGTACAGAGCTTGAACCTGATTTGCTAGAAGCTCAAGCATCGATGAAGTGGGCGGATCATCTCGTCTTTATTTATCCGACTTGGTGGGGGACGCTGCCGGCTTTGCTCAAAGGATTTTTGGATCGGGTGCTGCTGCCAGGTTTCGCTTTTAAATATCGTGAAGGCTCTATATTTTGGGATAAGCTGTTGTCTGGCAAAACAGCTCGCTTGATCGTTACACTGGATACACCAGTATGGTACAACCGCTTTGTATACGGTCAGCCAGGGCATCGCGCAATGAAGAAAGCAACACTTCAATTTTGTGGAATTAATCCAGTACGGATTACGAATATTGGTCCAGTAAAAGGTTCTACGGATACGAAACGAGGCAAATGGCTAGCGATTGTTGGTAAGCTTGGTAATAAAGGCTCCTAACCTATGTCATTCATCCAAGAGACAGATAGTGTTCTGTCATATGCTATGGATGAAGAGGTGGGAAAGGGGAAAGATTTCATTGGGTGATTATCAGGGTAGGCAATTAGCTAGCAAATGGGCTAAGACGGCAATACTGCTCTCTCATTCCAGCATCGCACCGCATATTCCTCCAACTAGGAGATTTACGGCCAATAACCTCAGAAGCATGTTGGATACACATCAAATGGTTGTTGTTAAGCCAGTAGTCGGTGCTGGCGGACACGGCGTTATTAAGGTTACGCGAGACGGCGATGGGTATACCTATACTTATTATTCGCAGATGAAACGATTCGCTAGTTTTGCAGCTTTAGTAGGATCGCTTAACAATCAACGTAAAGGCCGTGCTTATATTATTCAAAAAGGGATATATTTGGCAACGGTGGACGGCAGGCCTATTGATTACCGAGTAAAATATGTGAAGACGGAGAACGGCTGGGTCTATCGTGCAATTGTAGGGCGAATTGCTAGAAAAGGGCTGTTCGTAACTAATTTATGCCGAGGCGGCACATTGGTTTCAGCAGCAGACGGGATTAGCAGATCCCTAACTTCAGCACAGGTAGGGGAAAAGAAGCGGAAGATGCGTGAGCTTACCGTATTATCGACAAATGTGCTTGAAGCCAAGTACCCCGGAATTGGCCAGTTAGGGTTTGATTACGGTATTGATAAACAAGGTAAAATATGGATATTTGAAGTGAATACAAGGCCGCAATAACAGGCAAACAAAAGGATGCTAAGAAGTGGAAATCACTTCTTAGCATCCTTTTGTTCAATATAAGAAAGTAGATTGTTTTCTCATACTTCTCTTATATTTCTCCGTCAAAGCGGCTTCAGCATCCAGAGGGTGCCGAAGCCGTTTTTGCTTTATTCATAGCTAAAGATCGAGCTTGGTTTCATTTTGGCGGAAAAACTCTCCGTTACGAAGCCCGTCGACGAATTGCTGAAGCCAGCTGTAATACTCAATACCGTGGCGCAGTTTGTTCAAGTCCTTTAGGCATAGGAGCCGCTCCTCAGCCTCCGTATCAATATCTAAGATGATTTCTGACAACGGAGGAATAACCTCATTTATTGCACCGAGCATGACATCGATCTCGCGCTGCAGCTTAGCAGCAAAGAAGTTTTGGAAGGCTTGGAAAAAGTCAGTCTCCGCTACATATAAATCTTTGCGTTCCAGTTTTTCATCCAATTTCATTATCATCTTTGAATCCATCAAGGATCGAACGGCATAGCTCATATTGCTTTTGCTCATATTCATTTGCTGCTTCATTTCTTCAAGTGTCATTGGTTTATCTTCAAAAAACATGATGCCGTAAAGCTGTCCGAATGAATAATTAGCACCATATAAATCCATCGTCTGGGCAATAGCGTCTATTATCTTTCCTCTTATTTGCTCCTGAGTCGTGGGCAAACTATTCTGATCGCTGGTGGAAGCTCTTTTCACAACATCACCTACAAGATTAAGATTTTATGATTCATTATACAGCAACAATATTAGTTGAAAGTGAATCTTTCAGGAAAACAACTCTTTTACAAGATCTTTATCAGACGTTAACGTTCAGATAATGTGGCTGTTCTAAACTGAGTGTACAATAATTTTTGAACGATAGAGGTGAAAATGAGTTATTAATGATAATTATAGCAAACATTAAGGAAAAATTGAACGATAAACAGGAGATGATAAAACGCGATATGGCTAAGGAATGGAAGGCTCTATTGTTCACGCTGCCGGCTATGATTCCATTGATTGTATTTTGGTTGATCCCGCTGGGAACTATTTTTTATTTGAGCTTTACGGATTGGGATTTTATGAGTCCCGTTAAAACATTTGTAGGTTTTGAAAACTATATTTATTTGTTCAATAATTCAGCATTCTATCAATCCCTTGGCGTAACACTCCTCTTTTGTCTTGGTAGTGTGCTTCCGGTGATGGCTTTTGGACTCGCACTTGCGTTGTTGCTAAACCGGAAGATGAAGGGCTCCGTTATATACCGGACGTTATTGTTCTCTCCTTGGGTTACACCAACGGTTGCTGTATCTATTGTATGGTCTTGGATATTCGAGCCAAAAGTAGGAATGGCCAATACGGTGCTGAGATGGTTCGGCTTTGACGGAATTGGCTGGCTTCAAGATACGAGATGGGCGCTTGCAGGGGTGCTGATCGTTACCATCTGGAAGCTGATGGGCTGGTCGATGGTGTTTTTCTTAGTCGCCTTGCAAAATTTGCCGCGAGAGCTGTTGCAGGCTGGAGAGCTGGACGGGGCGGGAAGCTGGAGCAAGCTTAGATATATTACGATTCCGCTAATATCGCCAACGACCTTTTTTCTTTTTATTGTACAAACGATATCGGCGCTGCAAGCTTATGACCAAATTAACGTGTTAACGCAGGGTGGCCCGGCCGGCTCAACAAGAACGCTTTTATATATGTATTATCAATCGGCTTTTGAGTCGTTTGATATCGGAGAAGCTTCCTCTGTGGCGGTTGTGCTCGTAGCTATCTGTATGGTGCTGTCGATCGTATCCTTTGCCATCAGCCGTAAAACCGTTCATTACAGCTCATAATCGTCAACCGATGGGGAGGAGAAAAATTGTTATGCAAGCTCAAAATGTTTTTCGACGTACGATCAGGCATTTGTTATTGCTGCTCTTCAGTGCCGTTATGGCCTTTCCATTCTATTGGATGATTACAAGCGCGCTCAAAACAAATGATGAAATATGGCAATTCCCGCCCACTTTCTGGCCAAGTTCTCCTCAGTGGAGCAATTTTTTGGCGGCTTGGCTAGAAGCGCCTTTCTGGCGGTATTTAACGAATAGCATTCTCGTAGCTTCAGTCATTGTTCTGCTGCAGGCACTGAATTCTGCGATGATGGCTTATGCTTTGACGCATTTGCGATTTCGATTGAAGAAAGCCATCACAGCAATCATAATGCTTGGTTATATGATTCCTAGCACAGCGGTTTACTTGCCGAGCTATATGATTTTGGCCAAGCTCCACCTGCTCGATTCCTATGCTGGCCTTATTTTATCCAACTGCGTCAGCGTCTTTTCCATTTTTTTGATCAGACAAGCTTTTTTACAGGTGTCGCATGAACTGGTAGAAGCAGGGCAAATCGATGGTGCGTCATCAATGCGGATTTTATGGTCGATTCTTATTCCGGTGACGCGTTCCTCCTTCATAGTGCTCGCTCTTATTACGTTCATTGAACATTATAATAACTATTTTTGGCCGATGCTGATCACGAAAAATCCGAATCTGCAGCTAGTCTCGGCTGGCCTTAGAAGCTTCTTTGTGGAAGGAGGAGCCTATGGCCTGAAGTGGCCGCTTATTATGGCGGCAAGTTCCTTTACGATTATCCCGCTGCTTGTGCTGTTTCTTTTTGCGCAGAAGACGATTATGAAAAGCTTCAATATGTCAGTTGGCGTGAACAAAGGGTAGAAAATAGGCATTGCTTGTTGTTTTATACAAATCGAGTGGAGGAATCAATTACAATGTTGAAAATGAAGCAAGGTTTAGCTCTGATGATGGTAACCAGTTTTGCGGTGCTGGCAGCGTGTGGACAAACAGCAGGAAATACGAAAACGAATAATGGAGCTGATGCAGTTCCAACCAATGAGTCAAGCGAAGCTCCTGCTCCTAAAGAGCCAGTTACGATTGAGTTCTGGTATGGGCTTGGCGGCAAGCTTGGCGAAACGATGAAGGAAAAAATCGACTTATTCAACAACTCGCAGCAGGAGGTAATCGTGAAAGGCATTGCCCAAGCGGATTATTCCGAAACCGAGCAGAAGCTTCAAGCTGCGATTGCAGCGAAGCAAGCGCCTGCTGCTGTTCTTTCCTCTAATATGAACTGGGCAAAAAAAGGATTATTCGCTGACATGAGCGAATTAATTGGTGCTGACTCTTCTTTCAATAAAGAAGACTTTGTACAAACATTTCTTGAGCAAGGACAGCTGGACGGCAAACAATATTTCCTACCGATGTATGGCACGACGCAGGTCATGTATTATCGCAAGGACGCACTTGAGAAGAGCGGACTTACAACAGAAGATTTTAAGACATGGGAAAGCTTAGCTGCTTCGGCGTCGAAGATGGCGGTTAAAGCGAATGGAAAAACAAGCTTCTACGGCTGGGAGCCGATGTGGGGCATGGAAAATATGATGGATGCTGTATTAGGCAAAGGCGGAACCGTTCTAAGTGATGATGGCAAAACTGTGATGATTGACTCTCCAGAATGGGTTGAGACATGGGAGATGTTCCGCAAATGGATTCATGAAGATAAAGTGATGACGATCCACTCCGGCGGCCAAGGATGGGAATATTGGTACAAAACGATCGACGATGTTATGAAGGGACAAGCTGCAGGCTATACGGGCTCAAGCGGCGATCAAGGTGATCTTGATTTCAATATCGTTGGGGCAATGGAGCAACCGGGCTGGGACGGCATTGGTGCAGGCAAACCTGTTGCAAGTGCAATTATGGCAGGCATTCCAGCTGGCGTTAGTGAAGAACAAAAAGAGGCGGCATACAAATGGCTTACATTCTTCTCTGAAACGAAAAATACCGCATCATGGTCGATTGGTACGGGCTATATCGCAGTTCGCTCATCCGCACTTGAAGACGAGGAATACAAAGCATTCAGCGAGAAAAACCCTCAAATTAAAGTGCCGCTTATGCAGGCAGCTCATGCATCTGCGCCATTCCAGGACCCGACAGGCGGCAAAATAAACGATGCGCTTAAGATTGCAGCTGATAAAGTGCAAATCGGAAATGTTTCTGCTGAGAAAGCGCTCAAGGAAGCGAAGGAAGCAGCACAGAAGGAGCTCGACAGATTAAAATAGGAGGAATGGCTAATATGCCTGACTTAATAATAAATAATCGAGCATACAAGGTGTCAGGCATCTTGTTTGACAAGGATGGAACGCTGCTGGATTTCATCGGGATGTGGGGCAACTGGAGCGAGTTCATATTCATTGAGCTAAAGAATCAGCTAGAGCACCGTGGAATTCCTTTTCAGCTTGATCGAACTCCTAGCCTTTGGGGCACGAAACATGATGCTGACAACAAGATTATCGATTATGATCGAAATGGCCCGCTTGCTATGGGCACGATGAATGACTTGTATGCAGTGCTTGCTTGGCAGTTGTACAGCCAAGGCGTATCGTGGGCCGAAGCGATGGAGCTTGTTCAGCATTGCAAGAAGCAAGCGGATATTGAGCTGGAGCTCTCGCGCCCAGCTCTCCCGCTGCCTGGAAGCATTGATTTTCTGGATAGCTGCAGAGAGCATGGCATTAGGCTTGGCGTTGTCACTGCTGATGAAACGGAGGCTGCAAATAAACATTTGGAGTGGCTTGGAATACGCAATTATTTTGATGTCGTAATCGGCACTGATTTGGTTGAGCGAGGCAAGCCGTTTCCGGATATGATGCAGCTGGCCTGCCAGAAGCTTGGAATTGATTGTTCGGAGGCTGCGATTATAGGCGATACTAATGGAGATATGCGGATGGGACTTGCGGCTGGAGCTTGTGTAAAAGTTGGGATCGCAGATGTTGCCGAAGGATCTCGCGTCCACAAGGCGCTTCCTAATGCAGATGAAGTTATTGCTTCTTATAGTGAACTAACGATTAGGAGACGAGTGAATGAAGAGTGAAATGGGCTGGGGATGGACATTTCTTCTTCTCGCTATCGTATTAGAGCTGTCAGGAACCGTTTCTATGAAATATTCAGCGGGCTTTTCACGATTTTGGCCCTCTGTACTCATGTTTTTGTTTTATGGTGTCAGCTTCACGATGCTAAACTTCGCTCTATCTTATATGAATGTGAGCGTTGCCTATGCGATCTGGTCAGGTATTGGCATTATTCTCATTACGATTGTCAGCGTTACGATTTTTCATGAAAAGCTGCCTATTACCTCATTGCTCTGGATCGCTGTTATCGTTGTTGGAGTAGTGGGCTTGAATATGAGTGTAAAAAACCATTAAATGCAAGCAGAAAGGGAGAGGAATAAAATGCTGTCTCCAATTATTAGTTTTCAAGTCATTACGGACACCCATGTTACGAATGACCGGGATCATATTCACAATAAGCATTTCGAGCAAGCGCTTCTTGATATTGCTGCATATGCCTCTAACAGTATAGGCATAATGCATGTTGGAGACGTGACGGATCATGGACTCCGACCTGAATATGAGGAGTTTACCCGCATTTGGGAAGCAAACAAAGCAGGACTGCCAGAGATGCTGCTTACGTATGGCAATCATGATATTTTTTTAGGTGAATGGAGCAATCAACTTAAACTCTATGAATCTAGCACCGGCATGAAAGGTCCATATTATGATAGATGGCTGGAGGGCTATCATTTTATTTTTCTTGGCTCGGAGCAAGGATTAAAGGATTTCGCCTATTTGAGTACAGAGCAGCTTGACTGGCTTGATGAGCGTCTTGGTGAGCAGGCATCAGCATCAAAGCCGGTATTTTTGTTCCTGCATCAGCCGCTGAAGGATACGGTTGCCGGCTCGCTCGAGGAGCAGGGCTGGTATGGTGTGACTCAGGACAAAGAATTGAAAGCAATATTGAAAAAGCATCCTCAGACCATCATGTTTAACGGACATACCCATTGGGAGCTGGAAGCGGGACATACCTGCTTTGAAGGAAAAGGTGAAACGGCGACCATATTTAATACGGCATCGGTCGCTTATTTATGGACGAATGAGGACGAGTACAAAGAGGGCAGCCAAGGTTATCAGGTTGACGTGTACGCAAATAAGATTATTGTGCGCGGCAGAGACTATACGACTTCCTCATGGATCGAAAACGAGCAGTATGAATTGAATTGGTAAGGAATCATTTCTCATATGAGCCCCCATTGGGGCTTTTTTTATGTGATTGTATGTGGGCTAGTGTAGGAAATAGGGAGAGGTTTCAATATATTCCATTAATAGATTCATATAAAGCGATTAAAGTTTTTTATTGAGAGGATGTAAAAAAGACCTGTGGATAACTCTATCCACATTATCCACCTTGATAATGCTTAAAATTCGACGTATATACACATGCTATTCACATCGTATCCACAACATCTTGTGTATAACCGGGACTGTTGTCCTTCTAATAGTGCCATGCTACTATGAAAAAGTAGTAACCAAAGTATGGAAGAAAGGGTGTGTAGTATGGAGCTACTGTCTGACGAAATGTTAGTAGACACTTATTATGCAGCTGTGCAGTTTGAATTGGAACCCGAGTTTATTCGAATGTTAGCCATCGAAATGACACGCAGACGACTCAAACCAGAAAACATCAAAATTACAGCATAAAAAGTCGCGATTCTTCAAGATAGCAGAGCGACTACATTTCCTTCACCCAAACCTCGGCAGTAAGCTTGCAGGCCTGACAATATACAAGATGCTTGCAAGATAAAGAGTTTTGCACATGCACACTATTTATGAGCGGCTCGTCTTCGATCTGTTCATAGGGAGCGTAAGGGCTCGTCAGATCAGATGCACGACCGCAATCGATAACTGCGCTATCGCAAGAGGAGCAGCGAACATGCAAATATTGAAAGCCATTACAAACAGGACAAAACATAAGGGTATCCTCCTAGGCTCACCGTGCATATGAATGCAATAGGTGTATGATTGAGCTAAGCCAAGGTTAGGATACCCTTATGTTTATTTTTTTACCGTTATGATCAATATAAATGCGCTAAAGCTTCATGTTGCTGCTATGTCCTGGGGAGAGCTTTGCTCCGGGATCAACATAAACCTTAGCGTTGTTAATAGCAGTAGGGGCTTCTCCGAAACCAACAGCGATCAGCTTGAGCTTACCGGGATAAGTAGTCACATCGCCGGCTGCAAAGATTCCAGCAATATTCGTTTCCATACGGGTATCAACGATAATCGACCCGCCTTGAATTTGAATACCCCAATCAGCAATTGGACCGAGTGAGGAAATAAAACCAAAGTTGACGATGACGGCATCGACTTCAAGTTCAATTGTCTCTAACGTTTTGACGTCGGATAACGTGACTTTCGTAATGCTCTCCTCACCATGAAGCGCTGTAATTTCTTTTGGTGTAAGGATGTTAACTTTCGAATTCATTAAATTCTCAACGCTATGCTCATGCGCTCTGAATTTGTCACGACGATGAATTAGCGTAACGCTCTCAGCAATGGGCTCCAGCATGAGCGACCAGTCAACGGCTGAGTCGCCGCCGCCGCTTATCAACACCTTTTTCCCCTGAAAACGCTGCAAATCACCCACAAAATAATGAAGGTTTTTCTTCTCAAATCCAGCGGCCTCAGGCAATTCAAGCCTCCGCGGCTCAAATGCACCAACACCGGCAGTAATAATGACCGCTTTAGCATAATGTTTTGTTTTGTCTGTTATAATTTCAAAGAGACGTTCATCAAGCTTGTTTACGTTTAATACCTTTTCCTCAAGGCAGATTTCCTGCTGAAAATGAGTAAGCTGCTCTCTTAGACGGTCAACTAGTTCTTGTGCCGTTACCTTAGGAAATCCAGCAACATCATAAATGTATTTTTCAGGATAAAGCGCTGCAAGCTGACCGCCTAGCTGGGGCATGCTTTCGATGAGCTTAACTGAAGCTTGGCGCATACCGCCATAGAAAGCAGCAAACATTCCTGCAGGCCCGCCTCCGATGATTAAAATATCGACGGGATCTACTGCTGATTCAGGGTTTGACATTGTAGCCACCTCCACGTTATAAGCTTTACGACTTCAATTATAAACTTTCCAGATATAAGAAGGAAATATTTAATTTGTATAGAGTTCTAAACAATTTCGTATATTTTGCCCTTGAACTTTGCCCGAAAACTCTGTAGAATTTCTGATGTATGTTATGCATGGGAGTGGTTGCATAAAACGTCGAAAGTTGTCGGTTTAATGCCATAGGCTCATTGATAAAAGCACTTTAATTAGAACACACTGAACTCATCATTATAAATATTCGGTTTAGCATGTGTAATTTTTCACAAAGTATAAATACAAAGATAAATAAGGAATGGATGGGATTAAACGATGAGTAACATACCTAAAATCGTTATTCTTGGCGCAGGGTACGGCGGCATTTTGACCGCACTTCGACTGCAAAAAGAATTAAATTACAATGAAGCTGACGTTACGTTAGTTAATAAACATGATTACCACTATATTACAACACATCTTCATATGCCAGCGGCAGGCACGGATAATCCGGAAAATGCACGGGTGAGCATTTCGAAATTGATCGATGAATTTAAAATCGACTTCGTGAAATCAACGGTCGTTCAAATTCGTCCGCAAGATAAAAAAGTGATTCTTGAAGACGGTACTTTGTCTTATGATTATTTGGTCATTGGTCTTGGAGGCGAGCCTGAGACTTTCGGAATTCCAGGCTTAGGCGAGCATGCAATGAATATTCGCAGCATCAACTCTGTTCGTTTGATTCGCGAGCATATCGAGTACCAATTCGCGCGCTTCAAACGTGAACCGCATCGTACGGATTATTTGACGTTTGTTGTTGGCGGTGCAGGCTTTACGGGAATCGAGTTTGTTGGAGAACTCTCCGACCGTATTCCTGAGCTGTGCAAGCAATTTGACGTAGATCCTGCGCTTGTAAAAATCTACAATATCGAAGCAGCACCAACGGCGCTGCCAGGCTTTGATCCTGAGCTCGTAGAGTATGGGATGGATGTGTTGACCAAGAAGGGTGTAACGTTCCGTATTGGCACAGCCATTAAGGAATGCTCGCCAGAGGGTGTAATCGTTGGCGAAGGCGAAGAAATCAAGTCGGCAACCGTGATCTGGACTGGCGGTATTCGCGGCAATCGCCTCATTGAGGAAGCTGGCTTCGAAACGATGCGCGGACGCGTGAAGGTGGATGAATTCCTTCGTTCCCCGAGCAATGAGAACATTTATATCGTTGGCGACAACTCGCTGATGTTTAATCCAGAAGGCCGTCCTTATCCGCCGACTGCTCAAATTGCAATGCAGCAAGGTGTCGTATGCGCACATAACCTTGTCGCTTCCATTCGCAATCAACCGCCGAAGAGCTTCACGTTCAGCAACAAAGGAACGGTAGCATCACTTGGCAAAGGCGAAGCAATCGGAGTAGCTTTTGGCAAAAAATATAAAGGCCGCGTAGCCGCTTGGCTGAAAAAAGCGATCGACCTTCGTTACCTGTTCATCATCGGCGGCATTTCGCTTGTACTTCGCAAAGGGAAGTTTCTATAATGAGACATTGCAGCGTACAAGTCCGCGGATTGCTGACCAGAGATGAGCTGGATCGTTACAATGCATTGATGGAAGTCGGCTCCTTCTTAGAATCGCAAACACGATACGACTTGGCCTATACGGTGCAAAAGGAAGTTGACCTCCTTATTCAGCCGGCGATCGAGCGGTTGAAGGACAAAGGCCGCGCTCGTGACCGAGCTACGCAAGAGTATTTGGAAGCGAAGCGGCTTGGTCTTGAAAATAATGACGAAGATGACGACGACGATAATTAAAATAAAGGCTTTCGCTCATTGGAGCAGCAACGAAACTGCTCCAAGGCGGAAGCCTTTTTCATTCAGTTGATTCTCTCGGAAAAAAAAGAAGCCCAAGCCATTTGTAGAAAAGGCTTGGGCTTCTTTCTATTATATTTTCAGCAAAGCTTGGAATTTTTCTGCATTCAAGAAATTGCCGACATAAAAATCGCCGAAGTCAGCGTAACGAGCGCTCACTTCATCAAAGCGCATTTCATAAATCAGCTTCTTGAATTGCAACGCATCATCGGCGAACAGTGTAACGCCCCATTCCCAGTTGTCGAAGCCGACAGAGCCGGTAATGATTTGTTTAACTTTGCCAGCGTATTGGCGACCGATCATCCCGTGGCTGCGCATCAACGTTTTACGCTCGTCCATTGCGAGCATATACCAGTTGTCTTGTCCATCCCGGCGCTTGTTCATCGGGTAGAAGCAGATGTGGTTTGCTTTTGGCAGCGTCGGCTTCAATCGAGCGATAATATCCGGGTTTTGCATCGGATCAGAGCCCGGTTGTGCCATGTAGTTGCTCAGCTCTACAATGCTGACATATGAAAATACCGGATATGTAAAGCTTGCGAACGTTGTTTTGTTAAACGCCGTTTCAAGTTCGTTAAGCTCCTCTAGTGTTTCACGCAAATGCATGAATACGAAGTCTGCTCTTTGACCAACGATTGAATAAACGGCTGTACTGCCTTCTTTATTTTCCTCCACTGTGGTCCATTGCTGCAAAAACGTTTGCAGCTCGTCCAGCGCGCGGCTGCGTTCACTTTCATCGGCTAAGCGCCAAGCGGTCCAATCCACACTGCGGAAATCATGCAGCGCGTACCAGCCTTCTAATGTTTGTGCTGCTTCACTCATCGTATAAATGCTCCCTTCAAGCTCCATAATGATGCTCTAGTCATTGTATCGTAAGGAGGGCAGAGTGAGCAAATGGCGGTCTTGTGACATTTGTCCTCATATAATTGACTTCCATCTAACCATTAATTAAACTAATAAACGAGAGTGTGAAAGGGGAAGTTTGGATGCTTCAATTAATTATTGCAACCGTGCTGTTTTTAGTTATGATGTTCGGCATTGGCTTTATTTTGAATATGTTGTTAAAAACAACGTGGTTCCCGATATATTTATTTGTTATCGCATTAATTGTATTAGGCATTTGGGCTCCTTGGGATCAGTCGGCGTCAACGACGATTGAAAACTTTGCTCACTACACGGTTTTTGATTACATACCGGTAATTGGAGCACTAATCGGCGCATACGTAAGCGGATGGGCGATTCAGGCGCTGCGCAAGGGCGGCTACAAAATGTTTTAAGCCAAGCAAAAACGCCTTCAGCGTCCACTGGATGCTGAAGCAGCTTTGACGGAAAAATATAAGATAAGCAGAAGGAACGAATGATATGCCTTCTTATATTTGAAAAAAAAATCCCTCCTTCGGGGGATTTTTCTATTTTCCGACTCGTCCTGAACATCGGTTTTTATGTTAAAATGATAGAATGTTAGTGAAGGATGGAGCTGATGCTATGCGCATCAATAATATATTGCAGTACACTGAACACCACCGATATTACATTTTTCGCGATTTTTCGCTAAGCAGCCTCGACTACAAAATGCTGTCGCTAATCTATCAGCCGATGATTGGCGCATTTGCCGTCGCATTTTACCAGCAGCTGTATCATGGCATTGCCGAAGGCACCTCGGGCTACTCTTCGATTGAGCCGCAGCGCAAGCTGTTTCTTGGCTTAGGGCTGGAGATGAACGAGCGCGGACGCAAGCATCTTATCGAGCAGGCTTCGAAGCTGGAGGCTGTTGGATTGCTGCAAACGTCACGATTAGGCGTTCCTGATAATGCAGATGTTATTTATGAATACGAGATGTCGCAGCCGTTGTCGCCAGTCGAATTTTTTCGCAATATGCATTTAACGATGCTCTTGCGCGATAAGGTTGGCAAGTATGCGGTAATCTCGCTTCGAGAATCATTTGGCGCTAATGAACCGGATGAGCTGGCAGGAGCGAAGTTAACGAAAGAAAATATATCCGTGCCTTTCTATGAGCTGTTTAAGCTTAATATGCAGTCCGTAGACAATGAGCTTGAGCAAGCGTTGATAGAGGTTGCGCCATCGCGGCAATCTGCCGCTAGGCCGGCACAAGCAACAGCAGGCATACCTTATGGAGAAATTATTTTGCGTTTTCCTCGTAATTCCGCCAATCGGCGGTTCGTGGAGCGGCTGCGAAGTGATGAAGAACAACTCTCGCAGGTAAACTATGTAGCTTACAAATATAATTTGGCTGTAGTGGATATATGTCGTTTGCTTGATGAGGACGGCATTTTTGGAGAGAGCGGCACACTGAATGTTGACGAGCTTCAACTGCGGGCTAATCAATTTTATAGGCAGGACAAGAAGCGGGAAGGCGAACGGCAGCGAGCGCTGTCACGCACGCAAGTTGTTGCGGACGAGGAGACGGTTGATCCTGATGAATTGACCGAGGAATACGAAGTGCAAGAGCAGCATTATTTGCAAGTTCCAAATCAGCTTAGCGGCCGCTGTGATGTTCAGCAATATAATATGCTGATGCGAAATGAACCACATACACGGTTTCTTCAGCGCTTTTTCCCCGGAGCAGTACCGGATTGGATTGAACGAGTGTTTGAACGCATCGACCTCAATTATAAATTAGCTGCCCCTGTTATAAACGTACTTATACATTATGTTATCGGAGCTAACGATGCGCAGCGGGTGACAAAAACATTTTTGGATGCCGTAGCATCGAACATGCTTGTGAAACAAATCGATACATTCGAGAAAGCAGTGCTTTATGTGCGAGAGCAAGCGCAGGTGGAGCAGGATAAGGAGCGCCGCAAGGAAGCTGCGACCAGTTACGCTGGCGGAGGCTATAACGGCTCGAAAGGCGGCTCCAGAAGCGGAGGCAGCAGCAGGGGCACATCCCGTAAGCCTTCTATTCCAATCGTACAGGAAGATCAATCGGCTTCGGCAGTTTCGGCCGATGAGCTTGAAGAGCTGTTGAAGCTGGCTCGGAAATTAGACGGTAAATGATAAAGGCGGTGTAAGCAGATGATGGAGTCGATGGGCGAATTGCTGAAGGCTTGGCCTTCCGGCAAAGCCTTTACGGAAAAGGCGGAGCATAAGCTGACTGAGCTGCTTGCAGAACCGCTTGTTGAGAAGCTTCGCGTTAAATATCCGGATTTGGATGAGCAGACAATCCGTCTTAATTTGAATCGGGTTTATCAATATGTGACGGAATACAGGAACTGTACCAATTGTCCGGGCTTAGACAATTGCCCGAATGATTTTGAAGGCCACTATACGCTGCTTAGTTCTGATACGGTGAATGGACTAACGCAGTTATATGACCGTAAGGTAGCATGCAAGAAATTTAACGCTCGTCAGAATGAGGATCAGATTAGAAGCCGGATCAGAAGCTTCTACATAGACGAGAAGGCGCTGCAGCGCGGCTATTCGTCAGCTGAGATTATTACGAGAGATCTTGAGCGTGCAAAGGCGGTTGGGCAGGTTCAGAAATATATCGATCGCACGAAAGAGCATGGCTTGCAGGAGGAAGGCTTGTATTTGGCAGGCCGCTTTGGTACAGGCAAAACATTTTTAATGTGTTATTTGCTTCATGAGCTTGCGAAGGCTGGATATTCTGGAGTGATCGTCTACATGCCTGACTTTGTAGAAGATCTGAAGACGCTCATGCATGAGCCTGGCAAGCTGAAGGAAACGGTCGAGATGATGAAGGAAACCGACCTGCTTATCTTTGATGATATGGGCGCGGAAAATTTAAATCCATGGGTTCGCGATCATGTACTAGGCGCGATCTTGAATTATCGGATGCAGCGCAAGCCAACGTTCTACACCTCCAACTACGAGCTGGAGGCGCTGGAGAGGCATTTTAGCTTTACGAGCAAGGATGGCGATGAGCTGCATAAGGGACAGCGTATAATGGACCGTATACGGCCTTACGTTGAAGTCGTTATGGTTACCGGCGAAAACAAGCGCGGACAAAAGTAATTGATTAAAGCTTTGGTTAACGGATTCCTATTCGCGGAATTTGTTGACCAAAGCTTTTATTTTGTTTAAGGATAGCAGCAGCATCAAGCTTAATCTCAATATGGTTGAAAGCGTATTCAGGATGAGTGCTGTTTTTATACTGTGTCGTTCGTTCTGCTAGCATATAAAGCTTTCTTATAGGACTTATCAATTATTTGAAATTAAGTATTGACAGAAAGTGGGGCTCGCTGGTAAGATTCTTCCATAACCAACTAAGCAGGTAGGAATAATGTTTTCCGACCGGACGAACCGGAGCAAACACCTATCCAGGAGAAACATCCTCACAGGAAGTAAACTTCATAAATGTTTCTGAAAGCCTGTTAATTTAAAAAAGGGGTGTATGGAAAGATGAAGAAAATTACTCATGTTCGTTCCGTTGTTATTTTATTGGCATTAGTGCTTGTATTGGCTGCTTGCGGTCAAGGCGGCAACAACAAAACAAACAAAGAAACGAATAAGCCTACTAACGAGGCAACTAATACAGCTGCAACAGACGCACCTACGGATAAACCAAAACCGCCAGTTGAGCTTTTGAATGTATCCTACGACCCTACTCGTGAGCTTTATGTAGCATTTAACGCGGCATTCTCGAAACATTGGAAAGCGGAAACAGGTCAAGACGTGACGATAAAACAATCGCATGGCGGGTCTGGTAAACAAGGCCGCGCAGTTATTGATGGCCTGAAGGCGGATGTTGTAACACTTGCACTTGGTTATGACATCGATGCAATCGTTGAGCCAGGGCTAATTAATGCGGATTGGCAATCAAAGTTTGAGCACAACAGCGCTCCTTATACATCAACAATCGTATTTCTAGTTCGTAAAGGAAATCCAAAGGGCATTAAGGATTGGAACGATCTAATCAAGGACAAAGTTGAAGTTATTACTCCAAATCCTAAAACATCTGGCGGAGCTCGCTGGAACTATCTTGCTGCATGGGGTTATGCGCTTAAGCAAAATGGAAATGACGAAGCGAAAGCACAGGAGTTTGTTACACAATTATTTAAGCATGTACCTGTACTGGATTCCGGTGCACGCGGATCAACAACAACGTTTGTAGAACGCGGAATTGGCGATGTACTGCTTGCTTGGGAGAATGAGGCTTTCCTATCGATCAATGAGCTTGGTCCAGACAAATTCGAAATCGTATATCCTTCTTTAAGTATTCTTGCTGAACCTCCAGTAGCTGTAGTGGATAAAGTGGTAGACGAGCGCGGAACTCGTGAAGTAGCGGAAGCTTACTTGAAATACCTTTACACAGAAGAAGGCCAAGAAATTGCAGCTAAAAACTACTACCGTCCAATTTCGGAGACAGTTGCTGCAAAGTATGCAGATCAATTCAAAACTCTAGAATTGCTCACGATTGATAAAGATTTTGGCGGCTGGAAAGAAGCGCAAACCAAACACTTTGCAGACGGTGGCATTTTCGACAAAATTTACACACCAGGCTCATAATGCAAAGCATAAACAAGATTGGAGCTGACTTCACATGAAAGGTTCCAAGCCCCGTAACGTACTGCCGGGTTTTGGTTTGTCGCTTGGATTCACATTGTTTTACCTTAGCATTATTGTATTGATTCCGCTGACTGCCGTTTTTTTCAAAACGGCAGAGCTCAGCTGGTCTGAATTCTGGAGCACGGTTACGAATGCTCGTGTCGTTGCATCTTATCGAGTCAGCTTTCTAACCGCATTTTTTGCCGGACTTGTTAATGCGGTATTTGGCCTATTAATTGCATGGGTGCTCGTTCGTTATCAGTTCCCAGGCAAAAAAATCGTCGACAGTTTAGTGGATCTGCCATTTGCACTGCCAACTGCAGTGGCTGGCATTGCTTTAACTGCGATCTATGCACCGAATGGTTGGATTGGCTCATTGCTCGCACCACTCGGCGTCAAGGTTGCTTACTCCCCGCTCGGTATTACCATCGCACTAATATTTATTGGACTTCCGTTTGTTGTTCGTACGGTACAGCCGGTGCTGCAGGATATGGAGAAAGAAACGGAAGAAGCGGCAGTTATGCTCGGAGCCTATCGTTTAAGAACCTTTTGGAAGGTCATCTTGCCTGAGCTGTTGCCAGCACTACTAACTGGTTTTGCTCTAGCCTTTGCAAGAGGTATCGGAGAATATGGTTCGGTCGTGTTCATATCGGGCAATATGCCGCTGAAAACAGAAATAACTCCACTGCTCATCATGACGAAGCTGGAGCAATACGATTACGCTGGCGCTACTGCCATTGCACTCGTAATGCTCGTTGTATCCTTCCTGATGCTGCTAGTCATTAATTTACTGCAGTGGCGAATGAATCGCCGCACAGTATCAGACTAAGAAGGGAGCTCATACAAATGGCTGGAGCAATTACAGTACACACGAATGCAGAAGCTTCCAAACGTCCGAGGCATATTACAGAATCAGGTCCCGTCAAATGGCTGCTTATTATCATTGCGATGCTGTTTCTTGGATTAGTTGTCCTGCTGCCGCTGGCATCGGTATTTGTTGAAGCATTAAAAAAAGGTGTAGGCGTATACATTGATTCGATTACGGAGCCGGATGCTTTGTCAGCGCTTAAACTCACGCTTATCGTTGCATTAATCGCAGTTCCTGTGAATACGGTCTTTGGTATTGCTGCGGCCTGGGCGATCAGTAAATTTCGCTTTCGCGGTAAAAATATTTTAATTACGTTAATCGATTTGCCGTTTGCTGTGTCGCCAGTCATTTCTGGATTGATCTATGTGCTGTTATTTGGCGCACAGGGCTTTTTTGGTCCTTGGCTCGATGAGCGTGGCATCCAAATTATATTTGCAGTTCCTGGAATCGTACTTGCAACCGTGTTTGTTACGGTCCCCTTTGTTGCTCGCGAGCTTATTCCGTTGATGCAAGCGCAGGGCGTCCAAGAAGAGGAAGCAGCTGCAAGCTTAGGCGCTAAAGGCTGGCAAATCTTTTGGAAGGTTACTTTGCCAAACATCAAGTGGGGGCTTTTGTATGGCGTTATTTTGTGTAACGCACGAGCCATGGGCGAGTTCGGCGCTGTATCTGTCGTATCCGGCCATATCCGCGGAGAAACGAATACGCTGCCGCTGCATATTGAGATTTTGTATAACGAGTATCAATTTTCAGCCTCATTCGCCGTTGCTTCTTTGCTCGTCATGCTAGCGGTCGTAACGATGATCGTGAAGAGCATTGTAGAGTGGAAGTCTGGCACGCAGAAGCCAGCGGAGAAAGCTGAATAAATGACAATAATGGAGGGGTTTGAAATGGCAAAACCGCTAGAGTTAGATGCGCAATGGCTGGAGCGTATTTCTGAACAAGTAACGGGTCTTAATTATGGGCATGTAACGATCACTGTTCATGATGGAAGAATTGTACAGATCGACCGGACGGAAAGAACACGTTATGATGGTCCCTCTCAGAAGCAGCAGGTTCCGTCCGAATCTTCACAGCAATCGAAGCAGCGGGACAATTCATCAACGGGCGAAGCGCTTAGAATTGTGCAGTAGCTCCCTAATAGATTCGATAAAAATACAACAAACCCAATGCCGCGCAGGCATTGGGTTTGTTGTATACTGGAAGAAAAGTATCCATAAGGAGAATATTAATGCCGGATTGGTCCTATCAGTCCTTGTTTCGACCTCTTTTATTCAGGCTTCCTTCTAGGCTCAGCAGAACACTGACTCTAAAAGCAATGGGAACGCTGAGCAGTATCCCAGGCGGTACTTTTGTCATTCGTACACTTGGGCATATGGAGCCATCACCTCACTTGGAGCAGAAGCTAGCAGGCATTTCCTTAACTACAAGTGTGGGATTGTCAGGCGGTCTAGATCCGCAAGGAGTGGCGCATAAAGCGCTGGCTCAGTTTGGAATCGGTTTTATCGAGCATGGTCCAATCACCGTCAAGCAAATTAAGAGTGATAAGCCTATAACGAATGACATCCTAAATGAAACCATTCGATATCCAGATTATTATGAAAACGATGGTGTAGAGCAATATGCTGAGCGTATGGGAAAGCCCGGACATTCGTTGCCGCAGCTGGCAAGAATTGCTCCAATGCCGCATGCTTCTTGCGAGCAGGCTCTAATCGAACTTAAAAGCATGCTGGTGCAGCTAAGTGCAGCGGGTGCGGCTGGTTTTTATGTTGATGTCCTGCATTCATCAAGGAGCCTCGAAGAAGCCCTCACTATTTTGAAAGGCATAGCCGGATACGCTTCCGCACAACCGCATGCTAATAAACCTTTGTTTATTTATGTTCCGCCTGACTTTTCTAATGACAGCTTAATCTCCCTGATCCACGCAGCAGAGGGAGTTTGGAGAGGCGTGGTCATTGGAGAAGCAATCTGCGATGATAACAACGATGGCTATGCCGCAAGCATGGGTAAAGAGGCCAAGGCGCTTACTTTGGCCAAAATAAAGCTGCTGCGAAAGGAATGCTGTTCCCACTTGCTAATCAAAGCGGGCGGGGGCGTGCATGAGCCGCAGGATGCGTTAGATTTGCTGAAAGCAGGCGCTAACGCCGTTCTACTTCACAGCGGACTGATTTATGCAGGGCCTGGTCTGCCAAAACGGATTAATGAAGCTGTCATTTATGAGCAGGTCCGAGATCTTCCTGCGCAAGTGACTCCATCATTCTGGAAGCATTGGGGCTGGATGCTCCTGCTTGGAATCGGCATGATTATTGGCGGGATATTGTCTTGGATTATTGCTGCGACTACGGTGCTGCTGTCCTATGACTTGAATTTTATAGACATGACGCTGGACGAACTGAAGCAAGTCAACCATCATTTGCTGCATTTTATGTCTCATGACCGAATTACGCTTTCCGGAACGATGATTACAATCGGCATATTGTATGTTCAATTGGCTAGACATGGATTAAAGTATAGTCTGCACTGGGCTCGAACAGCTTTGATGACGTCTGGTATTGTTGGATTTTTAAGCTTTTTCTTATTTCTTGGCTACGGTTATTTCGACCCGCTGCATGCGCTAGCTGCTGCGGTTTTGTTCCCGATGTTTCTGCTATCCATGCGCAGAAATCCGGATCAGCCCTATCGCTTGCCAGTTAATGTTCGTAATGATCGATTATGGCGTTTGGCGATGTATGGACAATTTTGTTTTGTTGTTTTGGGCTTTGCGCTGGCTGTAGGCGGTTTAACGATCGCAGGCGTTGGGATTACAGAGGTGTTCGTACAGTCAGATTTGGTTTATTTGAATACGACGCATAACGAGCTGAATGGGGCGAACTTGAAACTCATCCCGTTAATAGCCCATGATAGAGCAGGATTTGGCGGAGCGTTGTTCTGTGCTGCGCTGGCCATTCTTATTATTGCGCTATGGGGAATCCAGCAGGGATCGCGCTGGATATGGTGGACGCTGCTGCTTGGCGGAGCACCGGGCTTCTATGCGGGCTTAAGTGTTCATCTATCCATCGGTTATATCGATTTTTTGCATCTTTCACCTGCGTTGTTTGCGTTATTGCTTTATATACTCGGACTTATTTTCTTGTATCCTTATTTAATGAGAAAGCAACAAGCATAGCGGAATTATATCTGATTAATCAGCTGCGTATCGTTGATAGGCAACAAAAAAAAGGAGCAGCTCGCTGCTCCTTTTTCTTATGAAATGATGAATTTCACGATTACAGCAACAGCGAAAATGACGGTCATTAAACCGAGCATGCCGCCAAAGCCGAACACGACGTCCATCAAGTCATGGCGAGGCTCTTCGTTAAAATGCTCGCGCGGGTCTCTTACGTTTTCCATCGTTGACGTCCTCCTTGAAAAAGACCGATTGCGTAAGTAACAACCAATTTACGGTCGTCTTTATGTAGTATCGGTTTATTCAACTTATATTAGTATACTCAAACAGATAAACAGTTGTAAAGCCAGAACCGGTGACAATTGTAAAACAAAGTATAGCCGAGTTATGATAAAATATGAACAGAATCATTTGGCAGTCGGAGGCGAGAGCATGGATCATCAGCAAACGGATCGGGAGCAGGCAGAGCAGCAGCTTGCAGAGGCAAAAGAGACGATACGGAACAAACTAGCTTTGCTCCCGGATCAATCAGGCTGTTACCTCATGAAAAACAGCGAAGGCGTCATCATTTATGTAGGCAAGGCAAAAGTGCTCAAAAATCGCGTGCGTTCTTATTTTAACGGCAGCCACAACGGCAAGACGCAGCGGCTCGTATCTGAAATTCGTGATTTTGAATTCATTGTAACCTCTAGCAATATGGAAGCACTTATTTTAGAATGCAACTTAATTAAACAATACCATCCAAGATATAACGTCCTGTTAAAGGATGATAAAACGTTCCCCTATATCAAAATTACGAACGAGAAACATCCGAAGCTCGAGGTCACAAGACGTATCATTAAAGACAAGGGCAAGTACTTTGGCCCTTACCCGAATGCTTATGCCGCTCAGCAGACAAAGAAGCTTCTGGACCGGCTATATCCGCTTCGCAAGTGCAAGACACTTCCTGATAAGGTGTGCTTGTATTATCATCTAGGACAATGTATTGCACCATGTGAATTTGATGTGCAGCAGAGCGAATATGATCGGATGATTCAAGAAATTTCAAAGTTTTTGAACGGCGGTCAAGATGTCGTGAAAAATGAGCTGCAGCGCAAGATGGAGGAAGCAGCCGAGAAGCTCGAATTTGAACGGGCGAAGGAGCTTCGGGATCAGCTTATTGCAATCGATGCGGTCATGGAGAAGCAGAAGATTACGATGTCCGATGCGCTTGACCGTGATATTTTTGGTTTTGCAGTAGATAAGGGCTGGATGTGCGTTCAAATATTGTACATGCGCCAAGGAAAGCTTATTGAGCGGCACGGCACAACTTTTCCTTATTACGGGGAAGAGTATGATGATTTCATGACATTCGTTACGCAGTATTATAGCGATAATCCGGCTTTGCCTAAGCAAATCCTGCTGCCAATACCGCCTGAGCTGGAAGCGGTGGAATCAGCGGGCGGAGTGGCAGCAGTTGATGAGGCAGCCGCTACGCATGCTGACGATGTCATTGCATCCTTGCACAGCTGGCTGAAGGTTAAGGTGCTTATGCCGCAGCGCGGACGCAAGAGTGAGGTCGTAACGATGGCTATCGATAATGCAAGGGTGATGCTGGACGAGAAATTCAGGCTCATCGAAAGAGATGAGGAACGAAGCGTTAAAGCGTCAGAGTCGCTTGCAGGCTGGCTAGGACTGGATGAAGTACGCCGAATCGAGGCATTTGATAACTCCAATATTCAAGGTACGAATCCAGTTTCGGCTATGGTTGTCTTTACGGACGGCAAGCCAGATCGCAAGGAGTACCGTAAATACAAGGTTAAGACAGTACAAGGTCCAGATGACTACGAAACGATGCGCGAGGTCATACGGCGCCGCTACGAGCGTGTGGTGAAAGAGGAATTAGCTCCGCCGGATCTGATCGTAGTCGATGGGGGCAAAGGGCAAATATCAGCGGCGCTCGACGTGCTTGAGAATGAGCTTGGCTTATACATCCCAGTTTGTGGTCTTGTGAAGGATGCGAAGCATAAGACAGCACAGCTTATGACTGGAGATCCTGCGGAGATTGTTCCTTTGCCAAGGGACAGCCAGGAGTTTTATTTGCTGCAGCGCATTCAAGATGAGGTGCATCGCTTTGCGATTACATTCCACCGCGAGCAGCGCGCCAAGTCCATGGTGGAGTCGAAGCTTGATTCGATTCCGGGCATTGGCGAGAAACGACGCAAGCTGCTGCTCAAGCATTTTGGCTCGATCAAAAAAATAAAAGAGGCCTCAGTCGAAGACTTCCGGCCTCTATCTATTGGTGATAAATTAGCTTCGCAAATTATAGCTGCCCTAGGGGAGGAGTCGTCGTCATAGACGGCTTCTTCTCTTTTTTGTGACTTAAATATTTTAGAACAAATGCAATCAGTACCGGCAGCACGGAGAAGAAAATAGCCGAGATTATGTTCGGTGCTGTTCCAATAGTGAGCAAGGATAGGCCAACTGCAACGCTGTTGAAGATGGCATGGGTGAACATGGCTGTAATGAAGCCGTATCTGACGAAGATAAAGCTGAACAACAGCCCGATAATCATCAGCTCAAACAATCTCGTCGTAGACGGATAAAAAGGATACATCACATGGCCGAGCGCCCAGAAGAAGGTAGGCAGCAGTGCTGCGGCAAACGTGTTTTTAAACCACCTGCGAAATAGTCCAATACCGAAGAAGCGGAATACGGCTTCTTCGCCAATTGCGGCAGCCCAAGCAAGCACGGGCATCAGCCAAAGAATGCCCATATTGTATGGGGATTGTGAGGCATCTGATGTTTCCCAAGTGCCAATGGACAGCTTTAAGGCGATAAAGATAACCGATTGAATTGCGAATAAGATGATCGCGAATAAATAGGACAAGCCGACGCTGCGCCAAACATAATCGCCATACCCTCTTTGACCAAAACGCGGCCATAAAGCGCGGCCCTGCGCCTTCCAGAGGCCGTCTCCGGCAACAATGGATACATAAATGGAACCTGCCATTGGAATCGCTAGCAGAACACTTACGATGGCAGTGATCGATACGGTAGCGCCTGCCATATCCGTCTCGCCGAGCGTAGCCCGGATACCATCCAGAACGTTTAAATTCATGATCGTATAAGTAATTAAATAAATGATCGTTAATACGATTCCGTATTTAAAGGATGTATGTTTTCGATACAAAACGGAGTAAATAATAGCTAAGACGAATAAAACGAAGCTCATGAACAGATAACCGATAGAGGTAAGGTATCCAGCTATTTTATCTTGTTTCTCTACATAGTTTATGTAATCGGATGGTGCTTCGAATATCGGTTTATATTTAGTAATGATCGTACGGTCATTCACGACAAGAGCGTTAACCAATACGTTAAGATGAGCATTTTTAATGGAATAACCTGCAGGAGGCTGAGGCTGCCAATCACCATTAGGCAATATTTGACCGCCAATGAATTCAGTACCGCTGAAATTTCCTGCAGTTAGGAAGGCAATAGCTTCTTTTGCTTTATCTGCATCTGATAGCTGTTCCCCCTCAAGCTTCAAGTTCCAAGCTACGACTTTCCCGCTATGCATATGCAGATAAATATATCCGCTGCCGCCGCCTACGAATTTAAGATCAACCTGAAATGTATCTGTAGGAAACATGGGGTCATATTTATCCGTATATGCTTTGACTAGCTCATATTTTGATAAGTAGCCATTCATAATTTTATCGGTTTGATGTACGGCTTTAGCCGATTTCACCTTCAAGCCTGTTTCTTTTTCAACAAATGCAGACGCCTTATCCTCCGCCGCTGATTTCGTAATGACCTTGGTATTCATTTCGCCAGATGAGATGGCCGTAATCATTGGAACGATTTGTACGGCCCCATAAATAATAAAGCAAGCAACTGCTGCCCATATAAATCGTTTCCATTCATTGGGTTTAATAGAATCAATCATAGTTTCACCTCAACTGTCTTCATAATAAATAGCTCATTTTATTACCTTAACATATGAATCCCTAAATTATCCAATGAAAATGACCGTTTGTTTTCAAAAAAATGCGAAATAACGATGTCCAGCAAGCTAGCTATGTGCTGGTTCGTCCCATTGCCCTAATTTGAGCTAATATCGTCCTGTTTGTCATAAACGTCACCTTTATATCAGGAGTGCTTAGGGATTATAATCGTTATCGTCATACTAATTGCATAGCATAGCCGAATTTCCTAAGGAAATCGGGGGAACCATAAAGTTGTCTAAATGGATGAGCCTGCTGAAAGCAAAGCAGTTCAACATTAGATAGCATGGGGTGAATTTTAGCGGTGAAGCATCGTCTTCTTCCGCTGAATAGGGCTGCCTGTCCAGGCCCGAATCCGTCAGCTAACCTCGAAGGCGTATTGGAACAGGACTCATCGCACGAGCACTTGAGTTTCCAGTGCTTTTTTTTATGCTTAAAAACAATAAATGACAATATGACATAATCAAAAAGAAGGGAAATGGATGAAGGTTAGTTGGAATGTTTTGAAGTGGTCACCCCCGCGTATTTTGGTAAGTGGATTCGCTCTTATTATATTGCTGGGTGCCTTATTATTATCCATGCCTTTTGCATCGGTAAGCGGTGAGAGATTGCCTTTTATAGATGCGCTGTTTACGGCAACTTCGGCAACCTGTGTAACAGGGTTAGTTGTCGTTGATACTGGAACTTATTTCTCTATATGGGGTCAAATCATATTAATGTGCCTGTTCCAGCTTGGCGGACTCGGATTTATGACGATGGCAACGCTGGTAGCGCTCGTACTTCGCAAGAGGATTTCGCTGCGTGAGCGGCTTTTGCTGCAGGAATCCATGAACCAGTCGAGCATGGAAGGCATCGTGCGTTTGATTAGACGCGTTATTGTGTATTCATTGACAATAGAGCTTATTGGCGCTGCGTTGTTTGCTTCGAGGTTTGCATTTGATATGCCGCTGGGCAAAGCGATTTATTTTGGAGCCTTTCATGCGGTTTCATTGTTTAACAATGCTGGTTTTGATATTTTTGGGAACTATCGCAGCTTGACCTTATACGTTTCTGATCCAGTCGTCAATATTGCAGCTATGATGCTGATCATTTCGGGCGGACTTGGCTTTGTCGTTATGTCGGACCTGATGGAGTTCCGCAAAAACCGCAAGCTGTCGCTGCACAGCAAGGTCGTGCTATCTATGACAGGAACACTTATTGCAGTAGGGACACTCGTCATATTTATTTTTGAATTCTCGAATTCGAAGACACTGGGCTCTCTGGACTGGGGCGGGAAAATTTTGTCCTCGTTCTTCCAGTCGGTAACGCCGCGGACGGCAGGAGCCAATACGCTTGATTATACGGCTATCCGGCAAGCAACGATGTTTTTCACCATTATATTAATGTTTATTGGCGCCTCGCCCGGCTCGACGGGCGGCGGCATCAAAACAACAACCTTTGCAACGCTGGTCGGCGCTGTATTTGCAATGATTAGAGGACGAGAGGACATCGTTCTTTTCCGTTACAGATTAGGCAAAGACAGAATTTTTAAAGCACTCACGATTACTTTGATCTCTTTATCGCTTGTCATTATTGTAACGATGATCTTGTCGATGACGGAGGATCAAGCTTTTATAAAGCTATTGTTTGAAGCGACATCAGCATTTGGAACAGTAGGATTATCCGTTGGTGTTACGCCAGAGCTGAGCCTTGTTGGGAAAATAGTCATTGCATTAACCATGTTTGCCGGAAGACTTGGACCCCTGACGCTCGCATACGCGCTTGGGCCTCGTACAGAGAAAGAGCTTTATCGGCATCCAGAAGGCAAAATTACGATTGGATAGGAGACTTTGCAAGTGGGAATTAAAAAGAAACAATTTGTCATCATCGGCTTAGGGAGATTTGGTTCGAGCTTAGGGCGCGAACTCGTCCAGCTTGGCCATGAGGTGCTTGGAATAGATAAGGATGAAGAAGCCGTTCAGGACATGAGCGGTATTCTAACCTATGCTGTATCAGCTGATTGTACGGATGAAGAAGCGCTGCGCTCCTTGGGTGTAAGAAACTTTGATTGCGGAGTTGTCGCGATTGGCGATGACATTCAATCCAGCATTTTGACAACCATACTGCTTAAGGATTTGGAAGTGAAGCAAGTTGTAGCGAAAGCTTTGACTGAACTACATGGCCGGGTGCTTGAGAAAATCGGTGTCGACCGCGTGGTCTATCCTGAGCGCGATATGGGTATTCGAGTTGCGCATCAGCTTGTATCCCCAAATCTATTAGATTATATCGAGCTTTCCAAAGAGTATACGATTGCCGAGCTTGCCGTACCGCAATGCTTGGATGGCAAGTCATTGCATGATCTTAATCCGCGAGCTAGATTTGGATGTAGCATCGTAGCCATAAATAAGCCCAATGGCATCATCATCGCACCGACAGCAACGGATGTCCTTTCACTTCGTGATGTCATGGTTATTATAGGAACAAATGAGCAAATAGAAGACTTCGAAGCATCCGTTATCCGTTAATTTTTTTATGTAGTGGAAAAGGCTTATTATTAGAAAAAGCAGATTAGGCTGAAATGGATTTGGAAGTGTAATATTGGAAATGCTGAAGGACAGCAGCTATTTTAAAAGCTGCTGTCCTTTTTGCTGGGGAAGCCTGCTGCAAGCTCGTTGATCCATAGACGAACGGACGGGCTGAGGGCGGCCGAATCCGCATGAATGAGCGAGGTGGTACGCTTTGTATCTTCAAGTTCTCGAATGGGAATGACGGTAAGATCATTGTCTTCAAGCAGTTGATTGCGCATATATGATTGAGGCAGGAGCGTCGCAGCACGGCAAGTATGCAGCAGCCGAAGTATAGCTTCAAACGAATCAATTTCCATTCGCACATCCGGCTGAAGATGATATTTGTCAAACAGCTCGTCGGTCAACAACCTGTACCAAGTGCCTTTGGAGAACAAGATCATCGGCATGCCGGTCACATCCTGTATACCCAGCGTGCCTTTATCGGTAATGACCTGATTACGAGGCACCACGAGCGATAGATGATCCTCAAACAGCGGAATACACCGCAGCGTTGAATCCTCAATACTAGAGGCGACAATGCCGATATCGGCTTTGTGATCTCGTACGAGCGATACGATTTCATGCGTCTTGCCGGTAATCGCTTTAATGTCGATCTCCGGATGAGTTGAAGTTAAGCTTTGAATGAGATCGGGCAAAGTCGTTTGAAGCGTCGTCAAGCTTGCGCCAATAGTAAGGGTCGTATGTCCAGCTGAGGTGAACTCAGAGACGGTTTGCAAATATTTGCGATGAAGCTGGCGAAGCTCCAAAGCATATTCATAGGTCAATTGCCCAATTCGAGTAAGCTCCAGCCGCTTTCCGATGCGATGAAACAAAGGAGAGCCCAGGTCCTGCTCAAGCTTGGCAATTTTACGAGAAAGTGCAGGCTGAGACAGGTTTAGCAAGGCGGAAGCCTTGTTCATACTGGACTGTTCCACAATAACGGTGAAGACATGCATCTCTTCATTCATGAATGAAACCCCTTATGTCATTTTGTTATAAGAAATTATAAAAAATAAGCAATTCCATTATAAGCTTAAAAGGAGTAGGATGGGAAGTGTGGCTAATATGTGTCGAGTTTTGTTGACGGACATACATGCTGGGGTTACAATGTAGAATGATTTGCCAAGCGTAAACTGCTGATGACAACCATTGGCTGCACAGCACCTCGTTTGCGCTGGAATATAAGCAATGTATAAAGGGGAAACCGATACATTCTTATATTTTAAGAAAAAGCATGCTAGCACTCACAGTTTTGAAAGGAGAAGGAATGACATGAAAGGAAATTCGTATTTCTCGCGCAAGCTTCACTCGCTTCTCGGGATCATTCCACTCGGCGGATTTATCGTCGTGCATGGTCTGACTAACTACCAGGCGTTTGAACGCGGGCCTGAAGGCTTTGACAAAGGCGTAACTCTCATTAACAGCATGCCCGTGCTGCCGCTGCTCGAGATTTTCGGCATTTACCTCCCGCTATTGTTTCATGGTATTTACGGCTTGTATGTCGCTTACCAATCGAACACGAATACGGGACGTTTTAAGTACGGCCGGAACTGGGCGTTTACCGCTCAACGGGTAACTGGGGTAATTACTTTTGTATTCGTTTTCTGGCACGTATATCAAACTCGGATTCAGGTTTATCTCGGCCACATCAACCATGAGGAACTGGGATCAACGATGAATCAAATTGCGAGCAACCCTACTTACTTCGTACTTTATGTTATTGGTGTATTAGCAGCTGTTTTCCACTTCAGCAACGGCCTTTGGGCGTTTCTGATCAGCTGGGGCATTACGATTGGCCCGAAAGCTCAACGCATCTCTTCATATATTTGCATGGGCGTTTTTGTAGTCGTATCAGCATTGTTTATTCTTTCGCTTATTGCATTCAGCGGAGATCAATTCAAAGAAGCTGCAAGTGCTGCATTGGCACTTACGAATATCGGTTAGTTTGTAGACAAGGAGCGAAACGTTATGGCTAAAAATAAAATTATCATCGTAGGCGGCGGTCTTGCAGGCTTGATGGCTACCATCAAAGCAGCAGAAGCTGGCGTTCACGTTGATCTGTTTTCACTAGTACCGGTCAAACGTTCCCACTCAGTATGTGCACAGGGCGGCATCAATGGCGCTGTTAATACAAAAGGAGAAGGCGATTCTCCATGGGAGCATTTCGACGATACCGTATACGGCGGAGATTTCCTCGCCAACCAACCGCCAGTTAAAGCAATGTGTGATGCGGCACCAGGCATTATTCACTTGATGGACCGGATGGGCGTTATGTTCAGCCGTACATCCGAAGGCTTGCTGGATTTCCGTCGCTTCGGCGGCACGAAGCATTCCCGTACAGCATTTGCAGGCGCAACGACAGGTCAACAGCTGCTTTATGCACTGGATGAGCAAGTTCGTCGCTGGGAAGCAGCTGGACTAGTTAACAAATTCGAGCACTGGGAATTCCTTGGCGCTGTTGTTGACGATGACGGCATTTGCCGCGGTGTTTCGGCACAGGATCTTCGCTCGATGGAAGTTCACACGGTTCGTGCAGATGCAGTTATTCTTGCATCAGGCGGTCCTGGTATTATTTTCGGCAAAACAACGAACTCTGTTATCAACACCGGCACAGCTGCCAGCGCAGTTTACCAGCAGGGCGTTAACTACGCAAACGGCGAGTTCATTCAAATTCACCCAACAGCTATTCCAGGCGATGACAAGCTCCGCTTGATGTCGGAATCAGCGCGTGGTGAAGGCGGACGGATTTGGACGTACAAAGACGGTAAGCCTTGGTACTTCCTAGAAGAAAAATACCCTGCTTACGGAAACCTTGTTCCTCGTGATATTGCGACTCGTGAAATTTTCAGCGTGTGCGTAGATCAGAAGCTTGGTATCAACCAAGAAAACATGGTTTACCTTGATTTGTCTCACAAAGATCCGAAGGAGCTTGATGTTAAGCTCGGCGGTATCATTGAAATCTATGAGAAATTCATGGGCGACGATCCACGGAAAATCCCGATGAAAATCTTCCCAGCGGTTCACTATTCAATGGGCGGCATGTGGGTTGACTACAATCAAATGACAAACATTCCTGGTCTGTTTGCAGCCGGTGAGTGCGAGTATCAATATCATGGTGCGAATCGACTTGGCGCCAACTCTCTGCTATCCGCTATTTACGGCGGTATGGTAGCTGGACCAAAAGCTGTTGAGTATATCAAAGGCTTGAAGAAATCAGCTGAAGATGTAGCTTCCTCCGTATTTGACCGCGAGAACAAGCGTCAAACGGACAAGTACAACAGCATCGTTAATATGAAGGGTACTGAAAATGCATATGTCATTCACAAAGAGCTAGGCGAATGGATGACGAACAATATGACGGTTGTTCGCTTTAATGACAAGCTGGAGCAAACGATCCACAAGATCAAAGAGCTGAAGCAGCGTTATGCGAATATCAACATTAACGATACAGCGCAATGGAACAATGCAGGCGTTGCCTTTACTCGTCAGCTTTGGAACATGCTTGAGCTTTCTGAAGCAATGACGCTAGGCGCATTGCTGCGCAACGAAAGCCGTGGCGCTCATTATAAACCAGACTTCCAAGAACGCGACGACGAGCATTTCATGAAATCGACGATTGCGAAATGGACGAAGGAAGGTCCACAAATTTCTTACGAGGATATCGACGTAAGCTTGATCAAGCCGCGTAAACGTGATTACTCGAGCGACAAGAAGAAAGGAGAATAATGATGGCTGAAACGACTGTAGCTACAAAATCGGTTAAGTTTATCATCACTCGCCAAGATACTCCTGAGTCCCAACCATATACGGAAGAGTTTGAAATTCCTTACCGCGCTAATATGAACGTTATTAGCGGCCTGATGGAAATTCAACGTAATCCGAAAAAGGCAGATGGAGCAAGCACGGCTCCTGTATGCTGGGATTCCAACTGCTTGGAAGAAGTATGCGGCGCATGCTCAATGGTCATCAACGGCAAGCCTCGTCAAGCGTGCAGCGCTTTGATCGATAAGCTTGAGCAGCCGATTCGTCTTGAACCAATGAAAACATTCCCAGTAGTTCGTGACCTTGTTATTAACCGTGAGCGCATGTTTGGTGCCTTGAAACGCGTTAAGGCATGGATTCCAATCGACGGAACGTATGATCTGGGTCCTGGACCGCGGATGGCAGAAACGAAGCGTCAATGGGCTTATGAGCTTTCCAAATGTATGACTTGCGGTGTGTGCCTTGAAGCGTGCCCGAACGTAAATGATCGGAACAGCTTCATCGGTCCTGCTGCAATTTCACAGGTTCGTTTGTTTAATGCTCATCCAACGGGTGAGATGAACAAGGAAGAACGTCTGGATGCACTGATGACAGATGGCGGCATCGAAGGCTGCGGCAACTCGCAAAACTGTGTTCGCGCATGTCCGAAGGGCATTCCGCTTACGACTTCACTCGCAGCAATCAATAAAGATACAACCAAACATCTATTCAAAAAATGGCTTGGCATGTAGTCCAAATGATTTATAGGAAACCCTCGATCTGATCGGGGGTTTTTTATTTGTCTATTGTGATATTGATTATTATTATCAATGATAGTAGATAAATAATCCTTTGTCAATTCCAGATAAAAGAAGAGAAGGCAATAAAAAAAACCGCCTAAGCGGTTTTTTATCTTACATCCATTGTTCGCCCCAAGTTTGAATGGACTCAATGACTGGCTGAAGCTCCCTGCCTTTGTCGGTTAGCTCATATTCAATACGTACAGRCATTTCTGGATAAACTTGACGTTTGATAATCGTTAATGTTTCAAGCTCTTTCATCCGGTCCGTTAGCATTTTGTCGCTCATTTCGGGAATTTGTTCCTTAATCTCTTTGAACCTTTTTGGTCCTCCAAGCAATACCCGAATAATTCTGCCAGTCCACTTCTTGCCTAAAATGTCGGCTGCGGCTTCATACTTTGGGCACATTGTCGAATAATCCAACCGTATCACCCCGCTTTTTGTAATACTATTGTACCATACGAACAAACTAAAAGTAAGTTAATTTCAGTGGGAATGCGATTGTTTGATCGTATATTATATTTACTATATAAAAGTTAGGAAAATACAGGAAAAGCGTTCGCTAATTACAATCGAATAACAATCAACCCAAGAATGGTACAAGCAAAGGCTGCCCACTGCAGGATCGTCAACTTCTCTTTATAAAATATAATAGCGCCAGCTGCTACGACGAGACTGTTCGTAGCAAAGATAGGCGCTGCAAGATTCGCTTGTCCAGTAGCAATCGCGACTGCATAAAGCTGCAATCCTCCGTATGAGAACAGACCCGCAACAATTCCGAGCCAAAGCCCAGTTCGCTCTGAGGAACGTGCAGCGGTCGTTTTGACCGGGATGAGAAACCAGCAGAGAGAGAGGGCATAAGCGATGAACAGGATCGGGGCGCTAGGAAGATCCAACTCATCGGTGACCTTTAATCCGCCATTGCGCAGCGCAAATAGCACGACTGCCAAAAAGACGAGAATGAACCATCTTTTTTCTATAATCGTGAGCGGTTCCTTTCGTTTATGAGCAATAAAGACGACAGCAAGCAGAAGCAGCGTAATGCCTATTGCTTCCGAAGCGCTGAGCGGCTCGTTGTACCACAAAGTCGCTAAAGCAACAACTAGGATAATGTTCATATTCGTTAGGGGAGAGGTCAAGCTGGCGGGTCCAAAATGCAATGCTTTCATAAACAAAGCGTTTCCCCATGCTGAGCCTGCTCCTATTATGATGCCTGCAATCCATACCCTCGGATCAGCAAGAAAGAAAAACGTTCCTTCAAGCGTCGCATGCACCCCAAAACCTAACGTTCCAGAAGCATACAATCCGAGCAGCAGCGTTCTTGTAGAGCCGCCCCGCATTTGTGATACTTTCATCCACCAGCCTGCTAGTCCAAATAAAACAGCGCTRCTGATGGCTGTAATGAGCCACATCGTTTTCCAACCCCTCAAATTTGTTACACAAATGAAATAGTTCTGTTATCGTCTCATTACATTAGTGGGCTATTATAATAAACAAGACCCCCTTTTTAATATATCCTTTTGGGACCTGCGACGTGCAGGTCCACTTTTTTTGTCTAAAGCCCCTCATGAGCTCTTATATCGGTACAATAACTTGCTGGCGCTTGCGATAAAAAACCCACTGTGAGAAGCCTATTTCCTTCAGCCTTTTCTGTACGAGCTCCCAATCTTCGCCAACTCTGCTTGGCTTATGCGCATCCGAACCAAACGTCACATTTACGCCAAAATGTAGTGCTCGCTCCAAGATTGCATCCGATGGATACCATCCGCCTACATCTTTGGTACTGCCTGATGTATTAATCTCTATGGAAACGCCGCATTCGGCAATCGTTTGCAAAGCATCGTCAATTTCTTTATTAGCAGGTATATCGGAGAAAGCAGGGTAATACCCCTTCATCGCGTCGATATGTCCCAAAATATCAAACATGCCGCTGCGTGCAGATTGTTTGATAAGATCATAGTAGCTTTGCTTCACTTCAATATGCTGCTGTTCATTTAAGTTTTTAAACCGATTGCGATTGAATATGCTGACGTCGCCAACTTGATGAACAGAACCAATGATATAATCGAAGGGCACGCCRTCATATGCTTTTTTGTAGCTGTCTACATATTTAGGAAAAAAATCCGATTCTACTCCAAGCATAACCTCGATTTTGCCTGCGTATTTCTCCTTCAACCGCAATACTTCATTAACATAATTGGTGAATTCGCTTCTTGCCATTGCAATGCCTGGCGAAGGCTGATCATTCTCATGATAAAAGAAGGGGGAGTGATCCGAGATGCCGATAACCTGAAGCCCGGCTTCAATTCCGGCTAAAATATAATCCTCGATATTGCCGTCGGCGTGGCCGCATCTAAAATGATGGGTATGTAAGTCGAATTTCATTTTTTATCTCTCCTAGTTTTTTGTCTAGTGGAAGCTTCTTGTCGACTACTCGCTGCTAATGAATTGATGCTCAGGCATGCCTTTTAGATCACTTAAAAATTGCTTCAGTGCGGTATTGATGTAACGGCCTGATTTATAAACCACGCCAACGGGATGACTTATTTCAAGCTCGTTGACCTTTATCATTTTTAGTGTACCCATACGGAGTTCGTTTGCTATCGAAAGTTTGGATACGACTGCGGCGCCTAAATTAATTTCAACCATGCGCTTCACTTCCTCGCTGCTGGAAACCTCCATTACGATATTGGGTTGAATATTGTATTTACGAAAAATTTGATCGACAAATCTCCTGCCAAGCGTGTCTGGAGCAAGCATAATCATTGGAATGTCCTTAAGCGTATCAACTGTCGTATGCGTCAACCTGCTCATGGGATGGGAAGGAGGAACGACGAGCTCAAATGTATCATAATAAAGGACGGAGGAGGAAACGTTCGGATTTTTTTCAGAAAGATATGTAATCCCTATATCGACTGACCCGTTCTCGACACTGGCCATAACTTGGGATGAGGGCATGGAATGAATCGTTGTTTTAATAAAAGGAAATTGGTTTTGAAAATAGGATAGCACGCGCGGTAAAATCTGAATCGCTATTGAAGCCGTAGTTCCGAGTAATATGTGTCCTTGCGGCGTAAGGTTCATATCGGAAAGCTTCTGCTTCAGTTCTTCCACAATCGAAAGAACTTGCTCCGCATGCTCCAAAAAAACTTGTCCGTGTTCCGTTAATGTAACTGGCTGATTGCGATTAATGAGAATCGTTTTGAATTCATCCTCAAGGCTTTTGATTTGTGCCGAAACAGCTGGCTGTGTGAGATTCAGCAGCTCGCCAGCTTTCCTGAAGCTCATCGTTTTGGATATCGTAAGGAGTGTTTCAAGCTGACTAATATTCACGTCAATCCCCCTCTCATAGGTACTTAATGCTCAAACTCATATTCTACTATTATAAAGGATAGCGGCCATTACAGCAAAAAGGCTGCAGCTCGTTAGGCATAAATTGCCCGTACGAGTGCAGCTCTGTAATGAATATGGCACAGGTCTCTAGAGCCATTCTTTTTTGCGGAAAATATAAAACATGCTTATGCCAAGCAGCAGCATGATACCAAGTAAAATGTATGATCCTAACCGAAGGTGAAGGCCTGGAATGAAATCGAAATTCATCCCATAGATGCCGGTTATAAAGGTCAGCGGCATGAATATAGTCGTAATTGCTGTAAATACGCGCATGATTTCATTGGCACGGTTGGATACGCTGGACTGATAAGCTTCGCGTAAGTTGCCCATGAGATCGCGGTACGTATCGAAGGACTCGGCAATTTTCAAGGCGTTCTCGTATATATCGCTGAAATATTTTTGTAGCTGATCATCAATGAGCTTCAGATCTTTTTTGTTAAGCGTTGCAATGACATCGCGTTGTGGACCGAGCACTTTCCTCAGCCACAATATTTCACCGCGGAGCCCGATGATTTCGTTCAAATGCGATTTCTTAGTGTGCATTAATATATCTTCTTCAAGCGCTTCAATGCGCGTATCAATGCGGTCGCCAACGAGGAAATAATTATCGACAACAATGTCGACGAGATGATACAAGAAATAATCGGGCCGGCTAACCTCTTGTTCCCACAGCACAGGCTTTAGAGAACGAAGCTCGTTAATTTTTTGCTTGGTGACCGTAATAATGAAATGGCGGCCAAGGAAAATATTGAGTGCCCTTAGGAAGATTTCTTCGTCATCAAATCGTATGCTGTTGATTACAATAAAATAATGGCTTTCGTAAATTTCAATTTTTGGACGCTGCTCCTCTTCACTGAGGCAATCCTCAACTGCCAGATCGTGCATGCTGAATAGGGGCTGTAAAATAGCAAGATCCTCCACATCAGCGTCAATCCAGTAAAATCCTTCTTTCGAGGGAATAAGTGTTTCGTTAATATCTTCAATAGTGGTGAACATGCCATTGCTAACAAGGCGGATTTTCATCCGGAGTCACTCCTTTCTTTCTTCAGAGGAAACTGCCGGCTGAATCGGACTTGGCCGGCAGTAACCGTATTCGATCGTTTTCAGGCTTCGGTCGGTCGCCTTCCATGTCCATATGCACCCCTTTATAAGTCAAATAAATGAAATAATTCTTGTCTAGTATACTCCCGCGTCAGCTTTACATTCAAGCCTAAAAACAATCGTTTTTTTCATCTAAATGTCAAGGATATGAATAGAGGATCTTGACGCAATTGTCAGAATGCATTAAAGTGAAGGTGAAATGAAACCGCGGAAAATTGAATAGACTACTTTCTTATCAAGAGCAGGCGGAGGGACTAGCCCGATGAAGCCCGGCAACCGGCGTGTAAAACGCACGGTGCTAATTCTTGCGGAAACTTTAATGTTTCTGAGAGATGAGAGAGGCGGATGGCTTATTTACTGAGCATACGACCTTTTCTCACAGCAGAAAGGGTCTTTTTCATGTTCAAGCGGTCATACTGCTTCTAGAGGAGTGATACCTATGCCAATTAAAGTGCCTGACAATTTACCAGCCAAAGAGGTATTAAACAACGAGAACATTTTCGTCATGGATGAGAGCATCGCCTACCATCAGGATATTAGGCCGCTCAGAATTGCGATTTTGAACTTAATGCCTACCAAGGAAACAACCGAAACGCAGCTGCTTAGACTTATCGGCAATACGCCGCTACAAGTTGAGGTTGTACTGCTGCATCCAAGAACACATACATCAAAAAACACCTCAGCCGATCATTTGGAATCCTTCTATAAAACATTCGATGAAATTTCGGATGAATATTATGATGGTCTCATCATTACAGGCGCGCCGGTAGAGCATATGCCTTTCGAGGATGTAAACTACTGGGAAGAGCTGAAAGAAATTATGGATTGGAGCGCAAGGCGCGTAACTTCAACTTTCCATATTTGTTGGGCCGCACAAGCTGGGCTCTATCATCACTTTAATGTTCCCAAATACAGCTTGGACAGCAAAATGTTTGGTGTGTTCCCGCACACGATTGAAAAACGCAATGTTAATTTGCTGAGAGGCTTTGATGAAATGTTTTTTGTGCCACAGTCTCGTCACACAGAGGTACGCCGCGAGGACATCGAGAAGCTTGACACGCTCGATATTTTATCGGAATCAGCGGATTCGGGCGTATACATCGTGGCTTCAAAAGACGGCAGACAAATTTTCGTCACAGGCCACTCCGAATATGATCCAACTTCACTTAAATATGAATATGATCGCGATCAAGCCAAAGGGCACCAAATAGATGTACCAAAAAATTATTTCCCAGGTGATAACCCAGCTAACCCGCCGTTATCAACATGGCGTGCGCATGCCAACCTATTATTCTCGAACTGGCTTAATTATTATGTTTACCAGCAAACACCGTATGATTTGGGTGGAGGCATTTAAAACCATATAATAAGGGAGCGCTATATAAAGATGAAGATAGAGAGCCATTTAGCACAGATTGGATCTATTAAAGAGCCTGTAACTGGAGCGGTAAGTTTTCCAGTGTACCAATCAACAGCATTTCGTCATCCTAAGCTGGGACAGAGTACAGGATTTGATTATGCGCGTACCAAAAGCCCAACCAGAGCGGTATTAGAAGAAGCGGCTGCACAATTAGAAGCTGGCGATGCGGCATTTGCCTGTAGCTCCGGCATGGCCGCGCTGCAAACGATATTCGCCTTATTTAGTCAGGGCGATCATTTGATCGTATCTCTTGATCTATATGGCGGTACTTATCGCTTGTTGGAGCGGATCATGTCGAGATTTGGTGTGACGGCATCTTATGTGGATACCAACGATATTGATGCGATGGCGGCATTATGGACGCCGAACACAAAAGCAGTACTTATCGAAACGCCAACTAACCCGCTTATGATGATTACGGATATTGAGAAAGTAACTGCGTGGGCGAAGTCAAAAGGCTTGCTTACTATTGTAGACAATACGCTGCTTACGCCTTTCTTCCAACGTCCTATAGAACTGGGTGCTGACATTATCATTCATAGCGCGACTAAATATTTAGGTGGTCACAATGACGTTCTTGCTGGTCTTATTGTAACCAAAGGCAAGGAGCTCTCGGATGAGATGGCCTTCCTGCACAATTCAATTGGAGCGGTGCTCGGGCCTCAGGATTCATGGCTTCTAATGAGGGGAATGAAGACGCTTGCGCTCCGTATGGAGCGCCACCAATTTAATGCTACCGCAATTGCTAATTATTTGCTTGAGCATTCAGCCGTTGAGGATGTTTATTATCCGGCATTGCCTCACCATCCTGGCCATGAAATTCAGAACAAACAATCATCCGGCAATACTGGCATTTTCTCATTCCGATTAAAGGACGCTCGTTATGTGGAGCCAATTCTTCGTCACATTAAGCTCATTGCATTTGCTGAGAGCTTGGGCGGAGTTGAATCCTTGATGACCTACCCAGCGGTTCAGACGCATGCTGATATTCCGCTTGAAATTCGTCAAGCGATAGGCGTTGACGACCGTCTGCTTCGTTTCTCCGTAGGAATTGAGCATGCAGATGATTTGATCAGTGACTTGGCGCAAGCACTCGAAGCTGCCAAACGCGAAATTGAGGAGGTTAACAACTAATGGGCAACGACAAAATTCAACCTCAAGATCGCCGGTTTGCAACGAAGCTGCTGCATTTCGGAGCAGAAATTGACGAGCATACAGGAGCTTCAAGCGTACCTATTTATCAAGCTTCAACGTTCCATCATCATGATATTTTCAATCCGCCGCAATATGATTACAGCCGCTCGGGCAATCCTACACGCCAAGCGCTAGAGGATTATATCGCTTTGCTTGAGGGCGGTGCTCGCGGATTCGCCTTTGCATCAGGCATGGCTGCAATCTCAACCACGTTTTTGCTGCTTTCTGCAGGTGAGCATGTCATCGTAACAGAGGATGTCTACGGCGGAACTTACCGCTTGCTGACGACGATTTTGGATCGACTGGGCATTGAGTCTACTTTTGTTGATATGACGGATTTTGAAGCGGTTAAGGCGGCGCTTAAGCCAAATACAAAAGCTGTATTTATGGAGACGCCTTCCAACCCGACGCTCAAAATCACAGATATTGCAGAAACGACAGCTTGGGCAAAAGAGCATGGACTGCTTACACTGCTTGATAATACGTTCATGACTCCGTATCATCAGCGTCCAATTGAGCATGGCGTCGATATCGTCTTGCACAGTGCGACGAAGTTTCTAGGCGGCCACAGCGATGTGCTAGCTGGGCTTGCAGTTACCGCAGATGAAGGTCTAGGCAAACGCTTGAAACAGCTTCAAAACGGAATGGGAACGGTTCTGAGCGCCCAAGAATCATGGTTGTTGATGCGCGGCATGAAAACATTGAAAGCTCGGATGGAATATAGCGAGCAAAGCGCTCGCAGACTAGCTGAATGGTTGTCGGAGCATAAGGAAGTAACAGCGGTTTATTATCCTGGTTTAGAGAATCACCCCGGCCGGGCGATACATGAGAAGCAGTCGCTTGGGTATGGAGCTGTCGTATCCTTCGATGTTGGAAGTGGAGAGCGTGCCAAATCTTTGCTGAGCAAGGTTCAAATTCCTTTAGTAGCTGTCAGCTTAGGTGCAGTAGAGAGCATTCTTTCTTACCCAGCTATGATGTCGCATGCAGCAATGCCGAGAGAAGTGCGTCATGCACGCGGCATTACGGACGGCTTGGTGCGTTACTCTGTTGGTCTAGAGGATATTGAGGATCTTATTGAAGATTTGGATAATGCGCTTCGTGCCTAATTGGGACTAAAAGAAAGGAAAGCACGGATGTTCTCACGAACATGCCGTGTTTTTCCTTATTTCAGGGCGAGATGCCATCATACGGCGGGTGACTTGCACTAGAGATCTATGTTAGGATGAAGTGATGGTTAGCATAAATAGAACGGGAATAAGGAGGTCTTGCGGAATGGGAACGTTGGACCATATTTTGGATAAAGCGTTGCGCGGCGAGCGTGTTTCGCTCGAAGAAGGCATGGAATTATTAGCTTCGGATCAGATTGAAAAGATGGGGCATGTAGCTAATCAAATCATGCTCAAGCATCATCCAGATCCAATAACGACTTTTGTTGTTGGTCGAAATGTAAACTACACGAACGTATGTGATGTTTATTGCCGTTTTTGCGCATTTTATCGCGCTCCAGGCTCTAAAGAGGGTTATGTACTGCCTGACGATACGATTTTGAGCAAAATTCAAGAAACGATCGATGTGGGTGGAACTGAAATTTTGATGCAGGGCGGTACGAATCCAGATTTGCCGTTTACGTATTATTTGGATCTGCTTCGCAAAATTAAACAGCATTACCCGGGCATAACGATGCATTCGTTCTCTCCAGCGGAAATTCAGAAGATGAAGGTTGTATCAGATGGCCTTTCTCTCGATGAAGTGATTAGACAACTGCATGATGCTGGACTTGATTCTTTGCCTGGCGGCGGCGCAGAAATTTTGGACGATCGCACTCGCCGCAAGATCAGCCGCATGAAGGGCTCTTGGACAGACTGGATGGATGTGATGAAGTCTGCACACCGTCATGGTATGAATACGACTGCAACGATGGTTTATGGTCTTGGCGAGACCGTTGAAGAGCGCGCATTACATATGCTGCGCATCCGTGATGCTCAAGATGAGTGCATCGCGAACAAATATGATTCGACGGGTTTCTTGGCGTTTATTTCGTGGCCATTCCAGCCAGACAATACAAACCTGAAGCTTGAGAAAGCAAAGCCAGAGGAATATTTGCGTATTGTTGCAGCTAGTCGAATCATGCTTGATAATATTCCGAATTTCCAATCCTCTTGGGTAACGATGGGTCCTGAAATGGGCAAGTTATCACTCTCTTATGGCTGCAATGACTTCGGAAGCACCATGATTGAGGAAAATGTCGTTTCAGCAGCTGGAACAACACATAAAGTGAACATTGAACTTATCCTTCAGCTTATTCGCGAGTGCGGCAAAATTCCGGCTCAACGGGATACAAAATATAATATTTTAAAGGTTTACAATGAATCCGATAAAGCAGATCTCGATTTTGTTATGCAAAATTAATGCTTTTTAGACCGATATAAGCATGATCAATACGTTTGTTGAACTTCTCGCTGCATAGTGGGAAGTTCGGCAAACGTTTTTTTGTATGCTTGCTTCCCTTACATTCCAATGTCTTCATCGTATATCCCTGAACGCGTCACCATATACTGATAAGGAAAGAAAGGGGTGAGCTGATGGAGCTATTCACGGTATCGTTACCTGCAAGTCTCCAAAAGTCGGTTAATAAACTAACTCAATTGTTGAAGGAACAAGCGCTCGTCGATTTACATATTGGCTCAAAAACGGAGCAAACAGCCGTCATCGAGTTTCAGCAGGTATCGGATCAAAATATAAGCTGTCTAGCGCTGTTGCCAAATTTTCAGTTAAAAGCGCATGGTCACATCGTATATAAAGCAGCATCACTAGCCATAGCTGAATTTGTAGTAAGTGAGATGGAACCAGGGATGCTTGCTGCTATTATTCGCAGAAAGTATCGCCATAACAGTTCAGCCGATACAGCTGCTATTGAGCGGTATTGTCATGACTTGCTGCATGGGAAAGAATGGGATAGCCTTGGAACGAGATTTTTGGATGCGGATCGCCTAAGAAGGAAAAGCAAAGTGGCTGCAGAGGTCCAGCTTTTTTTGCAGGATAACACGGAGCTTAATGTAAAGGGGTTTACAACCTTCAGGCTTGAGCCCTATCGTAAAGAGCTAGCCGAAGTTGTGGAATACGCATTAGATGAGTATGTGCTCGATAAACAATATCAGGAGTTTATTTCCCTGTTAAAATATTTTGTGTTTCTTCAAGATACAAAGCTGCCTATGGTGCATTTGCTGCATAAGGGCGGTCATGAATTCATGCTCTATGATGAAAAGTTTCAACCGCTTGATCCGAACCCTCCAACCGATCGTATCGTAGCCGAAATGCTTGAAACGGAAATGAACATTGAAGACATGGTAATCAGCTCGCTGATTGCTGTATCTCCCAAGCATATTACGATTCATACGAGGCAGCAGGATATGCAAGTGATTCGAACGATTCAAACGATTTTTGACCAGCGTGTCACGCTTTGCACGCAATGCGCATCCTGCAGCAGCAGCCTTGATGAACTCGTTCAGCCATAGGCGAATTAACGAAATTACTGTCTATTTGAAGCTTATAGCCTTGACCAAACGCGTAAGTCGAGCTATAATGACACACATATACGATGTAATCGGCAATGAAAAAGACATGTGTCTGTTTATGATATTTGGTCCAGAGAGAGGAAACTTGGCTGTAATTTCCTTCCACAATATCCACAGGCGTACCCCTTTGAAGCTGTATGGCCCAACCTATAGCAGGTTTCTTATGAAGCTGAGCGCTATAGCAGTATGCTGTACCGGAAATCTCCGTTACCAGATAATACGAGGACTGCTGCGATAGGAATAAAGAGCAGTCGAAGTAGGGTGGAACCACGAGCACACAAGCACTCGTCCCTTTTTTAGGGATGCGTGCTTTTTTTGTGCTCTTTTTTGCTTGAAATGATGAATGGAAGCGTAATTCGCTTACGGACAAAATGGAGGATGAACCAAAATGACAATTCAAATCACTTTGCCAGATGGCGCGGTAAGAGAATATGCGGCTGGCACAACTATTGAAGAAGTAGCAGGCTCGATCAGCTCGGGTTTGCGTAAAAATGCGATTGCCGGAAAAATCGATGGCAAAGTAGTCGATGTATACACACCTATCGAGAACAATGCTGCAATTGAAATCGTTACAGTAGATTCGGCAGACGGCCTTGAGGTATACCGCCATAGTACAGCTCACTTGCTGGCACAAGCGATCAAACGGATATACGGCAATGCTAATGTTAAGCTTGGAATTGGTCCGGTAATCGAAGATGGCTTCTACTATGATATTGATATGGAGCAATCGTTGACGCCTGAGGATCTTGTAAAGATCGAGAAGGAAATGGAAAAAATCGTTCAGCAAAACATCGACATTCGTCGTCGTGTAGTTAGCAGAGACGAGGCGCTTGCGATTTTCACTGAGCTTGATGATAACTTGAAGCTGGAGCTTATTCGTGACCTTCCTGCTGATTCGGTTATTACGATGTATGACCAAGGAGAGTTCTTCGATCTATGCCGTGGACCACATTTGCCATCTACCGGCCGTATTAAAGCATTTAAACTGCTTAGCGTAGCAGGTGCCTACTGGCGCGGAGATTCCAAAAACAAAATGCTGCAGCGTATTTACGGAACAGCTTTCCCTAAGAAAGCACAATTGGATGAGCATCTTCACTTCCTCGAGGAAGCTAAAAAACGCGATCACCGTAAACTAGGCCGCGAGCTAAAAATGTTTACATTCTCACGTGAGGTTGGCCAAGGCTTGCCGCTTTGGCTGCCGAATGGCGCGAAGCTTCGCAGAACGATGGAGCGTTATATCGTGGATCTTGAGGAAAGACTGGGCTATGAGCATGTTTATACGCCAGTGCTTGCGAATGTGGAGCTTTATAAAACCTCCGGTCACTGGGAGCATTACAGCGAGGATATGTTCCCAAAAATGATTATGGACAACGAAGAGCTTGTTCTTCGTCCAATGAACTGTCCACACCATATGATGGTGTTCAAAAGCGACATGCGCAGCTACCGCGACCTGCCTGTTAGGATTGCTGAGCTTGGCACAATGCACCGCTATGAAATGTCAGGCGCGCTTACAGGCTTGCACCGCGTACGTGCCATGACGCTAAATGATGCGCATATCTTCTGCCGTCCGGATCAAATCAAAGAAGAATTTGCACGCGTGGTTAACTTGATCCGCAAAGTGTATGAAGATTTCGGAATTAAAGAGTATCGTTTCCGCTTATCTTATCGTGATCCTAAGGATACAGAAAAGTATTTCCAAAATGATGAGATGTGGGAAATGTCACAGCGCATGCTGCGTGAAGTGGTCGAGGAGCTGGAGCTTCCATTCTTCGAGGCTGAAGGCGAAGCTGCATTTTACGGTCCTAAGCTTGACGTTCAAATTAAAACGGCGCTTGGCAAAGAAGAAACGTTGTCGACTGCACAGCTTGATTTCTTGCTTCCTGAGCGTTTCGAGCTTGAATATGTCGGCGATGATGGCAAGAAGCACCGTCCGGTCGTTATCCACCGCGGCATTATAAGCACGATGGAAAGAATGACAGCTTTCTTGCTTGAGAACTTTGCTGGCGCGCTTCCATTGTGGTTGTCGCCAGTACAGGCGAAGGTTATTCCGGTATCGACTGCCTATGAGGAGTATGCCCGTAAAGTTGCCGAGCAGCTGCAAGAAAACGGCATTCGTGTAGAAAGTGATTTGCGCAATGAGAAGCTGGGCTACAAAATTCGTGAGGCTCAGCTGGAGAAAGCGCCTTACATGCTCGTAGTGGGCGAGAATGAAATGCAGGCTGAAGCCGTCTCCGTAAGGAAACGCGGTGAAGGCGATCTTGGCGCTATTCCAGTTGCAGAGCTGATTTCGCAGCTGCAAAAGCAGATCGCAAACAAAGAACAATAATAAATAACGCATAAAGCTTGAGCCATCGGGGCATTATTCTTCTGAGGAGGAAGTACCCAGATGGCTACAAGCTTTTTTTATATTCAAAAAGGATTAACGGCTTTGCTGCTCCTAACTGTTATCGTAATCGGTTTAGATACAATGGGCGGCGGTACGGTTCATGCTGAAGCATCAGCACCTGAGCAAAGCCCTGTTGCAAGCAAAAGCGACAACCTGGGCAAGTCAGAGGCAGCTGCGCGCACGAAGCCGAAAAAGGTTGAAGTTGTTGCTACAGGCTACACAGCTGGCGTAGAATCGACCGGTAAACGGCCTGGGCATCCACAATACGGAATCACCTATTCGGGCGTAAAGGTGCGCAGGGATCAAGTCTCAACGATTGCGGCGGATACGAGGCTGTTTCCCATTGGGACGCTGCTCTATATACCTGGCTATGGCTATGGCGTGGTGGCTGATACGGGTTCAGCGATTAAGGGAAAACGCATCGACTTGTATTTTGAAACGATCAAGCAGGTGTACGAGCAGTGGGGCAAGCGCACCGTTCATGTAGAAGTGCTGCGCATGGGAACGGGCAAGCTTTCGCAGGCATGGCTGAACAAAATTAACTTGGCTATTGAGGCTGGAAAGCCTATTCCGCAGACGTATTTAGAATCGTAAATGAGTCGTATAATAAGCGGCAAGAATGCCATACTATCAATGAAACGGGGAGGTGAATACAATGGCTAAAAACAAAAACAACAAAGCCCAAAACAATCAATACAATGCAGAATTCGCAGAAGAGTTTAACCAAAATAACGCTGCTAACAAACAAGCGGCAAACAATGCTCAGCAAAAAGCTGAGAAGTAATATTTTTTTGCTATGCCATGAGAAGGAAACAAAGGGGAACCGTTATCGGTTCCTCTTTTTATTTATCCTCTGCTCATCAAACCGTTATTTTGATCTAATAAAAAACAGTTTTCAAATGACCTCGGTTTGTTGTATGATTACATATGTAAGAAATAATAACATGACAAGACAGGTGGATACTCATGACAGATCCGATCATTCATTCAGGCTTTGTAATTGCTGCCCATCATCGTAAAGCGGGCGAGGTTTTACCTTTTATTGATGCTTACGTTGCTAAGAAAGAGCAGGAAATAGCTGAAATTGAACAGATGGTTGAGCGTTATGAGAAAAGAAGGCTGATGGAAGACCGCGCGTATCAATCGATGTCTACACTTCGAAGAATGCTGACTGGCAGGAAGCCAGATCATCATCTGGCCGTTGAATATATTCATTTTGTAAGAAAACCGATGGAGAAGGTTCGTGCGCTCCGTCTGGAAATCGAAAGTGCTCGCTCCATCAAAAATGTATCGGCTCCAAGCGATATTGTAACGGTATCCTATGAGCTGGCCAATGAGATGAACGATTAATGGAATGATCATTCTAAATAATAGCAAAGAACCGTCCAGGCCATTCCGGCTTGGGCGGTTCTTTATGTTTATTTGCTGTTCTTTAAGCGATCATAATCGAGGAAATCATGCTCCTGGCTGTATGCGGGAACACCGTGAATGCCAACATCGAGGCCGATGAGCTCCTCATCCTTGGAGACACGGACGGGCATAATTTTGCGGATCAACCATAGTGCGCCCCAAGTTAAAGCGAAGCCCCATAAGGAAACCGTTACGAGCCCTAATGCTTGAACGCCGAGCAAGTTGAAGCCTCCGCCATAAAATAAACCGTAGTAGCCCTTGCCTACGCCCTCGGTTAGCTCGGGAAGTGCGAATAAGCCGACTGCAATAGTTCCGATGCTGCCGCTGACGCCATGTACGGCAAAGGCGCCGACTGGATCGTCGATCTGCCTGCGTTCGAGCCATTCAGTGACCAGCACCATCGCGATGCCGGATACTGCGCCGATCCCAATTGCAGCGATGTCAGATACGAATGCACAGCCAGCAGTAATGCCTACGAGGCCGGCGAGTGAACCATTGATGACCATTGGTGGATCTGCTTTCTTGTAGCGGAACATCGTAAACAGGATACATGTTGCGCCCCCTGCAGCTGCCGAGAGCATCGTTGTAATCGCAATATGTCCGATTGAGCCGTTTGTAGCGCTAAGTGTGCTGCCTGCATTAAACCCGAACCAGCCAAACCATAGAATGAACGCACCTACAGAAGCAAGCGGCAAGTTGGAAGGCGGAACGATATTGGCTTTGCCGTCTGGACTGAACTTACCGATTCTCGGACCAATGAAAATGGCTGCGGCAAGAGCGGAGAAACCTCCTAAAGCATGAATGACAGCAGAGCCTGCAAAATCGATCATGCCAAGCTTGCCAAGAAAGCCGCTGCTTGACCATACCCAGTGTCCGGCTAACGGATAAATGAAGCCGGTCATTGCAATAGTGAGTAAAATATATGCTCTAAAATTTATTCTTTCCGCTACTGCGCCCGACACGATTGAAATGACGGCTATAACGAATGCGCATTGGAATAACCAAAAGGTTTCGTGCGTAATATTTAGTTTTATGTGAGACAGGTCTCCGTTGATGAGAAAGCCGGTCGTTCCGATTATTCCGCCTGCGTCCTGCCCATACATGAGTGCGAAGCCAAAAAAGTAAAAAACGAGTGCGCCGAAAGCGATGTCGACAAAAACCTTCATGATGATGCTGACGGCATTCTTTTGCCTGACAAATCCTGCTTCAAGCAATGCGAAACCGCCCTCCATGAGCAAGATCATGGCTGCTGTCAAAACGACCCAGATGGTATCTAGTCCTTTTGACAGTTCGATAACGTCCATTTCTTCATCTCCTATTCCTAATATTCATGCATAGCGGTCTCTATTTTCTTAATCCGTTCATCATTATAAATATTAGACGTTAACAATGTCAACGCTCTGCGTTATGTTTCGTGACGCATGTTAGGTTTAAAATGGATAGAATCAACAAAAGCTCAGTCTAGAGACTGACTAACAATTCAATCGGTCGTCCCTTTTTCTATTGCATGTTGTCCGTTATACTAAGAATATCAAACGACGATGGAATCGTAAGGAGCTGGTGCCGCATGAACGGAAACTTCGCAAACCGGTTATTCACCGGGTTAATCATCATTGCAGTTGGCGTCTTGTTTTTACTGAATCAAACGGGTCATGTGGCCTTTGATATTGGAGATTTATTTTCTACCTATTGGCCTGTAATCATTATGATTGTAGGTATTCGCGGATTGTTGTCCAGCAGAACGTACGGCTCGGGTTCGAGCTGGTGGGGCGCGATTGTCCTATTAATCGGATGTGTATTTTTGGGACGCAATTTAAACTTGTTCTCATGGTCTATTGGCGACATCATTCCTTACATTTGGCCAATAGTTGTGATTTTAGTCGGGATCAATATTATTTGGAGACCAAGATCAAAACGCCAAACTCCGCCAACAGATGATTGGAAATCATACCGCCCTTACACAGATGAAGCGTCTGTTCCGCCAGCGCCGCCTCTTCACCCTGATCCAACGAAGCAGCCTGCGGACACGCACACTAAGGAAGAGAAGCAGGAAAGCGCATCAAACAAACCATATGATGATTTTTCTGCCACCAAGAAAGAGTATAAGGAATGGAAAAATCACCATAAATCAGAATACAAAAAAAATGAAAAAGAATGGAAACGAAATCATAAGGAGCATGTGGAATGGTGGAACCATAATGATTCCAATGTGCAGAATCGTTCCGGGTTTATCGGGGATATTCATATCGGTCATGATTATTGGGATTTAAAGCCGCTTAATATTTCCCATTTCATCGGTGATACCGTGCTTGATTTAACAAAGGCACAAGTATCCATGGGCGAAACCAAAATTCATGTATCTTCATTTATAGGCGATGTAAAGGTATATGTTCCGAATGATTATGAAGTAGGCGTACAGGTTGTATCAAGCGCCTTTATTGGCGATGTGAAGGTGCTTGGCCAGAAAGAAGGCGGATTGTTTACGAATATCAATATTCAATCGCCAACTTATCAGGAAGCTAACAAAAAAATTAAGTTGGTCGTCAGCACGTTTATCGGAGATGTTCGTGTTACAAAGGTAGGGTGATTCGAGTATGATGGTTCGGTTTTTGAGGAGCGGAAAGTGGGAGCTCATCGGAATGTTTGTCATCGCATCAACTGTGTCTCTAATACTTGGAGCGGTGGTCTGGAATGGCCTCTTAGATGAAGTCAATAAGACGGAAGTGCGCCTAGGGGCTGCCTCCGTCTTCCTCCTTGTCAGCGTGGCGTTCGGTTACTGGGCGGCACAGCGCATTGGACGCCGAATTGATACGCTTCATTTATCGCTAAAGCAAGCATCAAACGGCAACTATGGCGTTCGGATTACTGAGGGCGGTCATAATTCATTTAATGAGGTTTATCGTGAGTTTAATGAGCTCGCTCAGCAGATGGAAGAAAAGATGAAATGGCTGCAAGTACGCGGTGAAGAGTATGTGATGACGGAGTCTGCCTCTAATGAAGCGGCAGTGCTCGAGGAGCGAAAGCGTTTGGCTAGGGATTTGCATGATACGGTAAGCCAGCAGTTATTCGCTATCCATATGTGCGCTTCATCGCTTCCAAAGCTGCAGCAGGTTGATCGCGAACGAGCGGATTCTGTGCTCGAGCAGCTCGTCAATATGTCTAATTTGGCTCAGAAACAAATGAGGAATTTCATCGCTCAGCTGCGGCCTATGGAGCTTGAAGGTCGAACTTTATATGAAGCGCTTGATAAGTGGTTCCCTGATTATTGCCGCCAAAACAATTTGCAAGGTGAGCTGGAATGGCGCTTGAAGGAGCGTTTATCCGAAGCGAAGGAGCATCAGCTTTTTCTTATCGTCCAAGAAGCGATGGCGAATATCGTAAAGCATGCAAGCGCAAAGGGCTGCACGCTGACAATGGCAGATACGGAACGGCAGGTTAGCATGATTTTGCAGGATGATGGAGTTGGCTTCAAGGTAGATGAGGTGAGACGCGGCTCATATGGACTGTCTACGATGCAGGAGAGAGCACAGAAGCTTGGCGGTGCAGCCGAAATTTGGAGCAAGTCTGGGAGCGGGACGAGGGTAAAGGTTACGATACCAAAAATGTAGCGGGGAGAGCATGAATAATGAATGCATCTGAACTAATAAAAGTAATGATCGTGGATGATCATGATATGGTAAGGACGGGCCTTCGAACTTATCTAATGCTGGAGCCAAAACTTCATGTCATTGCAGAGGCGAGCAATGGACAATCAGCAATTGACTTGCTGAAGGCTAGCTCGGACGAAAATAGACCTCACATTATTTTGATGGATCTGATGATGCCCGGCATGGATGGCATTGAGGCGACAAGGGCGATTATCTCGCATTTTCCTGATATGAAAATCGTAATGCTGACCAGCTTCCTCGAAGATGACAAGGTTTATGGTGCGATAGAGGCTGGCGCTGTCAGCTACGTGCTCAAAACCGTTTCTGCAGAAGAGCTTATTTATGCGATCAGCGGCGCATTCAAAGGAATGCCGGTCATGACTGCTGACGTATCGCAGGCGTTAACGAGAGGCTTAAGACAGAAGACCGCTCAGTCTGGTGATGAGGGGTTAACGGAACGTGAGAAGGAAGTTCTGCTGCTTATTGCAGATGGACAATCGAACAAAGAAATTGCAGAAGAGCTGCATATAAGCGTAAAAACAGTGAAAACACATGTCAGCAATTTATTGATGAAATGCGAGCTTGACGACCGGACACAGCTTGCCGTGCTGGCCCATCGCAAGGGCTGGGCTAATCGCACATAAAGGTGGAAATGGAAGGGTATACTACCTACTAGCAAAAAGAGATTAGAAATAAGCTAGTGCAAAGGAGACGCCTTCATGATACCCATTTCGTCCGTGCTGGAATCACGGGAGCAACATTTCTTAGAAACGAAAGAGCTGCTGGAGTCGCAGCAATTCACGCTTGGCGGCAACTGGGAGTATGCTGCTGGTTCCTTTGACCGCGCGCTTGATGATGCGAATAAGATTTGGCTTCGCATTCCTTTTGAAGTCATTGCTGGTCATATTGATGTTGGGGAAAAAGATAATGAAGCGAGGATTATACTTGGTACACCGTACGTACTTAAGCATGAGTATAGAGAAGGTAATGATCCGGAAGCATCGGTACGTGTAGTCGGAGCGCTGTTTGATCAATTCCAATCACCGTCAAATCCAGATGCTGAAGTAGAACCACAGTGGATTGATCGCGCAAAAGAAACATTAAATGAAGTAGAGCAGCTTTTTCCGCATTGATTCACATCGTAAAAGCACTCAAAAAAAACGCTGCCAAAATCATTTGGGAGCGTTTTTTTTATTTCTGTTTAAATTCCTTTTAAGTTTGTTTTAAGGTAGAATGTGCATGATAGAACTATATCAAATAACATGTTTCCGGATAGAATACCAATTGGACTCATGATGCAATAAGATTCAAGGAGGAGAACGTACATGGACGATCAAAACAACAAAAAGGGATTTGACGACTTTTTCCGCAAAAATGAAGAGGGACATGGCTCAGCTGATAACAGCGAAAGCGCAAATGACTCCGCGCAGCCTATTTCAAATGAGTCATCGGAGCAGCCGGCAAAGCCATCTTATTATTATTCGTATGGGCCGTATAAGGCGAATTCTCAAGAAGGCGGGAATCCTTCAGCTTCTGGCTACGGATCGGAAAAGCCTAAGCTGATTCAAGATCAGCCATACGGCAATACACATACACACGATACGCAAGCACAGGCATCCAGTGCAGAAGAAGCGAATGTACAATCGGATTCAACGATGGAATCTGAACGGGCAAGATCACAATCGCCTATGCAATCCCAAATTCGAACGTTCACGCCGTCGCCGCAGTCCTCCAAAGGGCCATGGCAAGTAAGGGAACCGCGCCGGACTTCCTTTAAGGCCATTTTTTCATCGTTTCTAGCAGGTGTTCTTGTAGTAGGCAGCTTGATGTATACAGCGGACTTAAACAACTGGTTCACGAAAGAAGCCGCATTAACATCAAATACACAATCTAGCGGATCGGGTTCCACTGCTTCTGCGGGTACGACCAGCAACGGCGGTGCGGCTACAGTCGCGGATAGACCAGACAACATCGCTAAATTGTTCGAGACAGCAAGTCCAGCAGTAGTAAAAATCGAAACCTTCGTTAATACGGCAAAACGCAACAATAGCAACAACATGCTCGATGATTCGTTTTTCCGCCAATTTTTTGGCGATGATTACCCTGGAACGACACAGCCGGATGCAGGACAAAAGAATGAAGAAGGCAACATGCAGCAATCAGGCATCGGAACTGGGTTTTTCTTCGATTCAACAGGCTATATTTTAACGAATCAGCACGTAATCGGAGAATCTGACCAAATCAAAGTTATTGTTCAAGGCTATGATAAGCCATTCACGGCTGAATTGCTGGGTTCTAGCTATGACTTAGACTTAGCGGTACTTAAAGTAACGGGCGACAAAGCGTTCCCAACGCTTCCGCTTGGCAACTCGGATACGATTAATATCGGCGACTGGGTTGTTGCAATCGGTAACCCATACGGCTTCGATCATACGGTTACTGTTGGCGTATTAAGTGCCAAAGAACGTCCGATTGATATCCCTGATACACAGGGAGCACGTAAATACGAGCATTTGCTGCAAACGGATGCCTCGATTAACCCAGGTAACTCTGGCGGTCCGCTTCTTAATGTGAACGGTGAGGTTGTTGGCATTAATACGGCAGTAAGCTCGCAAGCACAAGGCATCGGTTTCGCGATTCCGACGAGCACGATTCAAGATGTGCTGGAAAATCTTAAAAACAACAAGACGATTCCTAAGCCAGCCGCTCCATACATTGGTGCAGAGCTGCAGGATGTAACAGCGGATATTGCGAAGCAATTAGGCATGGATAAAGTAGAGGGATCTATTGTTCGCAATGTATACTATAATTCACCAGCTTACTTGGCTGAATTGCAGCAGTTCGACGTCATCGTCGGCATTGACGGCAAGAAATACGCAAACACGCAAGCTCTTATTGATCAAATTAAAACCAAAAAAGTTGGCGATAAGATCGAGCTGAACATTTTGCGCAAAGGCAGTGCGATGAACTTGAAGGTTGAAATTGGTGATAAAAATACGTCAGGCGCTCAATAAAGCCTTACATGATGGATAGAAACAAAAAGCGCAGAGAGACAGCAGGCTCTGTGCTTTTTGCTGCAAATAGAGGGGGACATGCCGTTGAGACAGCATATTGTAGTTGTAGATGATGATGATAAAATTATTTCTTTACTTCGCAGAAGTCTAGCGTTTGAAGGTTATGAGGTAACTACCGCTTCGAATGGAATGGAAGGGCTGAAGGTGCTGCTTAAGACGGAGCCGGATCTGCTCATTCTTGATGTGATGATGCCTCAAGTGGATGGCTGGGAAGTTTGCCGCCGTGTGCGCGAGGGAGGCAGTACGGTGCCGATTATGATGCTGACGGCAAAGGATGACATCAATGACCGGGTCAAAGGGCTCGATCTTGGGGCTGACGATTATTTGGTTAAGCCGTTTGCGCTGGAGGAGCTGCTTGCGCGGACACGTGCCTTGCTGCGCCGCAAAGCAGATAAAATCGAGCAGTCAAGCAATCAACTGCTTTATGAGGATTTGATTTTGGATATGGATGCCAGAGAAGCGATTCGCTCGGGTCGCCGGATTGAGTTGACATCCAAGGAATACGATTTACTGCTGCTATTCATGGAGAATCCTCGCCGTGTACTTACGCGAGATGCAATTATGGAGAAGATTTGGGGTTATGACTTCAGCGGGGAGTCGAATGTGCTGGAGGTGTATATCGCGATGCTGCGCCAAAAGGTAGAGGACGGAGGCAAAAACCGACTCATTCAGACGGTTCGCGGCACCGGTTATGTGCTTCGCGGAGAGGCGGGTTAAGCATATGTCCATTAGGCTCAGGCTCACGCTTTGGTATTCGGGTTTGCTTGCGGTAACACTTCTTGTTTTTGGCGTTTCCATTTATGTTTTTTTAAATTGGAATACCTATTCTGATTTAAAGGAGCAATTAAAGAAACAGGATCAAAAGCTTGTCGTTAGAGGTGGAACTACTTTTTGGGATCAATATGATTTGAATTTGGGACGAGAATCCCAAATTGAAGAGAAAGATATGTATATTCAAATCGTTAATTATATTGAAGGTGCAATTAGTCAGTCAAACAATTTAAATCAATTTGGAATTGTCCTCCCTTATGCTGAAGCATCGGATAAGCCTGAGCAGGGAGTAGTCGAAAAACGTGTGGAAATTAATAAGAAAAAGTACAATATGCTGATTCACCAACGTCCTATTTATACAAATGATGGAACTTTAGTTGGCCTTCTTCAGGTTGGTGCAATCCCTTACAATGAAGAAAAATTTATGCACAGTGTTCGTACGACGCTCATTTTCGCCTCTTTAATCGTTGTACTTATCGCCTTTACTATAGGCTTGTTAATTGCACGTCAGGCACTTCGTCCAATTGAACGTGTCATTCGTGCTACAGAGCAAATTGAAAATGGTGCTGATCTCAGTGTACGGATTCCTGTCATGGGGCCGAAGGACGAGATAGGAAGGCTTGTGAGTACGTTAAACGTGATGCTTGCGCGTTTGGAGATGGCATACAATGAGCTTGATGAAGCTTACAAGGCGCAGCGCAGGTTCGTATCTGACGCGTCTCATGAGCTTAGGACGCCTTTGACAACGATTCGAGGCAATATTGAGCTGCTCGAGCGGATGTGGACGCGAGTTCGAGAGACGAATAGAGATATCGATACGGGCGAGTGGTTGCCGCTGGATTCGGATCGATGGGATATGTCCAAAGAAGCGATGAGCGATATATCTGCTGAGGCGATTCGTATGAGTACGCTCGTTAATGATCTGCTTGCGCTTGCGAGAGCAGATGCGGGTTATACGATGGAGAAGACGCCGCTTGACCTGCTGCCGCTTACAGAGGAGGTTGTGCGCAGAGCACAGCTGCTCCCGCGTACAGCTGAATGGAAGCTTGGCGATCTATCGGCATTGGATGGGGTGCGCGTCAATGCCAATCACAATTATTTGCAGCAGCTGTTATTTATTTTCATTGAGAATGCATTCAAATATACGTCGGAGGGTACGGTTGAGCTGAGTGCGGTCAGAAGGGATTTACAAATCGGCTTCGTTATCCAAGATACAGGGATTGGGATGAATCCTGATGAAATCCCGCATATTTTCGATCGTTTCTATCGAGCGGACGAATCACGGGGAGTTACCGTCGGTACAGGTCTAGGATTATCCATTGCAAAATGGATTATTGATGAGCATAAAGGCTCTGTAGAAGTGCTCACCAGCGAAGGAAATGGAACGAAGTTTACGATTTGGCTTCCAATTAGCTTTTCTGACACGTCTCATTCGTCTATAATAGTAGCAACGGATGAAATGAAGGATTCATAGCTGTTACGCATATCCGGTCAGAAAGCAGGTGCAATAAATGGAAATCGTTAGAATATCACCGCGTGGTTATTGCTATGGCGTCGTCGACGCGATGGTACTGGCTTTGCAAACGGTCAAAAACTTGGAGCTGCCGCGACCTATTTATATATTAGGTATGATTGTCCATAATGCCCATGTTACAGAAGCATTCGAGCAGGAAGGTGTCATTACGCTTGATGGTGCCAACCGACTCGACATTTTGGATCAAATCGAACAAGGCACCGTTATCTTTACAGCGCATGGCGTCTCGCCAGAAGTGCGTCAGCGTGCTCGTGACAAGGGGCTTTCCGTTGTGGATGCAACATGCCCAGACGTTACGAGAACTCATGATCTCATTCGCGATAAATCGGCGGAAGGCTATCATATTATTTATATTGGCAAGAAGGGCCATCCTGAGCCCGAAGGAGCGATCGGCGTTGCGCCGGAGCAGGTTCACCTCATTGAAAAGGAAGAGGAAATTGCTGCGCTTAATGTGCCGGAAGGGCGCATTCTTATAACGAACCAAACGACGATGTCGCAATGGGATATTCGTCATGTGATTAGCAAGCTCCTTGAGCGTTATCCTACTGCAGAGGTTCATAATGAAATCTGCATGGCAACTCAGGTTCGTCAAGAGGCGGTGGCAGAGCAGGCAGGCGAAGCGCAGCTTACGATCGTAGTTGGCGATCCGCGAAGCAACAACTCGAACCGTCTAGCACAAGTATCCGAGGAAATAGCAGGAGTGAAAGCTTACCGCGTTTCCGATGTGTCAGAGATTGAACAGGAATGGCTGAAAGGCATCGATCGTGTCGCAGTTACGTCCGGTGCGTCTACGCCGACGCCGCTTACGAAAGAGGTCATTACTTATTTAGAGCAGTACGATCATAATAATCCGGAGACATGGGAAATCCGTCGTACGGTCAATATGAATAAGCTGCTGCCTAATGTTCGAGTGAAGTCGACCCCAGCGGCAACGGCAACCGCAGAGAAACCTGAATAAATAGCTAACATGAAGCAAGAGATGAGACTAGTGATTGATGCAGAAGAAGCATCATGAATGAGTCTCATCTCCTTTTTTTATTATGACGGGGTTGACGAAAATGAGTTTCTCTTGTATATTTACTTTAGCGGTTAAAAGCATAGAAGCTTAAAAGCTACGAAGCATAAAAGCCATAAAGTGGATATCCAATGATTATGAGAAATTGAGGCGCGCTTCGTGCGATGCCATGCATTTATTAAGCAAAAGTTTGTACATTTTTTTTGCCCAAATCCCACAATAAATTTAGGAGTGATCCCTATGATCGTTATCACGAATTCAAATATTGCAGAAGAACGCATTACAGAAATTGTTGCTCATATTGAAAGAGCAGGTGTTCAAGCGCATGTATCAAGAGGTACGGATCGCACGGTAATTGGAATTATTGGCAAAGCAGAACCTACGCTTGCTGAGCATTTGCGTCAAATGAAAGGTGTGGAAAACGTTATTAAAATTTCGAAATCATACAAGTTAGCAAGCCGTGACTTTCATCCGGATGATACAGTTATTGACATAAAAGGCGTGAAAATCGGCGGAAGCAATCTTGTTATAATGGGCGGACCTTGTGCTGTTGAAACACCGGAGCAAATCGACGAGATTGCTCGTTTAGTAAAAGCGGCTGGCGGACAGGTGCTGCGCGGAGGCGCCTTCAAGCCGCGCACAGGGCCTTACAGCTTCCAAGGCGTAGGCGTGGAAGGGCTTGTTATGATGGCGGAAGCGGGTAAGAAGCACGGCCTTCTGACGATTACAGAAGTCATGACGCCAGAATACGTGGATGTATGCGCAGAATATGCAGACATTCTTCAAGTAGGTACACGCAATATGCAAAACTTCGATTTGCTGCGCAAGCTTGGAACGATTCAAACGCCTGTACTGCTTAAACGTGGATTCAGCTCAACCTATGACGAGTTTTTGAATGCGGCGGAGTACATTTTGGCAGGCGGTAATCCTAATGTCATGTTGTGTGAGCGCGGAATCCGAACATTCGAAACTTATACGCGCAATACGCTTGATTTAACTGCAATTCCAGTGCTTCAATCTCTCAGCCATTTGCCAGTTATTTCTGACCCGAGCCATGGAACAGGCCGTCGTGAGCTGGTTGAGCCTATGTCGAAAGCTTCAGTAGCGGCTGGCGCGAACGGATTAATCGTTGAAATGCATACCGATCCAGATAACTCGATGACTGGCGATGGGGTACAATCCTTGTTCCCGGACCAATTCGCTAACTTATTGAAGGACCTAGAGAAGCTGGCACCGATCGTAGGCAAACAGTTTGATACGCCAAAAGCACCAGCAGAAGCTTTTGTAGAGTGGAAAATCTAACATAACATCAAACCAAACTTTGTCATCTTAGGATGGCAAAGTTTTTTTGTTTTTTGTGTAACCGTTCTCAAAAAGCCTTATAAATAAAAGGATCTCAGCTTTTTTTATTGAGGATTTGTGAACAAACGTACAAACTTGTAAGTATACCTAACATGAGTTCAAAAAATACCTTACATAGCTATTGACGGAGATTGAGGGCTAGTTTTATAATAACCACATGGATTTGGAGCAATAATTGAACAATACTTGTTCAACACTACGCTAATGTTCGGAAATGGAGGAAATTATAATGTCAGTTCAAAATGTTTTGGACAATATTAAAGAAAACAGCATTATGTTTGTAGATTTCCGCTTCGTGGATCTTCTAGGTAAGGCTCACCACATCACGCTTCCTGCTGCTGAGGTTGATGCTGATACTTTTGTAAACGGAGTAGCTTTTGATGGATCATCAATCCACGGTTTCCGCGGTATCGAAAATTCCGATATGGTTATGATGCCGGATACAGAATCCGTATTTATTGATCCTTTCACTGATCATCCTACACTGAACGTTATGTGTAATATTCATACACCTGAAGGCGATCGTTATGACCGTGACCCACGCAGCATCGCTCAAAAGGCTGAAGAGTATCTTCAAACTACGGGTATTGGTACGACAGCATTTTTTGCACCAGAACCTGAATTCTTTATTTTCGACGAAGTTCGCTATGAAAGCACAATGAACGCATCCTCATATGTTGTTGAATCCGAGGAAGCTGGCTGGAACACGAACCGTAAAGAAGAGGGCGGAAACCTTGGTTCGAAAATTCCGGTTAAAGGCGGCTATGTTCCTGTAGCTCCTATCGACTCCCAACAAGACATCCGCAGCGAAATGGTTCGCCTATTGCAGGAATCGGGCCTTCGCGTAGAACGTCATCACCATGAAGTTGCAACTGCTGGTCAAGCAGAAATCAACTTCCGTTTTGACACATTGACAAAAACAGCCGACAATCTTATGAAATTCAAATATATTATTCACAACACAGCTCGCCAATACGGCAAAACGGCTACTTTCATGCCGAAGCCACTATTCGGTGACAACGGTAGCGGTATGCACGTTCATGCTTCTATCTTCAACGGCGATACTCCTTTGTTCTATGACAAAGGCGCTTACGCTAACCTAAGCGAAATGGCTATGCACTACATCGGCGGCGTGCTTTACCACGCTCCGGCTTTGATCGCAATCACTAACCCAAGCACAAACTCATTCAAACGTCTTGTGCCTGGTTACGAAGCGCCGGTTAACCTTGTATTCTCAAAAGGCAACCGTTCTGCAGCCGTTCGTATTCCGATTGCAGCTGTAACACCTAAAGGCTGTCGTATTGAATTCCGTACGCCGGACAACACGGCTAACCCTTACCTTGCATTTGCAGCGATGCTGCTTGCAGGTTTGGACGGCATCAAGCGCAAGCTTGATCCAGTAGCTCTTGGTTACGGTCCTTTCGACAAAAACATCTACGAATTGCCAGAAGAAGAGAAAAAAGAAATCCGCAGCGTTCCTGGAACGCTTGACGAGGCGCTTAATGCCCTTGAAGCAGATTCCGATTTCTTGACTGAAGGCGGCGTATTCTCAAAAGACTTCATTGACAACTACGTTGCAGTAAAACGTCAAGAAGCTAAAGCTGTTGCAATCCGTATTCATCCGCATGAGTTCAGCCTTTACTACGATTGCTAATCAATGGTTCAAGAAATATAAGAAACGGGTCCCTCTGGGACCCGTTTTTTTATGGTTTGTAAAGATAAAATGAACGAAATCCGAATGTTTATTGACAGTATTGCGTCATACGTTCGACTTTTAATTTATTTAATATGCGGAATACACTTGATGCAGCCCTTCAAAATTGCTATCATATCCATATCATAAATAAAGAAACAGAGGTGGGTATCCGAAGATGACACGAGCATTTAATTTTAATGCAGGACCAGCCGCAATACCACTTGAGGTGCTGAAGCAAGCCCAGGAGCAGTTTGTTGATTATCAGGGCGCAGGGATGTCCATTATGGAAATGTCTCACCGCAGCAAAATGTATGAAGAAGTGAACAATCAATCGCAAGCCCTGCTTCGTGAATTGTTCGGAATTCCAGAAAACTATGAAGTTTTATTGCTGCAAGGCGGCGCGAGCACACAGTTTGCTATGCTTCCTCTGAATCTTCTGCAGCCTGGCAAGCCAGGCGCTTACGTCATGACAGGAGCTTGGGCTGACAAAGCGCTTAAAGAAGCGAAACTTGTCGGAGAAACGGTTATTGCCGCTTCGACTGAAGCTGACAAATTTATGCGTATGCCGACTTTGTCAGAAATTGAAGTTCCAAGCAATGCTTCCTATGTACATTTAACATCAAATGAAACGATCGGCGGAACGCAGTTCCAAGAATTCCCTGACACTGGTGATGTGCCACTAATTGCGGATATGTCCAGTGATATTTTGAGCAGACCGATTGATGTGAGCAAATTTGGCGTCATTTATGCCGGCGCACAAAAAAACCTAGGTCCATCAGGCGTTACCGTTGTCATCATTCGTAAGGGTCTTATCGAGAGCAGCAACAAAACGATTCCAACGATGTTCCGTTACAGCACGCATGCGAAGAGCGGCTCGTTGTACAATACACCGCCGTCTTTCTCAGTATATATGGTGAAGCTGGTTCTGGAGTGGATCAAGGCAAAAGGCGGAGTTTCTCAGCTTGAGCAGTACAACCGCGACAAAACGAAGCTGATCTATGACGCTATCGATCAAAGCAGCGGCTTCTACACGGGCTGTGCTCAGCCGCAAAGCCGTTCGCTTATGAATATTACTTTCCGTATTCAAACGGAGGAGCTTGAGGCTCTGTTCGTTAAGGAGTCGTTGAAAGAAGGTTTTGAAGGCTTGAAAGGTCATCGCGATGTTGGCGGTCTAAGAGCTTCAACATACAATGCGGTTCCGCTTGAGAGCTGCGAGGCGCTTGCACAATTCATGGCTGACTTCCAAAAACGGAACGGTTAATAAGTAGTTTTAATTTCACGCCTATAATTGCTAGAATAGAAACAGCCTGCTTCTAATATAGAAGCAGGCTGTTTTTTTGATATAGACGTTATAAGTTCATTAAGCTTGGGCAAGACTGCTCTCAGCAATATGAGGACCATTTAGTTTATAACCGACATTGCGGACGGTCATAATATATTCCGGTGTACGAGCGTTTTTCTCGATCTTGTCGCGCAGATGGCTAATATGAACGTCGACGATTCGTGTGTCACCGAGGAAATGGTAATCCCAAACGCCGTGAAGCAACTGCTGGCGGCTAAGCACTTTTCCTTTGTGGCGGCATAGGAACAATAGCAGTTCAAATTCCTTTGGCGTAAGCTCAACGGATTTGCCGTCTATGAATACTTCACGCTGTTCAACCTGAACCTTCAAGCGGCCAATGTTGAACGTTGTGTCATCTGCAGTGCCTGGAAGCGATTGAACTCTGCGGAAAATAGCTTGAATACGGGAAACAAGCTCCTGCGGGCTAAAAGGTTTAGTCATATAGTCATCGGCACCATTATCAAGACCAGCTATTTTATCGGTTACGTCTTGAAGTGCAGTCAGCATAACGATGGGTACAGCATTGCTTTGCTTGCGCAGCTCGCGGCAAACTTGGAGTCCATCCATTTTTGGCAGCATGAGATCTAGAACAATTAAGTCGGGACGGAAAGGCTTAAGCATTTCGAATACAGCTTCACCATCACCTACACAACGTACATCATAACCTGCCAGCTTTAAGTTAAATTCAATCAACATTGAAATAGATGGTTCGTCATCCACGATCAAAATTTTTTTTCGCATGATTCAGCTCTCCTCCATGTGTTTCCGCCTATTATGGTTCTATTATGAAGGTTGAAATTATGCTTGAGATTAACGGTACGTAAAGTGGGTGTAAAAATATTCGTCATTTTCGTGTATAATAGGCAAAATGAGAGGTGAGAAACAAAACTATGCCATTTCATATTGTTTTGGTAGAACCAGAAATTCCTGCAAATACAGGTAATATTTCTCGTACATGCGCTGCAACCGGCACTATTTTGCATTTAGTAAGACCACTTGGCTTCGATACGGACGATCGTACTTTGAAGAGGGCAGGACTCGATTATTGGCACTCGGTACATATCGAGTATCATGATTCCTTCGATGAGGTGCTCGCAAGTTATCCGCAAGGCCGATTCTTCTACGCAAGTACAAAAGCGAAGAAGACGTATTCACAGTTCGAGTATCAGGATGGCGATTTCTTTGTATTCGGGAAAGAAACAAAGGGCTTGCCACAGGAGCTTATAGATGCGAATATAGAAACTTGCATGAGATTGCCGATGACGGATAAGGTGCGATCACTTAATCTGTCCAATTCTGCAGCAATTATCGTGTATGAAGCGCTTAGACAAAATCATTTTCCAGGACTCGATTAAAAATGTTGATTTATTTCTCATTTTTTGGAATTTTTTTGCTCTAATAAAAAGAATTATTGCAGGATATTAAGAAATTATTAAATTAGGAAGGAAATACTGAAGTGCCATCGAAAGACTATAACGCAGAGGTTTCTCAAAAATAGCTTGCGAAACCAGACACAGAAGAGGTGAAAGTGATGAAACCAGCAGGTGTAGTAAGAAAAGTGGACCAACTCGGACGTATTGTACTTCCAAAATCATTACGTAAACGTTATTTGATGAACGAGGGCGATCCCGTTGAAATTTTCGTCCAAGGTGACCATATCATTTTGGAACGTTACCGTCCAAAGTGTGTTTTTTGCGGTTCAATGGTTGAAGTTCGTGATTTCAAGGATCGCTATGTTTGTGGTGTATGTATGGAAGAAATGGCAGTTCTGCAACGCTAATCAGCGTTTTTGCATGCTGTATAACGAAATGAAGCTTCCCGAGAAGAGTATTAATGCTCTTCGGGAAGCTTCATTTTTTTGTTGCGCTGGCTATAAGCGGATAAAGCAGGCTTATAGTCCTTTTGTTTTGTCGTCATTGTAAGAGCTGGTAAGCATCGCAATAATGAACAATGCAAACACAGTCATAACGATAATAAAGTTCATCTGTGGGACACCTCCAAGTATGCTGTTTTTATTATAACCAACGATGGCAAAAAAGAAAACTTTAAAAGTTGTGAACACATTGTTAACATAGAGAGTATAAGCATAGCAATATAGCTTGCGAGGAGGAACAATCAATATGAATTATCGTTTTTCATCTAGAGTATCAGAGCTTAAATCTTCAGCGGTCAGGGATATACTTAAGCTGACGCAAGGAAAGGAAATGATCTCATTTGCTGGAGGGCTTCCAGCTGAGGAGCTGTTCCCCGTACAAGCCGTGCGCGAAGCAGCAGACCGCGTATTTACTGCTGGAGCAAGCGCACTGCAGTATGGTTTGACAGCTGGGTATTTGCCATTGCGGGAGCAGCTTTGTGAGCGCATGGCAGTTAAGCAAATGCATGTTAATCCAGATCAGATGATTCTGACGACTGGATCGCAGCAGGCGATTGATTTGCTCGTTGGCGTACTTACAGAGCCTGGAGATGTAATCTTGGTAGAGAAGCCTACTTACTTGGCAAGCTTGCAAGTATTTGCTCTTCATGGTTTAAAGGTAGTGGCAGCGGAGAGTGATGAGCATGGAATCATTCCTGAGGATGCAGAACGTCTTATTCGCGAGCATCGTCCGAAGCTGCTTTATGCTGTACCGACATTCGGCAATCCAACGGGACGTGTATGGAGCGTTGAGCGAAGGAAGAAAATACTTGCTCTCTGCAAGCAAAATGAAATGCCAATTATTGAAGATGATCCTTATGGTGACATAAAATTTGATGAGAGAGAGCAATTCCCTACACTGTTCTCATTAGAAGGACAAGTAGAGGGCGGCGCGGTATTTTATACGAGTACGTTTTCTAAAACGGTAGCACCTGCTCTGCGGTCAGGTTGGGCTATCGGAGACAGCGAAGTCATCAACATGGTAGCCAAAGCTAAGCAAGCTGCCGATCTACACTCGAGTACGATCGATCAACAAATATTAAGTCAATTGCTTACAGGGTTTGATCTCGATGGTCATATCCGTCTTATTTCCAAGTCATACGGCGAGCGTATGCTTGAAATGCATGGTCTCCTAGAGCGACAGGCAATAGAAGGTGTCACTTGGGTAAAACCGAAAGGCGGCATGTTCCTATGGCTGGAGCTGCCTGACGGATTGGATGCAGAGGCGCTCCTGCGGTGTGCGGTTCAAAAAGGGGTTGCGTTTGTGCCGGGCAGCTCTTTCTATGCCGATCATCCACAGCGCAACACTGCAAGGTTGAATTACACGTATAATACAGGAGCGCGTACAGAACAAGGCGTATTGCGGTTTGTTGAAGCGATCGGCGAATTTACGGGGCGGAGCTAACCGTTGCTGACCATTCAGCGATAACATTGCTATATTCAGATAATGCAGCCGCGCCCTCAGGGCGCAGGCTGTATTTGCCGCGTTCAATGCGATCGAACCAGCCGTAATAATTGCTGCGCAGCGTTTCGCCGCTGCGTCTATAGCCTGTAATGGCTGCGACCTCACGCGGCGCTAGTGGTCCCGAGGTGTGAAGCGCATAAGCACAGCGCAGAGCCTTCTCGCGGTATGCTGTAACAAGCTTGCGGCCTGTGCTGCCGCCGACGTTATAGTCGCCGCTGCGCTCCTTAAACTCGGTCAGCAGCTGTGCTTGCTTCTTGCGCCTTACTCCGCGAAGCGGCGGATCGCCCGGCTGACATAACCAATCGATGACCGGCGGCTTTGTTTTATAGAAGGTGACGGTCATAAATCCGAGTCCAAGCATTCGGCACAGTTCAGTCAAATCGCCAAAGCGCTGGTTGTGCGCTCCGCTTTTCGTTCGATTGCGTTCTACCGCCAGCACGACATGGCTATTTAATCGAAGACGTTCAACCCCTTGCAAAAGCAAGGCGAGATTGAATGTTTTTTTCATTTCGACAATTATCGTATCGGCTCGCTCAGGATGAATAGCGACCAAATCGCAATGAAGGACCTCGCTTTTTACTGCATACCCAAGCTGCTCATAATACTTTTTTATAGGTTTGTAGAGCTCTTCTTCGCGTGCTACTGCCACGTTTGCTAACTCCTCTCCACGTTCATTTCCATTGATGCTTATGAATCATTATAGCAAAGGATTTTGCGCACTTGTCGTTTTTTGATGGATGAAGGACAAAAATAGTGTGCAATTATCTCCTCGAATAAGCATAGGAATGTAATACCTCAATAAAAGTTGGCACCACTCGATAGAGCGTCTAGAGACAAATCCCGGGCGTAGAATGATAAGTGGAATGCGGAAGCGATGGGAGGAGGCACGGTATGGACATTTTCAAGCGAATATCGGAGTATCAGGCTGAGAGCGAGAAACTTGCTTGGACAGGAACATTCAAGGATTACGTTGATTTGTTAAGGAAGGACCCGTCCCCGGCCATGACAGCACATTCTCGCGTTTATGAAATGATTGAATCTCATGGGGTGGAAGATGTTGGCGGCAACAAGCAGTATAAATTTTTCGATCAAGAGATTTTTGGGCTGGATCGTGCGGTAGAGAAGCTGGTTGAAGAATATTTCCATTCATCAGCTCGCAGGCTGGAGGTTCGCAAACGGATTCTATTGTTAATGGGTCCGGTCAGCGGAGGAAAGTCCACGATCGTTACGATGCTCAAAAAAGGTCTTGAGAAATTTTCCAGAACTGAGCGTGGAGCCGTTTATGCGATTAAAGGCTGCCCGATGCATGAGGATCCGCTTCATCTTATTCCCCATGAGCTTCGGCTTGATATTGAAAAAGAGCTCAGTGTTCGAATTGAAGGGAATCTATGCCCTTCATGCCAAATGAGGCTTACGACGGAATACAGCGGCGATATTGAAAACGTACTCGTTGAGCGGGTGTTTATTTCTGAGGATAACCGTGTTGGTATTGGCACATTCAGTCCATCCGATCCGAAGTCACAAGATATTGCCGATCTTACAGGAAGCATCGATTTCTCGACGATAACGGAGTATGGATCTGAATCCGATCCGCGCGCCTATCGTTTTGACGGAGAGCTTAATAAGGCAAATCGCGGATTGATGGAATTTCAAGAAATGCTCAAGTGTGATGAGAAGTTTTTATGGAACTTGCTCTCACTGACGCAGGAAGGCAACTTTAAAGCAGGCCGATTCGCTTTGATCAGCGCGGATGAGCTTATTATTGCTCATACGAATGAATCGGAGTACAAATCGTTCATAAGCAATAAGAAAAATGAGGCCTTGCACTCCAGGATGATCGTTATGCCGGTCCCTTACAATTTGCGAGTGTCCGACGAAGAAAAAATTTATAAGAAGCTAATCGCACAAAGCGATATGCGCCATATCCATATCGCACCGCATGCGCTGCGTGCTGCTGCCATCTTCTCCATCTTAACGAGGCTGAAGGAAACGAAGAAGCAAGGCATGGATCTTGTGAAGAAAATGCGGATGTACGACGGCGAGGAAGTAGAAGGGTTCAAGGAAGCAGATTTGAAGGAAATGCAAAACGAATACTTAGAGGAAGGCATGACAGGTATTGATCCGCGCTACGTCATTAACCGAATTTCCAGCGCGCTTATTAAGCAGGATACACAATGTATTAATGCGCTTGATGTTTTGCGTGCGCTTAAGGAAGGATTGGATCACCATCCATCCATTACGAAGGATGAGCGTGAACGCTACTTGAATTTTATCTCGGTGGCCCGCAAGGAATACGATCTGCTCGCGAAAAAAGAAATTCAGAAGGCATTCGTATATTCCTATGAAGAATCTGCCCGCACTTTATTTGAAAATTACTTGGATAACATTGAATCGTATTGCAACTGGGCAAAAATTAAAGATCCGCTGACAGGCGAAGAGATGGATCCGGATGAGCGCCTCATGCGTTCCATCGAGGAGCAAATTGGCGTCTCCGAAAATGCGAAAAAAGCGTTCCGCGAAGAGATTTTGATTCGAATCTCGTCTTATTCGCGGAAAGGGAAAAAGTTTGATTTTACAAGTCATGAGCGGTTGCGCGAAGCCGTTGAGAAGAAGCTGTTCGCTGATCTGAAGGATATTGTGAAAATAACGACGTCTACAAAAACACCGGATGAGAGTCAATTGAAGCGAATTAATGAAGTAACGAAACGTCTTATGGATGAGCATAGCTACTGCTCGGTATGTTCAAATGAATTGCTTCGTTATGTAGGAAGCTTGCTCAATCGATAAAAAATTGTCCTGAGTATTAGAGAAGCTGATAGACAATTGTCTATCGGCTTTTCTTTTCTTCATCAAGGTTTAAAAAGAATTTGAGATGATCATACTGTTTCTTGAATATTTTCCGATATAATAGGTAATAGTGGTCTACTATATACCGAAGGAGTCGGGCTATTTTGATTAATTTATCAGCAGAGCGCAAGAAGCAGATTGAATACACGGGCATTACGGAGCAGGATCTCAAAATTTTAGCGGAATGCAAGCCCATTTTTCAAAATATTGTCCATGAAGTGGTCGACCGGTTTTATGAAAGCATAGGCCAACAGCCGGAGCTTGTAGCTATTATTTCTAATGTAAGCACCATTGAGCGTTTGAAGGAAACGCAGATATGGTATTACATGTCGCTTACCGAGGGGGTAATCGACCAAGCTTACATTGATAACCGCATAAAAATAGGCGCTGTTCATTCCCGAATTGGATTGACGACGGACTGGTATTTGGGTACATATATGACTTATCTGGACATATCGACGAACGTACTGAAAAGAGTTCTTCCTGAACGCTGGAAGGATGTTGTGCATGCTTTGACGAAATTGTTCAATCTGGACTCGCAATTCGTGCTTGAAGCTTACAATCAGCATGAACAGAAAAAAATTCAAGAGCTGGCAGACAATCGTTCCATCATGCTGACGACTGTTACGAGTGCTGTGCAAGAGCTTGCTTCACTTATGTTTGAACTGGACGAGGGTGCACAATCGATTGCGGCAACTGCGATTTCGACTTCGCAATCTCAGGATAAGACGCATACACTATTAGGTGAGCTTCGTGAAGAGCTTGAAGGCATTAACGAAATGGGAACTTTGATTCGAGGCATATCGGATCAAACGCATTTGTTAGGTCTTAATGCTGCGATAGAAGCTGCGAGAGCTGGCGAGAATGGGAGAGGCTTCGAAGTTGTTGCGAATGAAGTGCGCAAGCTGGCCGCTTCATCAAGGAACGCACTTGAAGGGATACAGTCAAAGCTTGAGGAAATCGATAAGAAGCTATCCGCAGTGCGCCTTGAATCGGAGCAAACCTCGGTTGAGGCCCGTAATCAAGCAGCTCGATCCCAAGAACTGGCTTCATTCGTTAATATGGTTGATAAAGTTACAAAGGATTTGCAGCAATTAAACCAATCCGAATAGGTAATGCAGCTCAGAAAAAGCAGGAATTCTCTCATTTGAGGGTTCCTGCTTTCGTGTTATATAAGTTGACACAATATTTAGAATTTAGTATGATTATCCTAACATTCCGATACAAATATGTAATTAATGTTAAGTTTTTTAACGTGAAATCAACAAAATTGATCGATTTTCCCCCTAGCTAGTACCAAACTGGTATAGCGGCCATCATGAAGGAGGCGGTTGTCATGTCGACGGCCAAACAGTCGCAATCGCAATATTACGATGCTCAGACCTTTTACGATGAAATGTTCGATAAGGACTTTTCTGTTCGTGACCACTACGAAAGCGTTCATCGATTATTCGGAAGAATGAATCCAACTGAGCTTGCAGTCCGGCAAAACGCGATTAATCAAAGAATGATGGAGGAGGGCATTACCTTCACGCTGTACAGCGGTGCGCAAAATGAGCCGCTTGAGCGAACGATTCCGTTCGATTATATCCCTCGCGTCATACCGAAGCATGAATGGGATGGCGTTGACCGAGGAGTAAGGCAGCGAATCAAAGCTTTGAATGCATTCCTTCATGATGTATATCACGGACAAAAAATTGTAGCAGACGGTATCATTCCTCGTAGAATGATTGTTTCAAATACTTATTTTCGGCCTGAAATGGCTGGTCTACATGTTCCAGGCGGTGTATATATTACAGCATCGGGCATTGATTTGATTCGTGATGAGAAAGGCCGATATTATGTGCTGGAGGATAATTTGCGTTCTCCATCAGGCTTTTCTTATTTGTTTAAAGGCAGAACGTTAATGAATGAGCTATTTCATGATTTGTATTTATCAAGCTCAGTACAAAGTATTGACCGCAGCTTAAATTGTTTTCTAAGCTCACTTCGCGCGCTTTCTCCAAGCGGCAAACGCGACCCCTTGATCGTGCTGCTCACTCCTGGTGCTTATAATTCAGCTTATTATGAACATACCTTTTTGGCGCAGCAGATGGGCATTCACCTCGTTGAAGGCAGGGACCTCGTATACAAAGACCACAAAATTTATTTGCGTGATTTGCGCGGACTTCGTCAAGTGGATGTTATTTATCGACGCATTGATGATGATTTTCTTGATCCGCTTGCCTTTCAGCCGGATTCCTTCCTTGGTGTACCTGGACTCATGAACGCTTATCGTGCCGGAAATGTAGCAATCGCTAATGCGCCGGGAACAGGCGTGGCAGATGATAAAGCCGTTTACGCGTATGTTCCAGACATGATTCGTTACTATTTGGGAGAAGAGCCTCTTTTGCATAACGTTCCAACGTACATTTTAACGCGCAAGGAGGAACGTGATTATGTGCTGGAACACTTGGATCAGCTCGTCGTGAAGGAGACATCGCTTTCGGGGGGCTATGGCATGTTGATTGGTCCAAGCGCTTCCCTGCCCGAGATTCATGCTTTTGCTGAAGCTATTAAGCGGGAACCTGAGCGATATATCGCCCAGACGACGATGAAGCTCTCGCGAGCGCCGGTTATGGTGGATGGCGGCATGACGCCCCGGCATATTGATTTGCGCGCATTTGCTTTGATGGGTGAAGAGACTCATGTCATTCCGGGCGGTTTAACACGTGTTGCGATGAAGGAAGGTTCACTTGTGGTCAACTCTTCTCAGGGCGGCGGAGTCAAGGATACGTGGGTCCTAAAACGATAATTAACAGGAGGGATTGATATGCTGAACCGGAATGCAGAAGCGTTGTTTTGGATAGGCCGCTACATGGAGCGTGCTGAGAATCATGCTAGATTAATTGATGTTCATTACCACCTGCAGGTTGACGACGACACGCCAAGCCTAAAAGGAAAGCTGGAGGGCGACGAGATGGTGTCTTATTCGAAATGGGCAAGAATTGTAGATGCTCTTGGCAGCCGAGAGGCTTATGAGCAGCAATATAGCAGCTACAATGAACGTGATGTTCTGTTCTACACGACGCTTGATCGTGATAATCCGAACTCTTTGGTTTCCTGCGTCAGTCATGCTCGCGGCAATCTTCGTACATTGCGCGAGAAGTTGCCAAGTGAAATGTGGGATGCAACAAATGCTTTTTATTTGTGGCTGCGGGAGAAGCAGCCTGATGATTTGCTGCGTGAATCTCCACATTTGTTTTTCGGAAGAATCAAGGAATGGACGGCGCTATTTCAAGGGGTCAGCCAATCCGTCATGCCAAGGGAAAATGAATGGCATTTCATTGAATGCGGGCGATACTTGGAGCGCTCTGAGAATACGCTGCGCATCATCAAGGCAGTGGGCAACGCAGCTAGCGGCGAGGATTGGGACAATGCAAGGGCATATCCATATTTGCAGGCCGTACTGCGCTCGGTTAGCGGCTATCAAGCGTTTCGTCGTTATTATGCTGATGGCATCTCTGTGGAGTCGATCGTTGAATTTGTTGTTCTTAATGGTGTGTTTCCGCGGTCTCTTCATTTTGCACTGCATACCCTTGATGAACATATGCGGCATATTGAACTGCAGGATAAACAGCTTCGCACCGCACATGAGAAAGTAATCCGCCAAGTGAGCAAGGTGAAAGCGGATTTGGCGTGTCTTGAGCGAGAGGATATGGTCATTGATCGGAATGGAACGATCGTTGCTCATTTGCTTGATGCTTGTCAGCAGCTTGGGATGGCTTTTGCCAAAACCTTTTTTCGTATGGGGGAGGCAAGCGCATGAAGCTCAGTATTTCACATGTCACGCAGTACGAGTATGCAGAGTCAGTGACGGACAGTGTCAATGAAATTAGACTAACGCCCAGCACCAATGAAAGGCAGTCCTGTTACCAGCAAGCGATTTCGATTGAACCGAATGCCTCTTTGTTCACCTATGAGGACTATTTTGGCAACCGTGTTCATGCGTTCTCGGTTAATGGTCCCCATAAGCGGCTTACCATTCGAACATCTATGACCGTTGTTACGAAGCAGGCGCCAACGTCGGAGGAACGTGAACAATACTTAAGCAAGCGGCCGCCAGAGCAGGCATGGAACTGGTTAAGAACAGATGAAGCTGCCAACCGTTTCACCGAGTTTTTGCTTACGACCGAATATACAGCTGTTACGTCTGAGGTGGAGCAATTTGCTGGTGAAATTTTGAGCGCAAGCTCGAGCAGTCAAGCCAGCGTTCTCGATTGGCTAAGTGCGCTGTCTACAAAGATTAGGAGCGAGTTCATTTATGATCCTGAAGCGACAGATGTAAAGACGAAAACATCGGATATGTTTTTGAGCAAACGCGGCGTATGTCAGGATTTTGCGCATTTAATGATCGCAAGCTGCAGAGCTTTTGGCATTCCAGTCAGATACGTAAGCGGCTATCACTTTGTTGGTGATTTGCAGGGAGGAAGCGCTGATTTCGAGCAAGCTTCGCATGCTTGGGTTGAAGCGTTTGTACCCGGACTAGGCTGGTGCAGCTTTGATCCAACTAACGTTGATCCTGTTGGAGAGCGTTATGTAAAGCTTGGGCACGGACGGGATTATAAAGATATTGTGCCGGTTAAAGGTGTATATAGAGGCACGGGCGAGCAAATATTGCATGTATCTGTAGATGTAAGAAATGTTGAGGATTAAACGATGGAAAATCAAATGTAGAGGGAACAGTTAACCGCTTATGTAGAATGCGGATACTGTTCCTTTTTTGCGTGCAAAAAAAAACCATCCCTGCTTGGGAGGATTGGAAGCCTGTTATTTTAAGGAATGGAAGCTACTTTTACCATGTATGATTGCTGGTGCTTTGCAGACCTTATGACTATGACCCTTCAGAGGATATAGCAAAAATTTGAGAACAGCTGAGTTCATGAGAAAGGAGCAAATCGACAAAATGAACATCATTTTTCGAATGACCTTCATGCTGAGTCTGGTTTTTCTAATACTTATAAGTTCCTCCTCTGTTTCGGCAAAGAGCTCATCTGGTGTGTATAAGGATAAAGTCGCTGTTCTAATGTATCATCATGTTCACGATAAAGATTCAAGCTCTTCGACGATTTCATCGATGCTCTTTCGGGATCAGCTAATTTATTTAAGGAGCAAGGGCTACCAGTTCATTAGACTGGAGGACTTTCGTCATTTTTTGGCTGGCGGCGCCGTACCGAGCAATGCCGTATTGATCACATTTGATGACGGATATGAAAGTTTTTACAAAGTGGCTTATCCGATCCTAAAAGAATTATCCATTCCAGCAGTTAATTTTACGATTACAAGCTATTTAGAGAAGCCATCTAAGACGATACCGCATTTGTCTTACGCGCAATTAAAACAAATGATGGCCAAATCAACAAGTATCGATTTTCAATGCCATACCAATCAATTGCATCAGAAGGTTGGGGAGAAAAGTGCATTAACTTATGTAAATAAAAAAGCCGGCGGGAAAAATGCACTAGAGCTTCATAAGTCACGCGTTAAGCAGGACACTCAAACATGCGTGAATTTGCTGAAAAAAGCAGGAGTGAAAAATCCGGATTCGATCAGCTATCCTTTTGGCATCTATTCTAAGACTTTGTTTCCAACGATGCTGAGGGCAGGCGTTAGTTATGGCTATACAACAAAACCTGGTTTGGCCAAAAAAGGGATTAATAAACTGGAAATACCGCGCATTAATGCAGGCAGTCCCGATATTACGCCTGAAGTGCTATATAAACGAATAAAAAGGTTATCTTAAATGCCGTTGTTGCTTGAAATATTTTTTCCATGTATGAATGATCACATTTAGCACAACTTATTATCATTAAACAGGAGGTGTTATGTAGTGAAAAAACATTTAAAACCGGTTCTTACTTCAGTTATGGTGCTTGCTATTGGATTTTCGATATCGGCATGTGGTCAAAACCATACGGTGAACCAAAAATCAATGAGAGTTAAAAACGACATGAATCGTATTGAATCAAAAATGGTTCCTCACGGCACTAATATGACGGATAGAAGATATAACAATTTGGATAATAGAGCATATGGTGTCGATCCTTTAGTGAATAATAACAATTCATACAGCGCCAATCCTTATAGTGCTAATCGCACCTATGGTATTGACGGTGATGGAATGAATGGAACCAACAGTCTCAATGGCACAAATCGTATGAATGGCACCGATGGAACGGTACATCGCCTCGGAATGGATCATAATAAAAGCGCTGGTCAATTAGCTAACCGTGCTAAGCAAGTTAGCGGTGTGAAAAAAGCAACAGTCGTCATTCATAATAAAGATGCAATCGTAGGCCTAGATGTTGATAACATCGGCAAAAAAGCCATTATTGAGAAACAAGTGCATGCTGCCTTAAAAGGGCAATACCCTGAGTACAACATTCATGTGACATCCGATCAAGGTATGCATAAGAAAATACAAACGATGAACACGAGCATGACTAATGGTCATCCATTGAAGACGTTAGCGAATGACGTGACCATCATGATTCGCGATATTGGCAATGCAATAACCGCTCCTCTCCGTTAATAAGACTTGATATCGGCAGCTCCTTATGGAGCTGCCGAATCCATCTCGTCATACATATCGATAAGCCGCTAGGAGGAAAACCGTTGTCCATTAGTAAGCGTGGCCTGCTATTGCTGCTCATGTTCGTTTTTCTGGTAGGTTTCTCAGCACCAATTAAAAAGGACCGTTTTTTTTATGAGAAGCGGGGGGAAATTGTGTGGGAGGTTCCTACGGAGGATAAGAAAATTGCTTTAACCTTTGATGATGGGCCATATCCGAAAACAACGGAAGTTATTCTCGATTTGTTGCAGAAATACAATGCGAAAGCAACATTTTTTGTACTGGGCAACAAGGTGAAGCTTTACCCGGAAACAATTAAGCGAGAAATTGCAGAAGGACATGAGGTAGCCAATCATACGTTTAATCATGTTTACTTCTTGAAATCGATAAGCCAAGCGACTATTCGAGATGAGATTGTAAAAACTGAAAATGCGTTAGAAGCCTTGACGGGGAAAAAGCCGCTTTTATTTCGCCCGCCCGGAGGCTATTACAATGAAAATTCAATTCAGGTTGCGAAAACATTAGGTTACACAACGATTTTGTGGTCATGGCATCAAGACACAAATGATTGGCGAAGCCCTGGCGTGAACAAAATTGTAAACAAAGTTTTGAATAACGCAAGAAACGGAGACATTGTATTGCTGCATGATTACATTCCTGGTTCTCAGCAGACAGTCAAAGCCTTGGAGACAATACTGTACGAGCTGGATAAACGGGGTTTTCAATTCGTGACCGTAACGGAGTTAATGAAATCAATGACAAGCGTAGAATCAAAGGTTGACGACGGCAGTGACGGCAGCATTTTGGAGTCGCCATAAGCATGACAAAAGCTAGGTTGCCATGCAGCAGCCTAGCTTTTTATAATCCGTTGTCATCTTAATTGATAGCCGCTTCGTATCGTTCTGCTACAACATCCCACAACACGATATTCCAGAATGCCGAAATATAATCAGGGCGTTTGTTTTGGTAGTTCAGATAATAAGCATGCTCCCAAACATCAAGTCCTAAAATAGGAGTCAGATTATCCATAAGCGGACTATCTTGATTAGGCGTGCTCGAAACGAACAAATGGCCTTTATGATCTACGCTTAACCACGCCCACCCGCTGCCGAAACGAGTTGTAGCTGCTTTCGTAAACTGCTCCTTAAACGAGTCGAAGCCGCCTAATTCTTTATCGATAGCATCTGCCAAATGACCAGCAGGCAATCCTCCGCCACTCGGTCCAATCGATTCCCAAAATAAAGAGTGGTTGGCGTGTCCGCCTCCATTGTTCTGTACGGCTGTCCGAATATCTAAAGGGACGCTTTTTAAATCTTGAAGCAGCTCATTTAAGCTTTTTTGCTGAAGCTCAGGATAGTTCGCCAAAGCGGTGTTTAAGTTTGTTACATACGTATTATGATGGCGGTCATGATGAATCATCATCGTTTGCTCGTCGATATGCGGTTCCAAAGCATTGTTTGCATAAGGCAGTTCAGGTAATTGATGTGACATGGTTCATTCCTCCATAAGTTGATTTGGTAAGTTATACTTACAGCTTAATTGATATTTCATACTTAGTCAATATAAATGTATAATAAGTGTGATAAAAAAATGCCTCGTTCCGAATGGGAGGAGAGGGTTATTCATCGCATTTTTCGCGTTTGCCTTTGAAGGTCGCCGTACGAAAGCTAGCTCCGCAGCCGCAGGTTGCTTTAGCATTGGGATTATCAATCGTGAAGCCGCCAGTCATGCCTTGCTCCACATAATCAATTTTCACCCCCGCCAAATAAGGCTCGCTCTGAGTGTTCCACACCACGTTGATATGATCCGTTTGCAAGGAGCGGTCATCGTTTGTAATGGTATCATCCAATTTGATGTTATAGGATAATCCGCTGCAGCCGCCATCTTCAACACCTACTCGCAAAAACGTACGATCATTTCCTGAATCGATAACCATCTGATTAATAATGGACTCTGCTTTTTCGCTTATTTCTATCATCATGTATGCACCTCGCTTAGAATTGGAAAAAAGGATGGAGTTGAATTATTAAATTTATTATATATAATAGTATATAAAAGATCAAATCTAATTTTGATGATCCATTCCGATAAATGAAGATGAATAGCAGGATGAATTATTGCAGAGTGGAGACATTGATTTTAGAAAATGTTATTATTGCAGTATTCATTTCAGACATGAAATATTTCATATGACAATTATCGGAAGGTGATTAGGAATGACCAACATAGATCAAGGACAGCTTTCTACAAGAGAATATATTCTTCAACTGCTGAAGACGAAGGGTAATTTAAGTACAAAGGACCTTACGGAAGAGCTGGGAATTACGGTAATGGCCGTTAGACGTCATATTCAATCGCTGGAGAGGGATAATCTTATCTCATCGAAAACCATCAGACAAGCGATGGGCAGACCAACAGCGGTTTATTGTTTAACGGAGCAAGCAGACGGATTTTTCCCGCGCAAATATCATACCTTAACGCTTGAATTATTGGATGAGCTTACCGATCAGCTTGGCTCGTCGGCGGTAGAGTCGTTATTTGAAGGCCGCAAAAACAAAATGACTAAAAAATACGAATCGAGCATGCAAAGCAAAGAGCTTGAGGATAGAGTGAAGGCACTCGCAGAAATTCAGAACGAGAATGGATATATGGTGGAATGGGAAAAGATCAACAACGAACAATTTATTTTGAAAGAAAATAATTGCCCAATTGAGCAAGTAGCGACCAAATATCAGCATGCCTGCCAATGTGAATTGAAGCTGTTTGAAACGATGCTGGGCGATGTAGAGGTTTCGAGATCCGAGTGTCTTGCCAAAGGCGGACAAAGATGTACCTATTCCATAAAAAAGAGACAAAAACAAGAACAGTGAGGTAGCATTTATATCTCACTGTTCTTGTTTTTTCTGTGGTTAAAGCTTCAGATTACTGCTGTGGCCGGGCGAGAGTTTAGCGGTAGGGTCCAAATAAACCTTAGCGTTATTAATGGCAGTAGGAGCTTCTCCGAAACCAACTGCAATAAGCTTTATTTTGCCGGGATAGCTTGTAATGTCTCCAGCTGCAAAGATCCCTTTAATATTCGTTTCCATTCGAGTATCAACGACGATAGAGCCGTTCTCCACTTCTAATCCCCATTCCAAAATGGGACCAAGCGAGGAAACAAAACCAAAATTAACGATGAGCGCGTCGCATGCGAGTTCGCGTGTTTCTCCTGTTTTGCCAAACGTAATCGTTATTTTCTCGATCTGTTCATCCCCGTGCAGCTCTGTAATCTCCGCTGGTGTAATGACATTCACTTTCGATTTTAGAAGATTTTCGACGCTGTGCTCGTGAGCGCGGAACTTGTCCCGCCTATGAATGAGCGTAACCTCTTCAGCAATCGGTTCAAGCATAAGCGCCCAGTCGACCGCGGAATCGCCGCCTCCGTTAATGATCACCCTTTTGCCGCTATACTGATTCAAGTCACTTATAAAATACTGCAAGTTTGTGTTTTCGAAAGGTTTGGCTTCTGGAAGCTCTAATCGACGCGGCTCAAATGCGCCTATGCCGCCGGTAATAATGACAGTTTTACTATAGTGTATTCCTTTATCGGTTACGATTTCAAAATGATGCTCGTCCTTCTTAATTACTTGCTGAACCTTTTCTTCCAGGCAAACCTGCACAGGGAAATGATTCATTTGTTCTTGTAAATTATGAATAAGCTGCTGGGCTGTCACCTTAGGGAATCCAGCAACATCATATATATATTTCTCAGGGTATAGAGCGGCCAACTGCCCGCCGAGCTGAGGCATACTGTCCAAAATTTTCACGCTTGCATGCCGCATCCCAGCATAAAACGCAGCGAACATCCCTGTTGGACCGCCGCCAATAATCGTTATATCTGTAAATAGATCTGGTTGTTCATTGCTCACGAAAGGTTCTCTCCCTTTATATTTATATATAGTATATTAAAATATATAATAAATGTATCTTATCTGTTAGATCATGTCAACGCTGTGGATATGGTCATTGACAAAGAACAAATGACCTCAATATAATATACATTATAGTTTAAAAAGTGTCTAATCAAAAACGGAATAAAAAACAATATAAAATTTGCGGGAGCGTGAAAAGGATGAAATTGTTGGGCATTTCAGGTACTATTTTGGGATCAAAAACAGCTGCGGCTGTAGATGCGAGCTTAGACGTTGTCCGGAACAAATATCCGGATATTGAAGTGGATTTTCTGGATATGCGGCATTACAAAAACGTACAATTTTGCGATGGAAGCAATATATCCGACTACAATGAAGATACACAAAAGGTAATTGAGATGATAACAACTGCTGATTTCTATATTATCGGCACTCCGATTTTTCAGTCGTCGATTACCGGCGTATTAAAAAATCTATTTGATCTCGTTCCCGTTCCCAAAATATCTAACAAAGTAATGGGATTTATCGCAACTGGAGGAACCAGTCATCATTACCTCGTAGTTGAAAATCAACTGAAGCCGATAGCTGGTTATTTTAGAGCTTATGTAGCCCCGGGGCATGTTTATATTCATGATGAACATTTTGATGAGCAGCAGCAAATTGCAAATAAGGACATCATTGCGCGTATCGAGAAGTTAGCTGATGAAGTTGTATTTATGCAGACTAGGCTGAAAGGTTAAGCAAAGTATAAATAGGAAAGCACCCATCCTAGCGTGGTCAAGACCCCTATTTGTAGACATTGCAAAAAACACCTAGGCAGAAAGCTGACGTCTGTAAGCAACAGGCGTCAGTTTTTTTAGTTTTCTCTGCGGTCGCTCGTTATTATAG